>NZ_CP071382.1:0-300000 GCF_017338855.1 Geobacter benzoatilyticus
CGACGGTGAGGAAAATGCCGGGGACCAGGCGCAGGGCCTGCCAGGTGTACGACGGGAGCGGCCGCTTGGTGACCGGCTTGAAGCCGAGTTCATCGAGGGGCTGGTGGGTGAGGTAGAGGACAGAGGTCCCCCCCGCCTCCTCCTTGCCGTAGATCACCTTGAAGTAGCGGTCGGGCTTGGCGGCGATCCGCTTCTCGGCCTCATTCAGCATCTCCTCGCGGGAGCCGTAGGTTATGGCCGTGGGGCAGGCGGTGGCACAGGCGGGGTGAAGGCCGTTTTTCACGCGGCTGTAGCAGCCGGTGCACTTTTTGACCAGCGGGAAGGCCTTGCTCCACTCGTATTTGGGCACTCCGAAGGGGCATGCGACCATGCAGAAGCGGCAGCCTATGCATTTCTTTGCATTGTAGACCACCGGCCCTTCCGGAGTTTTCTTGAAGGCGCCGACCGGGCAGACGGAAGCGCATGCCGGTTCGTTGCAGTGCATGCACATCTCTTTGTAAAAGGCGAACTCGTTCTGCCCGTGTTTCTGATAATCCTTGAACTTCACCCGGGTAAAGGTGAACTCCGACATCTGCGGCGGATTCTGGTACCCTTCGCCGGTAAAGAAGTGCGTGTTCTCAGCCTTGAGCTGGTTCCACTGCTTGCAGGCCACCTGGCAGCCCCGGCAGCCGGTGCATTTGGTGGTATCTATCAGAAAAGTCTTGGTTTTGCCGTAGTCGATGGGTGCTGAACTCATGCAGCCTTACCCCCTTTCTCGATATTGCAGAGGAACGCCTTGTACTCCGGAATACCGGTATTGGCGCACCCTACCGTCGGGGTAAGAACGTTGCCGCTGTCGCCGGTGGCAAGGCCCGCATAGCCGAAGTGCCACGGCATCCCCACCTGCTCGATCATTTTCCCCTGGACGTTGAAGGGCTTGAGGCGGCTGGTCACCAGTGCCCGAGCCTGGATGCTCCCCCGCTCGGTGGTAACCTTGACCTGGTCGCCCTGCTTGATACCCTTTTCCTTCGCAAGGGATACGGAGAGTTCCACGAACATGTCGGGAACCAGCTCCACAAGCCAGGGGAGGCTGCGGGTCATGGCCCCGGTCTGCCAGTGCTCGGTCACCCGGTAGGTGGTGCCGATATAGGGGAACCGGCCCGTATCGCTCGACACGTTCTTGGGCACCTTGACGACCGGATTGCTCTGCACCTTGGAAAGGAGGTTCCGGGCAGGGCTCTCCACCGGCTCGTAGTGCTCGGGGAACGGGCCGTCCTTCATGTCGAGGGCATAGAGCCGCCCATGACCTTCGGGGAGCATGATGAAGGGGTACTTCCCTTCCTTGTCGTCCTTCATGGGCGGCCAGGGGCCGTCGGGAACGTCACCCTTCCATTTCTTCTCCAGGGAATCCCAGGCGATGATGGGGCGCTTGGCGTTGAACGGTGCGCCCGCCGTGTTGACGGAGGCCCGGTTGTAGAGGACCCGCCGGTTCACCGGCCAGCACCAGGACCACTTGGAGAAGAGGCCGAGCCCGGTGGGATCGGAGGCATCCCGACGGGCCATCTGGTTCCCCTCCTTGGTATAGGAGCCGGAATAAATCCAGCAGCCGCAGACCGTGGAACCGTCAGCCTGGAGGTACTTGAACATGGGGACCTGGTCCCCCTTCTTGAACTCCAGGGTCTTGTCCTTGTCGACGATGGTCATGTCCTTGGTGAAGTAGCCGTTTATCTCCTTGGCAACCAGATGGACATCGGGCTCGTGACCGTTGCCGTAGCTCCAGGCAAGCTTGGTGATGGGTTCGGGGAATGCGCCCCCCTGCTTCACGTAGAGAGCCTTCACCCGCTTGTAGAATTCGTCGATGATGTGAAGGTCGCTCCGTGCATCCCCCACCGGGTGGATGGCGGCGTAGCGCCACTGGGCCCAGCGGCCCGAGTTGGAGATGGAGCCTTCCTTCTCGATGGAAGAAGCGGCCGGCAGCATGAAGACCTCGGTCTGGATATCCTTCGGGTTGACCCCGGGGCGCTTCCAGAAGATGGAGGTTTCAGTCTCCCAGAGGTCAACGGTGACAAGCCACTTGAGCTTGCCGAGGGCTTCGCGGGACGAATTGGAATCGGGGCCTCCCGCGGCGGGGTTCATCCCCATGCAGACGAGTCCGTCAAGCTCTCCCCTTCCCATCCTCTCCATGACCTTCACGAAGGAGTAGTTCCCCATCCGCTTGGGGAGATAGTCATAGCAGAAGTCGTTTTCGGCGGTGGCGTTGTCGCCGTACCAAGCCTTCAGGAGGCTTACGGTGTACTTGGGGGTATTCCCCCACCAGTTGGCGCTCTTGGGGTCTTTGGTAGTGGGAGTCCACTTTTCGTTGTAGGACTTGAGGTCGACGTTGTCGAACTCCGGCGACTTGAGATAGCCGGGGAGCGTGTGGAACAAAAGCCCGTAGTCGGTGGAGCCCTGGACGTTGCTCTCGCCCCGCAGGGCGTTCACGCCGCCGCCGGCGATGCCGATGTTGCCGAGAAGCATCTGCAGAAGCGCAACGGCCCGGACGTTCTGGCTGCCGTGGGTCGACTGGGTGATACCCATGGCGTAGAGGATGGTCCCCGCCTTGTCGGACCGGCCGGTGGAGCAGAAAGCCTTGGCCACCTTGAGGTAGTCCTCTTTCTTGGTGCCGGTGATGGCGCAGACGGTATCAACGTCATAGCGCTTGTAGTGCTTTTTCATGAGCTGATAGACGCACTTGGGGTTTTTCATGCTCATGTCGCGCATGGGCTTGCCGTCGCCGCCGGTGGCATAGGCCCAGGATTTTAGGTCGTAGGTCTTCTCCTGGTCGTCGAAGGAGCAGAACATGCCGTCCTCGAAGTCGAACTGCTCGCCGACGATGAAGGTGGCGTTGGTGTACTCCCGGACATATTCCTCGTGAATGAGGTTGTTCTGGAGCGCGTAGTTCATGAGGCCGCCCAGGAAAGCAATGTCGGTGCCGGGGCGGATCTGGGCGTAGATGTTGGATTTGGACGAAGTCCGGGTGAAGCGGGGATCGACGGAGATGAGGGTTGCCCCCTTGTCCATCGCTTCTTCGATCCACTTGAACGAAATTGGGTGGTTCTCGGCCGGGTTGCAGCCGATTGCCAGAATTGCATCGGAGTTCTTCAGGTCAATCCAATGGTTGGTCATTGCACCACGACCGAACGAAGCCGCCAGACCGGCGACTGTTGACGAGTGTCAAAGTCGGGCCTGGTGTTCGAGCTGCCCAACTCCCATGGCGCGACCAAACTTCGACCAGAGGTAGCATTCCTCGTTGTCGAGGCCGGCTCCGCCGAAGAAGGCCATGCCGTCCGTGCGGTTTACCACGTATTCTTTCTTGTCCTTCTTGTTAAGCTCGGTCTTTTTGAAGGTCTTGTCGCGGGTTTCCTTCATACGCTGGGCGATCCGGTCAAGGGCCCAGTCCCACGATTTCTCCTCCCACTTGTCGGAGCCGGGCGCCCGGTACTTAACCTTCTGGAGCCGGTGCTCGTTGTTGGCGATCTGGAAGAGCGCCCCCCCCTTGGGGCAGAGCGCACCCTGGTTGATCGGGTGCTGCGGGTCACCTTCGGTGTTGACAACCTTGCCGTCCTTGGTATGGACAATCAGACCGCACCCCACTGAACAGAACGGGCAAATGGTCGTCGTAACCTTGAGCCCTTTGGTCCGGAGATCAGGAGCGTCAACGCTCGCCTCCCCCGGTTTGCCGGAGAGAGCCAGAGCCGCACCGGCCAATGCCCCCCCCTGCAGAAATTGCCTGCGTGAAATTCCCATTCCACAAACCCCCTTAAAAAGTCGGGCGATCTGCCCGTTGTGTCGAACATTACAACCGCGTAACTATTGGCAACGTCCATGCCAATATTGTTTACACGTCAACACAAGGGTCAACACACTGCAATTACTGGATAAATTATTTTACGACCCGCAACGGAGCCGGTGAATGGGGAATCTTGTCTTGCGGAATCCTGGCCACCTATGTATCATTTTGTCTATAAAAATTATTGTCAAAAGGCACCAGAAACTCGATGGCAGCCGCGGGATAAATTCATGCTGAAAGCACGCATTTTCATCTGCGACGACGAAGAAGGAATCAGGCGCTACCTCCAGAAGATGTTCCAGGCGAAGGAATATGAAGTCGAGACGTTCGACGGCGGCACGAGCCTTCTGGAGCGGATGGAAGAGGGAAACGGACCGGAACCCGACATCCTCCTTCAGGACGTGCGCATGCCCGACATGGACGGCATCGAGGTGCTGAAGCGCGTAAAGCAGCTTCGTCCGAACCTGCCGGTGGTGGTCATGACCGCCTTCGGCACCATTGATGCGGCGGTGGAGGCCATAAAACTCGGTGCCTACGACTACGTCACCAAGCCTTTCCCCAAGGAAAAAATTCTCGGTCTCATCGAAAACGCCCTCCAGCTCGACCTACTGCTGAAGGAAAACCGCCAGCTCAAGGAGGAGCTTTCCCGCCCGGACATCCCCGACAACATCATCTTCGTCAGCGACGAGTTCCGCAGGATTTACGAACTGACCGTACAGGTGGCTGCCAGCGACGCCAACATCCTTGTCCTGGGCGAATCGGGAACCGGCAAGGAGCTCATCGCCGGAGCGGTCCACGTGAACAGCCAGCGCAAGGGGCGCCGCTTTCTCTCCATCAACTGCGCCGCCCTCTCGGACACCCTTCTGGAAAGCCAGCTTTTCGGCCATGTGCGGGGGGCCTTCACCGGCGCCATCACCACCCAGAAGGGGCTTCTGGAGGAAGCCGACGGAGGCACCCTGTTCCTGGACGAGATCGGCGATGTCTCCGCAGCGGTCCAGGCCAAGCTCCTGCGGGTCATCCAGGAACGGGAGTTCATACCCGTTGGGGCCACCAAGGCAAAAAGCGTCGATATCCGCTTCGTGGCCGCCACCAATAAGGATTTGAACAAAGAAGTCCAGGAAGGGCGGTTCAGGGAAGACCTCTATTACCGGTTGAACGTCATCTCCATAGCCCTCCCCCCCCTTCGGGAGCGGAGCGAGGATATCGAACCCCTGGCGATGCACTTCCTGACCAAATACGCACGGCGCATAAGGAAAGAAATCAGGGGATTCACCCCCGAGTCGCTCCAGATCCTCAAGACCTACCACTGGCCCGGCAACGTCCGCGAACTGGAAAACGTCATCGAGCGGGCCGCCATCCTCACCCGCGGCGACCTGGTAACTCCCGACGTACTGCCGGTTCAGCCCCGGAACCAGGCCTCCGCCCCCTTGCCCGGCAACCGGCTCATTTCGCTGGAAGCCATCGAACGGGAGCACATCGAGCAGGTACTGCGCCGGACCGGTTACCACAAGAGCCGCTCGGCGGAGATTCTCGGCATCTCCCGCAAAACGCTCGACCGCAAAATAGTTGAGTACAACCTCAGCATCCCCGGTCAGGGGAACATCGATCCCAGGGACTCCTGAATGGGAACGAGACGTTTCCCCATCCGCTTCAAGCTCACCATCGCCACCCTCATCCCCCTCTTCGTGGCCACGGTGCTCTGCGGGGTCATCGGTATCTACATAATCGACTCGAGGGTGGTGAAACAGGCACAGGAGAAGGTCCGCACCGACCTGAACTCGGCCCGCGCCGTCTACCAGAGCGAGATCGACCACATCCGCGACGTAATCAAGTTCACCGCCACCAACCCTTTCACCTCCACCATCATCAGCCAAGGGGATAGAGCCACCCTCAACAACCTCCTGACGCCGCGAATGAGCAGCGAGGGGCTCGACTTCCTCACCGCCGTGGACCGGTCGGGGCAGGTCGTCTTCCGGGCCAGCAACCACGGGGCCTTCGGCGACAGCAAGGTCAACGATCAGATCGTCTCAAGGGCGCTGCGGGGCGAGCATATTGCCGGCACCGAAGTAATACCCCCGGAAGAACTGGCAAAAGAAGGAACCGGCCTGGCCGCAAGGGCGGCAATTCATATCCTCCCCACCCCCCATGCCCGCCGGCGGGATGAAACGGTCGAACGCTCCGGCATGGCCATGGTGGTTTCGGTGCCGGTAAGAGACCGGTCCGGCGCCATAGCCGGCGTGCTCTACGGCGGAGTTCTGCTCAACGGCAACAACGACCTGGTGGACCGCATCAAGAAAATCGTATTCGAGGCAGTGGAATACCAGGGGCGGGACGTGGGAACGGCCACCATCTTCCAGGGAGATCTGCGGATAGCCACAAACGTACTCCTCACACCGGAGCGCCGGGCCATAGGCACGCGGCTTTCGGAAGAAGTCTACAAGAAGGTCATCGTCAACCGGGAGAAGTGGATCGGCCGGGCCTTCGTGGTCAACGAATGGTACTATTCCGCCTACGAACCGATCCTCAACCTCCGGGGAATGCCGGTCGGCTCCCTCTACGTGGGAATCAGTGAGCGCCCCTACCTGGAAATGAAGCGGGAAATTTCCCTGATCTTCGCGGTGGTCCTCCTCTGTGGATCAATCATCGGCATTGCCTTGTCCAGCTACATCGCATCCCGGCTCGCCCAGCCCATAAAAGAGCTGGAGACAGCGGCCCGGCGCATTGCCGCAGGGGAGCGCAATCTTGCCATAACCGTCAACAGCCGGGACGAAATCGAAGAACTGGCAAACGAATTCGCCCAGATGACCAACACCCTGACACAGCGGGAAGAGGACATCCAGGAGCTGAACCGGGAATTGGAACAGAAGGTGCTGGAGCGTACCGCCCAACTGGAAGAGAAGAACCGCCTCCTCGTCAAGACCCAGGAGGACCTTGTGCGAGCAGCGAAACTGGCCGACATCGGCATGCTGGCCGCCGGCGTAGCCCATGAGATAAACAACCCAATGGCGATTATCCGGGGGAACACGGAACTGCTCCAGATGGCACTGCCCGACGACGACCCGAACCGGGAGGAAGTGGACACCATCGTTCAGCAGGTGGGACGGGTTGAGCGGATCGTGGGGAGCCTTCTCAAGTTTGCGCGTGAAAACCACAAGCAGGTTGAGACCGTGGCCATAGACGCCCTTCTGGACGACATCATCAAGCAGGTCGGGCACCAGGTACCCCTCACCGGCATCGAGGTCCGCCGCGACTATGCAGCCGACCTCACCCCCCTGGAAGCGGACAGCGATCAGCTGCGGCAGGTGTTCACCAATCTCATTCTCAACGCCATCCAGGCCATGAAGCAGGGAGGAGTGCTCACCCTGAGCACGGCCTGCGGAACCGATGAGGGGACCTGCGTCATTGCCGTGGGGGACACGGGGACCGGCATCCTCCCGGAAAACCGCAAAAAAATCTTCAGCCCCTTCTTCACAACCCGCAACGAAGGAACCGGCCTCGGTCTAGCGGTCTCTTACGGCATCATCAAGGACCACGGGGGAAACATCCAGGTGGAGAGCATCGTGGGAAAGGGGAGCACCTTCCGGGTGGTGCTGCCGCTGAAGCAGGGGCCATCAGGCACCATGGATTCAGCAACCGGGCCGTGAACGGCGAGCACAAACAGGCATCGACCCCTAGCCCGCGATTTCCCCAAACGAGAAGGCCATCCCCCACAATGAGATGGCCTTCTTCCTTTCCACGTATATGCCGCAAACCACTCAGCCCCCTCCCAGCCCGTACTCCTTGATCTTGCGATAGAGGGTATTTCTGCCTATTCCCAGGACCCTGGCCGTTTCGGTGATGTTCCACCGGCACTGCACCAGCGCCTGCCGGATGGTCTCTTCCTCGGTATCCTTGAGGCCCCGCCGGGCCGGCGTCGCGAGCCCCCTATCCCCCATGGCCGAGACGAGCCTGGTTTCCAGGGCGCGGAGGGAATCAAGCATCCCCTGCAACTCCTCGGGGGTCAGCTTCCGGAGATCCTCGGCACGGGGCAATTGATCCAGAAACCGTTCAGCGGAAAGGGAACCGCCCGGCTGCCCCCCCGCTGATGGAGCGGGGGAAGCATTTTCGGCGCCATCGCCCAGGAGGCTGCTCTCCAGGTGCTCGGGGAGGATGGTGTCGCCGGTGCACATGACCACGGCGCGCCTCACGACGTTGGCAAGCTGGCGGATGTTGCCCGGCCAGGCATACCCCTGCAGCAGGCGGAGCGCCTGGGGGGAAACCCGCAGCGGAGCATTGAGCTGGTTGACGAAGTGCTCCGCCAGCTGGGGGATATCCTCGGCGCGGGAGCGCAGCGTCGGAATTTCGAGCCGAACCACGTTGAGCCGGTAGAAGAGATCCTCCCGGAAGGTTTTCTCGCGGATGGCCTGCTCCAGATCCACGTTGGTGGCGGCGATCACCCGCACGTCGGTCTTGATGGGCTTTTCTCCCCCCACCCGCATGAATTCACCGGTTTCCAGCACCCGCAGCAGCTTCACCTGTATCTGGGGGCTGGCATCGCCGATTTCATCCAGGAAGAGGGTGCCGCGGTTTGCCAGCTCGAAAATGCCGCGCCGGGGCTGGGCGGCGCCGGTGAATGCCCCCTTCTCGTGGCCGAAGAGCTCGCTTTCCAGAAGGTTCTCCGGCAGGGCGCCGCAGTTTACCGGAATGAACGCCTGGTCGGCCCGCCCGGAGGCGGCATGGATGAAACGGGCCAGAACCTCCTTGCCGGTGCCGGTGCTCCCCTGGATCAGGACCGTCACATTCTTGGCGGCGATCTTGTGGGCCACGGACACCAGCCGCCTCATGGCCGGCGAGGCTCCCACCCTGAAACCGACTGCCCGGGCCACGTCGGCCCACTCCTCCGCGTCGGCGCTTCCCTGCCGGAGATTGAGGCCATGACCGGCGGCCTTTTCAACCAGAGCCTCTATCTCATCGATGTCTTCGAAGGGCTTTTCCAGATACTCGTATGCCCCGAGCTGCATCGCCGTGACGGCCGTCTTGATGGTGCTGTAACCGGTCATGATGATGACTTCGCAGGAAGGCTGCCGGGCCTTGATCGCCTTCAAGAGGGTCAGTCCGTCGGTATCCGGCAGCTTCAGGTCCACCATGGCCACGTTGAAGCTGTTTTCTCCGATGGCCCGCAGGGCGTCCGGCTCGTTCGATGCAGTGACGACCCCATATCCTTTTCTCGCCAGCAGGCGGCGGAAAAAGGTGCAGACGTCCGTTTCGTCGTCGATGATCAGAACCTGTATTTGTGACATATTCTCTCCGCTGTTCCAGATAAAAGCATTTAACCACAGCAGTAAAAACTACTGCTCGACGGGAAGGAGCAGCGAAAACGTGCTCCCCTCCCCCTGCTTGCTCTCCACCTCTATAGTGCCGTTATGGGATTCGGCTATGCCGAGGCTGACCGAGAGGCCGAGGCCGGTCCCCTTGGTGGCCTCTTTGCTCGTATAAAAGGGGGTGAAAATCTTCGTCAGGTTTTCCGGTGCGATCCCGATGCCATTGTCCTTCACGCTGAGGACGGCCCACTTTTTCCCGTTCTTAGTCAGAAGCGCAGTCGCAACGGTGATGATCTTTTCCCTGCCCTCCACCTCTCCCAAGGCATCCCGGGCGTTGATCAGGAAATTGGTCAATACTTGCTGGATCTGCGAACCGTTGGCGGTGAGTCGAGGGAGAAAGGGGGCAAGTTGCTCGACAATCCTGATCTGGCTCCGGTTTATCTGGTACTGGATCATGCTGAGCACCCGCTCAACCTCGGCATTGAGGTCGATATCCATCACCGGCGGCTGGTTCTGCCGCGAAAAGGTAAGCAGGTTCTGGATGATCCGTTTGCAGCGGACGCCGGAATTGACGATGTCCTCCAGCACTTCGGCCCTTTCGTACTGGCCATCCTGCTGAAGCTCCCGCCCCAGGAGCTGGGCCGTGCCGATGATGACCGTCATGGGGCTGTTCAGCTCGTGGGCCACCCCGGCCGCCATTTCCCCCAGGGCCGCCAGTTTTGCCGTTTGAACCAGTTGCGCCTCCATCTTGGTCTTGTCGGTGACATCCTTGATGATGATCGTCACCGCCGACAGCTGCTTCTCTTCGTTGAACACCGGGTAATAGGAAAGGTCAAGGAGCAGCCCCGTGTCGGTCTGCCAGCGCTGGAACACCGGTTTTCCGGTGCGCTGGACCTCTTTGATGGGGCAATCCTCGCAGGGGTGGGTGCGGCCGTGGAGCCTGGCAAAGCACTTGTTGCTCACCGCCTGGTTCCAGAAGCCGCTCATGGCCGGTGAAAGCCGGTTGTTGTGGAGCAGCACGTTGTAGTCGGTATCGACCAGAAAAATCGGGTCGGTAACCGCCAGGAAGGTCTCCTCCCACTCCTTCTTCGCCCGGGAAACCTGCTTGTAGAGCCGGGCGTTCTGGATGCTGATGGACAACTGGTCCGCAAGGTGCTGGACAAAGCTCAGGTCCGCCTCGTTGTATGCGCCATCGATGATGCTGGCCACAATAAGAACACCGAGCACCTCGCCCCGCTGAAACATGGGGGCCACTGCCAGGGACCGGAGAGGCCCCGGATACCGGGGATTTATCTGGACGTGGCTCAACTCATCGGGGGTAAGGTAAAAAATACCCGCCTTCTTGTCGCGGACGACATTGAGGGCCGGCGAATGGGCGGGGAAATTGTCTATCCGGCAAAAATCACGGGGCATCAGCGCCTTGAGCCGCAGCGAGCCGTCGCGCACCGTCACCAGACCGAGAAAATCGCATGGCAGCGTCTGGGGAAACTTGGTGAAGGCCCGTTCCAGGATATCATCGATGGACATATCGATATTGATGTCCCGGATGAGCTGCTGCAGAATCTCCAGGCGGCTGTTCTGCTTGAGGATCTCCTGGTTGCGCTTTTTCAGCTCGATATAGTAGTTGAGCTTGGAGGAGTCGACGCCGGTCAACTGCTCCAGCAATTTTTCCCTGTTGTCCATGGCTCTCCCCGTCTACATGGCCTTACGAAAAATAGTTTCGATGTCTTCGACGGTCGCGTTACGCGGATTGGTCACCAGGCAGGCATCGTTCAGGGCGTTGCGGCTCAAGAGCGGGATGAACTCCTCCCGCAGCCCCATGGCGCCAAGCCCCTTGGCAAGGCCGATATCGGCGATCAATTCCCGGATTCCCACGATCGACAGCCGCGCCCCCTCCTCCACGCCGGTGTCGCGCACATCCTTCCCCAGAAGCCAGGCGATTTGCTTGAAACGCTCCGGGCAGGCCGGGAGGTTGAACTCCATCACGTGCGGCAGAATCGAGGCGTTGGCCTCGCCGTGGTGCTGGTCCAGCAGGCCGTCCACCTGGTGGGTCATGGCGTGGGTGGCGCCGAGGATGGCGTTGGAGAAGGCGATGCCGGCCGTGAGGCTCGCCATGGCCATGTTGGTGTTCGCCTCCATGTCGCCCCGGTCGGCCACCGCCTGGCGCAGGTTGGCCGCGATGAGCTGGATCGCCTTGCAGGCGTGGATGTCGGTGAGGGGGGTGGCCGCCAGGGATACATAGGACTCGATGCCGTGGGTCAGGGCATCCATCCCCGTGGCGGCGGCCAGCTTGGCGTCCTTCGTCCGGAGGAGCTCCGGGTCGACGATGGCGATATCCGGCACCAGGGACTTGGAAATGATGGACATCTTCAGCTTCCGCTCGGTATCGACGATGATGGCGAACTGGCTCACCTCGGAACCGGCGCCCGCAGTGGAAGGGACGATCACCATGGGAGGAAGCGGGTGTGAAATCTTGTTGATCCCCTCGTAATCGCGCAGCTGGCCGCCATTGCTGGCGAGGATGGCCACCGCCTTGGCAACGTCGGTGGGGCTGCCACCCCCCACGGCCACGATGGCGTCGCACCCCGAAGCCAGGTACCGTTGCGCTCCCTCCATCACCT
Organism: Geobacter benzoatilyticus; assembly: GCF_017338855.1. Taxonomy (NCBI): domain Bacteria; kingdom Pseudomonadati; phylum Thermodesulfobacteriota; class Desulfuromonadia; order Geobacterales; family Geobacteraceae; genus Geobacter; species Geobacter benzoatilyticus. The sequence continues at coordinate 11,730 of NZ_CP071382.1, forward strand.
CGAAATCCTTGGGATTGGAGGTGAGGGACGAGTAGATTTCCGTTTCCAGGCCAACGGCGTGGAGGTAGTGGAGTGCCTGCTCCACCCATCCGGCATTGATCACGTCCTCGTCGCTGACCAGGAACACCTTTGAAGCGCCGATGCGGGCGGCGCTCTCGCCGATCTGGCTCAGGGAGCCCAGGCCGAAGATGATTTCAGGGGCCACAAACTTGCTGATATTCACACTGTCTCCTTTTGGAACCGGGCAGGCTTTACCGGCCCATACCGCCCACCTGCGGCAACGATACCGTATACAGCCGTATACGTCTGCAATTCCCGTGCAAAAGACGTAAACCTGCCGTTTACTGCATTTTGCGCCATAATGGCCCACTGCCGCTGTTCCATTTCAGGGCAGGGGCCACTGTTTCATTTTAACGCATTGTGTTCCGATATGGCACGTGGTTTGTTTATGGCTGACAGCAAGCTTTCCTACGGCTTCCTGCAAAACGGCAGACAGAATGATTTCAGAGGCGTAGAAATTTGGCTCGATAAAACCGCTTTAATAATTGACTTAAAAAGGGGTAAGTGCGATAAATTCGAGCTATTTACAGCCAGTATCCAGCCCTGGCCCTGGTTATCACGAACACAAACAAGAGGTTCAATTACCATGAAAAACAAGCTGGCGATTTTCGAAGATTATCAAATCCGCAGGCTTTACGACGAGGAAACCGAAACCTGGTATTTCTCAGTGGTTGATATCATCCGGGCACTGCTGCAGCAGCCGGATTATCAAACAGCCCGGAAGTATTGGAATAAGCTGAAAGAGCGCATGAGCAAGGAAGGGAATGAGTCGGTGACAAATTGTCACCGACTGAAACTGGAAGCGGCTGACGGGAAGAAATACCTCACAGATGTCGCCAGCCCGGAAACCCTGCTGCGCCTGATCCAGTCGGTGCCCAGCCCCAGAGCCGAGCCGATCAAGCTCTGGCTGGCAAAGGTCGGCTATGAGCGGATGCAGGACATGGCCGACCCGGCGCGGTCACTGGATCGGGCAAGGGAGTACTGGCAGCAGCACGGCAGAAGCGAAAAATGGATCCAGCAGCGGATGATGGGGCAGGAAACCCGCAACAAGCTGACCGATTACTGGAAAGAGCACGACATCAAGAAGGAGAGCGAGTTTGCCATCCTGACCAACATCATTCATCAGGAATGGGCCGGTGTCGCCGTAAAGGAGCACAAGAAGCTCAAGGGGCTGAAGACCCAGAATCTGCGCGACCACATGAGTGAAGCGGAGCTTATTTTTACCGCCCTGGCCGAACTCTCCACCCGCCAGATTGCCGAGACGATGGCAGCCACCGGCATGAAGGAAAATAAGGTTGCCGGAAAAAAAGGTGGCGGCATTGCCCTGAAAGCGCGGGTGGATCTTGAAGAGAAGACCGGCAGGAGTGTAGTGACCGGGGAGAATTTTCTGCCGCCGGGGAGAAAGAAGATTTCGGATAAATGAAGTGAGCGGACTTGAAAAAGGGGAAAATGTCCGAATGTCACTCCTGACCCCACAGGTTGCTTATCAGATAAACAGCCTGTTCCCTTTGTCATCCCTGTTTAAAGTTGCTCGGCTGCCGGTTGCCCATTAACGTGCACCTGCTCGGTTTCTTTGTATCTCTCCTGAAATTTCCACCAGCGCCGACCACCCGTGGTGTCGTGCATGCTCGCCGGTTCACCCATCAGGGGGGTAATGACCGGAATGCCTTGAACATCACCCAGGGCGACTATCCTGTCGAACGGTTCCCACCAGGAGTGCATGGACAGATCGAAGGTGCCGTTGTGGATAGGGAGCAGGCGCCTGCCCTTCAGGTCGAGATGGGCCTGGATGCTCTCTTCCGGGTGCATATGGACGTTCGGCCAATTTTCATTGTAGGCACCGGTTTCCAGAAGGGTCAGGTCAAAGGGGCCGTATTTCTCGCCGATCTGCCTGAAGCCATCGAAGTAGCCTGAATCGCCACTGAAGAACACGCGCTGGTCAGGGGCAAGGATGACCCATGAAGCCCACTGGGTTTGATTTTTGTTGAACAGACCACGACCGGAAAAGTGTTGCGCAGGCGTGGCAACAAAACGGACATCGCCGATATCAATCCCCTGCCACCAATCCAGTTGCCGCACCTTTGCTGCCGGCACCCCCCAGTCGACAAGAATGTCTCCCACCCCGAGCGGCGTCAGGAAATAGTCCGTCTTCCCCGCCAGCTGCATGATGGAATCGTGGTCCAGGTGATCGTAATGGTCGTGGGAGATGATGACCGCCTTGATCGGCGGGAGCTCGTCTATGCTGATGGGGGGCGCGTGAAACCGCTCCGGCCCGGCAAACTGTATCGGGGATGCACGGTCAGAAAACATCGGATCGGTGATCCAGAAAGCGCCGTGCAGCTTCAGCAGCACGGTTGAGTGACCAAGGCGATATACCGTGTTGTTCGGGGCGGCCAGTAACTGTTGCTTTGTCAGCGTCTGTACGGGAATCTTCCCGGATGGACGTGTGTCTGCAGGTTTATTGAAGAAGAAATCCCACATGATGCGAGCCTGTTCAAGCGCCCCGCCTTTGGTAACCATGACCGGATTTTTCTGGTCGCTATCGAGGGACAGAGATGATCGGGTCTGGGCAGAGCTGGTTGAGTTAAGCTGTGTTGATGCCATGATGATAACAACTCCTGATAGCAGGGTATAGAATATGATTAGCTTCATCAGTTCCCTTGCAGATACTTGCTAAAAAAGGATGCGAGCTTTTCAAAGGGGATGTAGTTCAATCGGTCGTACAGATCCACATGCCCGGCGCCAGGAACAATGTAGAGTTCTTTCGGTTCGGTCGCCTTCTTGTAGGCGTCTTCGCTGAACTCTCTGGAATGAGCGTTCTCACCCGTGATGAAAAGCATGGGACGAGGAGAAATCGTCTCTATGTCCGTGAATGGGTAAAAATTCGCGAACTTGACGACACTGGTGAGCGTCGGGTGCGTTGTGAGTGCAGGTGACGAGCTCTTGGGAGTGAATTCACCTCGCGGAGTGCGGTAGAAATCGTAAAACTCACGCTGAATAGGGTCGGTGTCCGCATTTAGTTGATGTACCGTCCCGCCGACGTATTTGGTTTCACCGCCCGTGAATTCCACATAACGCTGCTCGGCTGCTGCCGTAAAGATTTGTTTCCGCTGCTCGACAGTCTGCGAGTGCCTAAGTCCGTTACGGAAGGCAGCGCCCATATCGTACATGCTGACGGTCGCGATGGCTTTCATGCGCTGGTCGATCTTGGCTGCGCTGATGACAAAGCTTCCGCTGCCACAAATCCCGATAGCACCAATCCGTTCCTTGTCAACAAACGGTCGGGTGCCCAGGAAATCCACCGCCGCACTGAAATCCTCGGCATAGATATCCGGCGAGACAGCGTTGCGAGGCTGCCCCTCACTCTCTCCCCAGAAAGACAAATCCAGAGACAAGGTTACGAATCCCTGTTCAGCCATTTTCGTGGCATACAGGTTCGCACTTTGTTCTTTTACTGCGCCCATGGGATGCCCGACAATGATCGCTGGATTCTTGGTGCTCTGCTTCAAGCCTTTGGGAATAAATAAATTCCCTGCAACATTCATGTTGTATTGATTTTTAAACTCAACCTTTTGCATGATTACCCTTTCGCTCTTGTAAAAGTTGTCTGCTCCATTGGACTTGTCTGCCGCAGATGCAACGCCAACGCCAGTCATGCCCAGCGTCATCGCAGTGAGAATGCGGAAACAATGAGTGATAAAGCTATTTTTGTTCATTTCGAACTCCTTTCAATAAGCAGGTTTTATTGTGCTCACTTTTGTTGAGGGAACAGGTCTTTACTTGATAAGCTCAATTGTCACATTTACTGAGCCAGCTACATTAAGAGACTCCACACCGGAATCAATTTTACCGATAACAATAATGCCAGGTGCGGGTATCCTCTCGCCGTCTTCTCGATAGTAGATGGCTACGTCAGGACCCGGAGACCAGTAAACAATTTCCCCGACTTCATACTTATGCGCCCGCTCCCCCGCAGTCGAGATCTTTTTAGGTAGATGGGCGTATTTTTCTCTGCGAAACAGGTCGTTCATATCCAGTGTTAGCGGCAGCAGGGAAATAAAATCTCGGGTGGTTTTGCTGTCAATCATCGTGGCTGTAATGATCTTGTCATCGACTTTCAAGCGTATTTTCATACGTTCTGACTTTTTCAAGTCCTCATGTTTCATAGCCTGAGCCCCCGAATTTGTTGCTATGCTGACTATTGAAATAATAATGACTGCCAAAACCATACTGATTTTTGTCTTCATACTTTTGTCATCCTTTGAATGTAAGTACCATTCTGCAAGCAGCTTTAATTAACTGCTTAGCTGCCTTACTCACTCGTCATGCGTGCGGCTTGATGCGGTCGCCATTGCCGATAATCAGCGACGCAAAAACCAGAAGAATCGAACCACCGATCAGCGTTGCCGCGATTGACACATGATCCAGGAGCAAACCACCGAATGCAGCACCCAGCAGGATTGAGAGCTGGATTGCTGCCACAATCAACCCACCACCGCTTTCCGGTTCGTCGCTGATGCCTTTCGTCAGCCAGGTGGACCATGACACAGGAATGGCCGAGTTCAGTGCCCCCCAAGCTATCATCAAGGCTGCCACTTCCCATAGAATATGCCCAACTGCCAAAAGGCCAAGTGTCACCACGCCTAACGCCATGGGTAGCCATCTGAGCAACGAATAGAGATGTCGCCCAAGCAGTGCACCAGCTCCATATGTTCCGGCAAATCCAGCTCCTCCCAAGCCAAGCAGGAGCAGAGACAACTGGGGTACGCTTACCTGAGTGTAGGTTTCAAGGAATGGCCGCATATAGGTGAAGGTGGCAAAGGCACCGGCAAAGGTGAGCATTACGCCAAGCATCGCGAAGGCGACATTACGCCGCTTCAGCAGGCCGAGGACTTTACCGACGGGGTTGGCTGTTTGTGGAGGCATAGACGGCAGGCTCAGCCATTGCCAGATCAGATTCATTACCACTATGGGCACAAGTGCCCAGAAGACACCGCGCCAGCCGATTATCCCCCCCAGATAGCTGCCGATTGGCGCGGCAAAGGTGGTGGCTAAGGCGTTGCCAGTGTACATGACCCCCAACGCCTTTGGAACGGATTCCTCCGGAACCAGGCGCATGATTGTTGCTGTGGCCAGAGCCCAAAACCCACCGATTGCCATACCCAAAAGCGCTCGGGCAACCATTAACACGGCAAAGTTAGGTGCCTCGGCAATCAAGATCAGCGAAGCCAACATCAGCCCTGTTAGCCCCATCAGCACATGGCGACGATCGATGCGTCCTGCGATGGTTGCGATAAACACGCTGGTTCCCACCGCGAAGAGACCGGAAATCGAGATCGCCTGGCCCGCCATTCCGTTGGTTGCACCAAGATCGGCGGCAATTGGTGTCAGCAGGCTGACCGGCATGAACTCCGAGGCGATCAGCATTGCTACGCACAGCGCCATAGAGCCGACCGCGCTCCATATCTGCCACTCGGATATGGCCGACTGTTCTGTAACCGACGTGACAGCAACCGCCATATAGCCAGCAGAGACCATCTCTTCTGCTGCTGAGCAAACCACATCTTCGCGGACGTCTACCAGCGCCACCGCAGATTCCATGCCGGTCATGGGTCCGGCTTTATTTTCAAGAGACATGCTCATGAACGAATTCCTCTTTCAATTGAGTTTGTTATGGTCTTTGCCCTTCTTCATGGCTGTTGTTGATTTCATCGTACCCCTGATGAGGGAAACGTAGATAGATCAATCCTTTCAGATTCTTGCCTAATCGTATAAAAACCTCCGAAAATGTTGTAAGTCAGTTTTAGGCCTGATATTGTGGATACATTAAGTGAGTGTTGTTTTTTGTGTAAAAGCATACAGATGCGGAGCTTATATGAACAACAGGATGGAAGTAGCGCTCGAAACCTTAAGAGAGAGCATTGCCCGATGGACGAACAAGGGCGATCAACAGCCAAGCGCGATCCCGGCTTTATCACTTTTTCGAGAAGACGAACCGACCGAACCTATGAGCGCGGTGTACGAACCAAGCATTTGCATGGTCGTTCAGGGTGCTAAACGCGTGTTACTTGGAAATGAAGTGTATGTGTATAACGATCACCAGTACTTGATCACGTCTGTGGACCTACCAGCATTTTTCCAGGTTATCGAAGCGAGCAAAGAAAGCCCATTACTGGGACTCAAGTTAACGTTTGAAATACAGGAGGTTTCTCAACTGCTCATTGACAGCAATTTTCCCCATCATCGGGCGCAAAAATCTGCTCATGGTATGGCTACAAGCGAAATCACCCTGCCACTGCTCACAGCCTTTCAGCGTCTCATCGACCTGCTCGATGAAGAGAAAGACATTCCAATTCTTTCGCCCATAATTCAGAAGGAGATCATTTACCTACTGCTTGTTGGAGAACAAGGAGCACGTTTGCGTCAGATTGCAGCGGCGGGAAGCCAGAGTCAACAGGTAGCGCGGGCAATTGAATGGCTGAAAAACAACTTCGCCCAGCAACTTCGCATCGATGACCTGGCATCCCAGGCACGCATGAGCACGTCTTCATTCCATAACCATTTTCGCTCCATGACCGCTTTGAGCCCATTGCAATACCAGAAGCATCTGCGTCTGCATGAGGCCAGGCGCTTGATGCTGGCGGAGTCACTGGATGCCGCAACCGCGGCATTCCAGGTGGGCTACGAGAGCCCTTCGCAGTTCAGTCGGGAGTACGGCCGCCTGTTCGGCGCGCCGCCGCTGCGCGACATCACCGGCTTGCGGCGACTGGCGGCGGACGCCGGGTCACTGAAGCACCCGTGACTTGAAATATTGGAATAGGAATAAATGATATCGCGAGGCATAGCTGATGAGGAGAAACGTATGAAAGAGGCCGATTCAGGCTCACATCGAGCGGATCGCGGAGCAATGCGTCGGAGTGGCGCGCCGGCGGGTCCACGCAAGGCCGATCTGAAACGCGCCACGTTGATTGAAGCAGCAGGGAGGTTATTCGTGGAAAAGGGCTACGAGGCCACCACCATGGATGAGATCGCTGCCGCCGCCAATTTTGCCAAGGGGACGCTTTATCATTACTTCTCCAACAAGGCTGAACTGCTTCGGGTTTTGCGGGAAGTTTTCGAAAACGAGGTCATGGAGAAGGTCAGTGCACGCGTTGAAAGCTGTCCCGCCGATGATTGGCGCGGACGCATCATTGCCTGGATCGAGGCAGCGGTCGAGGCCTACTTTAAATTAAGAGAACTTCATGACGTCGTGATCTACAGCTTGGGAATGCCGTTTCGGCACACCATGGCCGAGGCCGAAATCACCCGATATCTTACAGGACTGATCCGTGATGGCGGCAAAGCAGGAGCCTGGCAGGTTGATGACGAACGTTGGACCGCTGTGATCATGTTTTACGCCTTTCGCGGCGCTTGCGACGAGGCCATGATGGGAACAGAGCGTGCCGAAGACGTGCCCAAAAAACTCAACGATCTGTTTCTTAGAATTTTGGGTGGGCAGGGGTGAAGGAACGTGTGCTGACGCTTGGGTGGGATGAAGTTGCCTGCGAAGGCTGCCTTCAAGCTTGCAGGATCACCTGCGGCAGATGACCCTGCAAGCTTGAGGTGGCATCTGGAGTAACTTCTTTACTGCCTGGAGTCCTGAAGAGACAGCCAAGTGGGTCGCTCCAAAAAACTCCCTTCTACAGTGCTCTCCATTTCGAGAAACAACTTCCAGGGCATGGCAAACGACAGATACCCCGCGCCCAGAAGTTTGCGGACATACTTTCTGGCTGAAACGTCGGTCAGTCCCACGACTGCCCGGGGATTCTCCGATTTAGCCTCGCGCCAGGGAAGAATGCCAATGGTCTGGCAGCCGGCGGCGTAGGGAATGGTCACGTTTTCCATCCCTTTTCTGGCGTAATTGGCAAGGATAACCAGAGCGGACAACTGATCGGCATCCACGATAAAAACGACGTTTTCCGGCTTTTCTCTCTCGCTATCCATATCCGCAAGCGGTTTAAAAAGCACATAGCGGGACCCTATTTCCGTCATGGGCAGATCTTCAAGCCACTGATCCACCAGTTCCGGGCTTTTTACATATCTTTCGCCTTCCAGGAAGTCGTCTGCAAACTCTTTTCCCGCAGCGCCGGCAAGAGCTTCTCCAACTTGCCTTCCCTTTTCCCACTCTTTATTGCCAGACGACAGAAACCGGGTAAAGCAGTCGACTCCCCCCGGAAACTGCTCATAGGCATTGCCGAACCCCAGACCGACGCCGCCACCCCAGCAGCCGTAGGTCTGTGCGTCAAAAGCCGTGGTCCTGCCTCTTGCCGCATTGGCAAACATAGACATCACACACCCCCATTTGCCGGGTTTGAACTGCGAGGCGTCTTCCGGTTTTTCATCTGTCAGCACAACCGCGACGGGGTCGTGCTTGAGTCCAATAGCCTTGGCGATTTTAGATTCCATAGAATTCTCTCCTTCTCTAATTTTCGGCGAAGTTGGCATCACCCATCGAATAAGGAGTCTACGGAAAAATCGACCGAGAGTCAATTTAAATAGACCTACGGTCTATTTTTACAGGTGACTGAATCGCATCTACTCATCAATGCAATCCAAAACCTCTTCGGTCGATTCGAATGGAAAGACCCGATCCACAACTGGACTACTTTCCCAAGACATGGGTCCCCTATGTTTTCGATTAGTTATTGCTTGAAGCTTTTCTGCTTTTTAAAACCTCATCTAGCAGCCTGGCAGCTCTGGCCGATTCATTTTTGCCAACTTTGGCCCTGAGCACGTCAATCAGGCTCTTTAGCTGAACCTCAGTCAGGCCGGTATTAAGCCCGACGTTGAAATGGGCCTGCAGTTGGGGATTGACGCCATCCATGCTGGCCAGAGCCGCAATGGTGGCAATCTCCCTGCTCTGGAAGTCAAGATTGTCACGCCCGAAGATATCGCCGAACAGATGACCTTTTAAAAACTGATCGATGGCGGGAGCAAAGGTATATATTGTTCCGGTGACAGGCTTTCCGACCAGATGCGTCTGGATTTCCGTTCCCAGTTCGATGCTGCTTTTGTTGGCAGGCAAGGGGCTCGGCTCTTTCCCTGGAACGTCCTTGATCCCCTTTTTCTGCCGCTCTTCCAAAACGCCCATGAAGGCGCCGATAGCGTTCAGGCTGCGCGGAAAGCCGGTATAGGCATACATCTGCACCAGGATTTCCTTGATCTCGCTGACGCTCAGGCCGGCATCCAGACCTTCGTTCAGGGAGACTTTCAGCTTGTCCAGATCACCCTTGGCGGTAAAAGCAGAGATGGGAATAATGCCTTGCTGTTTTGCGCTCAGCGCCTGATTTTTGTCCATGGGTTGTGCCTCCGCAATGGCTGCAATGACCAGCATCATGAACAGCATGATTGCCAGAAACCCGGTGACCAGTCTATTCATGCTTGCCTCTCGGTTTGCCGTGGTACTGCTCGTCGCTGACCTTTTCCAGCCACTCGACGTTCTTGCCGTCGGCTGTCCCGGTGAGGGCGATATGGGTCATTGCCGTAGTTGGTGATGCTCCGTGCCAATGCTTTACCTTAGGCGGACACCAGATCACGTCGCCGGCCCTGATCTCTTCCACCGCTCCTCCCCATTCACCGGTCCGGCCGACACCGGCAGTCACCAGCAGGCGCTGCCCGGTCGGGTGGATGTGCCAGGCTGACCGGGCCCCTGGCTCAAAGGTCACATAGGCACCGGAAAATGGTGCCGCGTCGTTGGCTGCAAACAGAGGATCGACACGGACATTGCCGGTAAAGTATTCGGCCGATCCTTCGATGGAAGCCTGGGTGCCGGCCCTGGTTATGCTTTGGGACGGTTTGTTTTCTTCCGCGGCTTCTGCCTTGCTGGCAAAAGCACCCATTGATGCAAGAAGAGATAGCGATACGAGCAATGTTGTGAATTTCATGGTTCCTCCTCGGCGCAGTCTCGGTTCATTATACGGATCTGAGTGTGATCAACTCATACTGACTGTTGCCCATGTTCATCTCTTTCATGTACGTCAACTGGCGCAACTAATGCAACTCCACGGCAAACTTGGGAAAGGGAGAGGTATCAGGTACTGAGGCGATGGCCGCTCCAAGCCAGGCAATGGTCTGCCCGAGATGGTTCATGTTGCGCATGGCCTCCTCGTCGCCACTGATCTCGCCTTTAACCACCCGGCCTGGGGCTTCCGTTTATAGCTAATGCTTTCATAAATAATTCCGCCCTTTGTTATTAAAATGCCGCACGCAGGATCTGCAGCACCTCGTCCTTGCCAAGCGGGGTCAGGATGCCCAGTTTTCCATTTTCCACTGCCTTCTCTGCCATAACGTTCAGGTCTTCTTCCTTGACGCCTGCCTCACGAAGATTCGCCGGCATCTTGATGGCGGAATAGAATGCCTGCAACTTTTTGACGCCTTCTTCTGCAGCTTTGGCATCGTCTTCCTCACGTATATCGAAGACGTTGCGTGCGAATCGTGCAAAGATCGGCAGGTATGCGGGAGCCGTACTCATGGTGTGACGCATCCAGGCGGGAGTCAGCAGCGCCAGGGTGACGCCATGGGTCATGTCGTACTTGCTGGAGAGTTCGTGTCCCATGCCGTGCAGCGGGAAGGCGAAACTCGGTTTGCCGAGCAGAAACTGGAACCCGGCCAAAGCCATGGAGCTGGCCCACATGATGTTGGCGCGGGCGTCATAGTCCTGCGGGTTCGCCAGGATCTTCGGGGCGTCCTCCAGCACAACCTTCATGACCCCTTCGTTCATGCGATCCTGAACCTTGGCAGCGACATCGGGGGTAAAATATTGTTCCATCAGGTGGCAGAGGATGTCAGCGACACCCGCCATGGAATGATATTCCGGTACCGTGTAGGTGTACTCCGGGTCAAGAATGGAGAATAGGGGATTGAGGAGCGGATGCATGATAACTTTTTTCTTATGATCTGCACCGACGGTGATGACTCCCCCCATATCCATCTCGGAACCGGTTCCCGCCATGGTCAGGATGGTGGCCAGGGGAGCCACCTCGCTGATAGTGGCACCTCCCGGTTCTCCGACGAACAGATCGTTGACCGGGCCATCATATTTTACCCCGGCGGCAATGGCCTTGCAGGCGTCCAGGGTCGATCCGCCCCCCACGGCCAGGATGAAATCACAACCGTTGTTGCGATAGAGTTCGATGCCTTCCTCCACGCTTTCGACCCGCGGGTTTGGCTGGATACCGCTCAATTCCACGTAGGCAAGACCGGCCCGACCGAACTGCTGAAGAATGGTCTCGTAGATGCCGTTTTGCTTGATGCTGCCGCCGCCATAGGCCAGCAGCACCCTGGAACCGCCATGGGACTTGATGGTTTCGCCGAGAATGCTGATTTGTCCCTTGCCGAAGTAGGCAGTGGTTGGAATGCTGTAAATGAAGTTGTTCATGGTTGGTCTCCTGTATGATGTTTATTCAGTTTATGCTTGTTAGTGCTTGAACTCAGCGGCCAGTCAATTGCTCCAGCTTTTCAGGGTACCTTTCGCCTTGTACTTTGATCTGTGCCGCTGCGCTGTCGATCTCCCGGAGATCTTCAGCAGTAAGTTCGACGCTGACGGCCCCGATGTTCTCGTCCAGGCGATCCAGCTTTGTAGTGCCCGGAATCGGCACAATCCACGGCTTTTGCGCCAGCAGCCAGGCCAAGGCGATCTGGGCCGGAGTTGCCTTCATCTCTGCCGCGATCCGGCCGAATAGATCAACCAGAGCTTGATTCGCCCTCAATGCCTCGGGGGTAAAGCGCGGCAGGGAGCTGCGGAAGTCTGTGCTGTCGAAGGTCGTCTTCTCGTCCATCTTTCCGGTGAGGTATCCCTTGCCCAGCGGGCTGTAGGGGACGAGGCCGATGCCGAGCTCTTCGAGAGTCTGCAACAGCCCCTCTTCCGGCCGCCGGAACCAGAGCGAGTACTCGTTCTGCACGCAGGCCACCGGCTGCACGGCATGGGCGCGGCGGATCGTCTCGATTCCCGCTTCCGACAGACCGAAATGCTTCACTTTCCCTTCCTGAATAAGCTTCTTCACCGCGCCGGCAACCTCCTCGATCGGCACCGCCGGGTCGACCCGGTGCTGATAGAAGAGATCGATGACGTCGGTCCTGAGCCGCTTGAGGGATGCTTCGGCCACCTCCCGGATGTGCTCCGGCCGGCTATTGAGAACCGGCCCCCTACCCTTCATGGCCCGGGGATCGACGCTCGTATCGAACCCGAACTTGGTGGCGATCACCACCCGGTCGCGCAGCGGCGCCAGCGCCTCACCCACCAGCTCCTCGTTGGTGAACGGCCCATAGACCTCCGCCGTATCGAAGAAGGTAATCCCCCGCTCCACGGCGGTGCGCAGCAGCGAGATCATCTCCTGTTTATCCTTGGGGGGGCCGTAGGAAAAACTCATTCCCATGCAGCCCAACCCCAAGGCCGAGACCTCCAGGCCGCTTTTTCCCAATATGCGTTTTTGCATTGCTTTCTCCTTTCATCCACAGGACTACCGTCTTGATGATGATAACGTACTCCTGAAAGATTAAATGGAGGTAGACCGATCCTGCCGGATTATTGCCTGATCGTGCGATGGTTCAGGGAGGAGTCACATCGGCCGACTGGAGCAATCGGGAGCATGGCGGGAATATCAGGATAAGATGCGGGGAATTGAGCGCGAAGTTACCCGTCAGGGAAGCGGTGGAGAGATTGCCTGATGGGCCGGCGAGGGGTTCTGCAAAGAATTTTCGAGCGGACTGTCTCTGTCCTGTGAAACAGATAAAGACCCCGTTGACAGCCAAATACTATTGGCATACAAAGAAATATAAAGGCACAGCTCATTAGCCACAACAAAGTCACTGACGAGTCAGGAAACACCCGACAGGATCAAGGAGATAGAACTGGAGAAGCATATAATATTGGATGCCTGAGGGATTGCCATAAGCATCTATTATTATATGCATCCCGGCATCTAAAGTTAGATGCCGGGATATAGTATTAGATGCTTGCATATAATATTAGATACCGGTCCTGGCCGGTCAATCATGAGTTGAACGACCAAAATGCTGAAGAGGCATAAATTACTGCATGTATATATGCGCAGCGTCGTTGCTAAATGCGCTGCCTCACTGATGGAGAGTAAACGTGGAAATAGTAATTGGTACAAACAAGCTGTCTGAATCAAACCTTTTTCTCAGATGTCTATGGGCAAAGTTGAGAGAATGTTTCGGCAATTGTGGATGGAATTATATTCCATTCAAAAATGGCAAAGAAAATACTATCTTATTTGGCTATGCAAGCCTTGATTTAGAGATGCCAGTTCGTGTTTCAGTGAAGTACAAGACCAAAGGTTCCATATCCAGTATATATTTTGACTTTGATAAAGATGTTGATGGAAAAATTTTTGATTCCATTAGAGGTTGTGTCGATGCAGCAAAAAGAGATTTTGGCTCCCCACGAATGCGCAAAATGGCCTCAGCAATCAAGCCATTTAGCCCATACACTGGTGCAATGTCACTACAGCTAGGAAAATACCAGGGGGAACATTTTCAAGTTGAACCAGGGAATGATGGTGTTGCGAAATTAATCCTAAACGTACCATCGTTCGATGAGGTTGATGCGGCTACCGTTGCAAAAAGAATTGGCAACAAGCTAATGCATTTGATGTCTGTTGGAACCAACTACTGCTTTCAGTTAGTTAAAAGTGAGTCTTTCAATCCAATAGAAGTTGGAAGCGCCATTTATCAAACTGATAACGATTGGATTGATAGTTTCTCCGTAAAAGATGGTGTGATATTGATAAGTGAATCAATTGCCAATCTCATGGACAATGTTGTTAAAGATGTCGAATCTAATCAACTTCTGTGTCTTGCAGCATCACATTATCACCACGCATTGAGACTACAGCTGGAGTCTTCATCATGTTACAACATATTCGAGGAGATGGTGTCGGTATTATGCATTTCAAGCCTTGAAGTTGCTGCAATGCTTTATGGTGCTGAAGAAAAAAACTGTCCTTCCTGTGGAAACAAAGTATATGGTTTGCGAAGACGTGTAATTGACATGGCTAGCAGACATTCCCCAGAAGGAGTTGTTTCATTTATCGATAAGTATTATGCGATGAGGTCAAAATACCTCCATACAGGGATGATGTTGTCAGATCGGAGCTACAGTACAATGTCAGTACCCACTTTAGATACCAATTCATCAACAGGTTGCTTGCATCAGGCCCCTCACCCCCCTGTCAACATAATTGAGCTTACTTCTCATCTCCTGAGAAAGACCATTGTGGAGGTTCAGTCTGCTGGCTTAGAAAGCTGAATAGTAGAGTTTTTCACATATAGGACTGGCGGATTTAAGTTCAACACGCCCTTGGACACTGACGCGGCTACCACCGCCGCGCAGGTCAAGGGCAGCCCGTTGAACAGAAGAAGAGAAATAACTAACGTGCGGTACTGGCGAAGGGAGGCAGATGTGTCACAGTGGACTGACAGACTTAAGAACCATGCCATTTGGAATCACCTTCAAAATCTTGGCCCGGCAATTGATGACGCCCAAAAACGCGAAGGAATAGAACCACAGTCTGCGGAAGGCCTTGCGAGGCTAAAGTCAGTTCTTTCTTTCACGGGTCGACGACTTGCGGGTGCTGATCCCTTCATTCTGAACTTCGCAACTCTTGACGGCCTAGGGAATCAATTTCAGACAATCACACAGGAGATTCAGAACTTCACGGCGAACGGTAGTGCCGGTCATATAACTAACGCTAATACGAATGCAGACACGGCCCTTAATATGCTTGCCCAGCTGAACGTCTTACTGACGACAGAGGATTTCATATCGGCCAAGGAAGCAGCTGATACATATCGCAATGGCTTAGATAATGTCTTGTCCGAGATCAGGAAAAATTCCGGTCAACTCCAGAATGATTTGGATGCCTTAAAAGCCCGAACCACGGAACTCACAACCGAAATCAATAACGAGAAGTCAAGACTTGGCGCAGTCTCAACGGACTTTCAAACAAAATTTGTGGCAGATCAAGAATCTAGAAGCAAGGAATTCGTAACTGCGACAAAGAGCCAACATGATCAGCACACTGCCATTCTTGCCGATTTTAAACAGGTTTCTTCGGACCTCCAGGCAAAATTTCAGGCTGAACAAGAATCAAGATCTACGGAATTCATTAATAAGCAAAAGGGACATGAAGAACAATTCACTGCTCTCATTACGGACTATAAGAGCAAGCTGACCGCTCAAAATTCTGACTTTGCAAAAAAAGGGGCCGAGATAGCAGACGCTCATCAACAGGAATTGGAGGATATCAAGAAAGAGTTCGTAGACACGGCGACAAAGCACTGTGACGAAATAATAGAACGAAAGAAAGAAGTTGAGCAACTTGTCGGAGTTATTGGAAATCTCGGCGTAACCTCGGGGTACCTCAAGACAGCAAATGCAGCTAAGATTACCACAATCATTTGGCAGGTTGTAACAGTGCTCGCAATGGTCGGTCTAATTATCGTAGCTATTGTGGCATTCTGGCCAGCAGTAGGAGGCACATTTTCTTGGGGTAGTTTTGCGGGACGTGTTTTCATTTCTCTGACGTTTGGTGTCTTAGCGGCATACGCGGCCAGTCAGGCGGATAAATATCAGAAGCTTGAAAAGCAAAACAGGCGTTTGGCCCTTGAACTGGAGGCAATTGGTCCTTTCATTGCCCCACTACCATCCGAAAAGCAGGAGGATTTTCGTATGAAGATCGGTGATAGATCCTTTGGCCATGGCGATGGAGGCACTGATGGAATTGAAAGGAAGAGTCCAGCAACTCTCGTTGATGTCTTGTTACAGTCAAAAGATTCCAAGGAACTACGAGCTTTAGTAACCGAAATAATTAAAGCGGTGAAGTAACAATCTGATTGCAAGGGAAAAAAGGAGACAAATATAGCAAGAGCGATGTTCAACTAGCGCCAATACCGGCCCAGAAAGAGGCCGGTCAGGCTTATGACGTTATCCAAATCGGGGGCTAATTTTACTTAATTCCCTCAAACCGGCTAGGGGGAAGCTACCACGTCAGGTTCTGTATATGGTGTTCGCGGGTTGGCGACGGCACCCCGTCCCACGTCCTCCCCATCAACAACCTTCCATTCTCTTTCTTGCCCCGCTTCTTCCCATCGAGCCCCCAGCCGCCCCACTGCTTGAAGAAAAAGGCAGCCCCTTGTTCGTCACACTGTCGCTTGACGTCCAGAACCCACTCCTGTTTCATGGGTCGCGCCTTCAATCCCGATTCTCCTCCAACGATGACCCAGTGGATATCGTGAAGATCCATATCCCCCAGCCCCTCCAGCAGTGGCTCCACAGAGAGGAAGCGGACCGATGCCTGCACCCGCCGCAGGTGCGGGATACGCGGGACGCCAAAGCTCTTGTCCTCAACCGTCACGCCGAGCCAGGCATTCAGCGGCGGCTGGTCAGTGCCGAAGAAATTCGCCATCCGCTCCGCCCGTTTGGTCAATACCTGAAAGGTATGCTGCGGCGAGCGACGGATAACGTCGAAGACCTGCCGGATATAGTCGTCGGGAATCGCCTCGTGGAACAGGTCACTCATGGAATTGACGAAGTAAATGGTCGGCGACTTGCGCAAGAGCGGCTCGTTCAACCGCTTCGGCAACAGCGTTACCTCGAACCCGTTCTCGTACCCGCTTACCCCCATGGCCTGCAGCCGCCGCGCCATTACCTCGGCATAGCAGTGGGCACAGCCGGGCGAAACCTTGCTGCATCCCACAGCAGGGTTCCAGGTTCTTTCGGTCCATTCTATACGTGACTGTGACATATGATGTTTACTCTAAAAGAGATCCAGTTGCGGCGAGCTGTATTTTTTCGCCTCGCCCCAGAATTTGTGACCCAGAGGGTGTTTACTGAAAAACGCCAATCGATACAGCGGCAAGTTCTTTTCGGTCGATCTGATTTCTACAGATGCCTCAGCAGTTGTGTACTTATAGCCGATATCCGCCATGGAAGTACAGAATTGCTTGATGAAAAAGAGGCCGAAATTTTCTCCTCTTGCCTCCGCCTCCGGCCACTCATCCCTCCAGTTCGGCCGGCCGGTAAATTCTTCAATATGCCTGCTATTATACTTCATGTAGTACGACACATTACGTCGCGCATCCATGCCGGTCGGAATGAGCACGAGAAAATCCATGTATTTTGCCGAAAGCCGCTTCAGCGTCGTAAATTTGAGGTTGTCGATCTTGAAGGGGTCCACGAAGCAGAACCCGAGTACTTTGTAGGTGGGCGAATGCTGGGGAATTTTTGCGAGGATCTCATCTACGGCCTTGTTGGCGTCTCCATGAACGAAATGAGTATCCAGGGACGGATAGTCCGTCATTACCCGCTTGCGTAATGCATCGATGTTTGTCGCGTCCTCCTCGCAGAAGATATACCGGTCGAACGGGTCGTCGATGCCCAGCGCGATCAGGGGAGAGCCATCGACTACTTTGCCGGATTCCTTGATTCGTGCGCGCCCGGCTCCCGAAAACAGGTCAATATAAACCCGACATTGCCATTTATCCTTCATTGACGACGCAAACATCTGAGCATAGTAATGCACTAAACGGTATTTTTCTTCCCCCCAAGCGCCTATCTCAGGCAAATGAAATTGCATAGTGTCCTCTCTAATCAAAAAAGCCGCTCGGCCAGCACCAACGCTGACCTAAGCGGCTCTCGAAAAAATCCAGAACAATTCACAACCCAGCAAACCATCCATCAACTCCGGGGGATACATTACAGTATCTACATGAAAAGTTTTGTACTCCATAGAACCTGGAAGAGTCAACCGATTATGCCATCAAAAAGAGAAAAGGGGACATGCTACATTTTGGATTAATTCAGGAAAATGCATATTTTGAGTTTGACAAGATTAAAAACCAGCCTGTCCCTTTTTTTAATTTTGGCTGGGGTCACACCCTTGAGGGGTCAGACCTACACATTTGACAATTTCATAGGACTTTCGATTGTGTAGGTCTGGCATTCTACGGACATCACACACAATTTACCCATCCCACAAAGCCTCAGGCAAGGGAAACTACCCACCCACCGGCCGGTTCAGCACGTCAATCACTTCCGTTGCCACAAAGATCCTGTTTCGCTGCTGTTTGACCGGCTGAACCAGGATGCCCATTTTCTCCAATTGGGCCAGGGCGGCGCTTGCGGCAGGGAAGGAAACGCCGAGCGTTTTGCTGGCGTGATGCGCCGTCAATACCGGCGTGCCAATCATCAGTTCCGGAAATTTAAGCAGCACCGAATGGGAGCGAAGTCCCAAGTTGGCAAGCTGCCCCTTCCACCTGTTCAGGATTCCTTCGAGGGCCAGGGCGGTCCGCATCGACTCCTGGACCGCCTCCTCGACGCCGCAGACAAAGAATTTCACCCACGCCGACCATTCATCCCGAAGCTGGACACCCGCCAAGACATCATAATACTCCCTCTGGTTGTCTTTCAGGTACCCGGCCAGATAGACGGGAGGATAGCCTTCCGCGGCGAGCATGAGCGGCAGCAGGATTCTGCCGACCCTGCCGTTGCCGTCGATAAAGGGGTGAATCGTCTCGAATTGTGCATGGGCAATCGCCATCCGCATCACAAGGGACAGCACCATCTGCTCTTCTTCTCCTGGACTGTATGCCAGTAACCGTGCCAGGTCATCCATGCACGTCGGCACATGATCGGGAGGCGGCGGCACGAAGCGGGCCCGGTAAATGTTACCTCCGCCGCCGATCCAGTTCTGTATTTTCCTGAATTCGCCGGGGGTGCCGCCATGCTCCACGCCATCCATGAGGTGCGCATGAAGCTCTTTCACCAAGACGTTGTCCAGCGTTGCGGGGCCGCTCTTCCTGACTTTCCGTAAACCATATTCGAGGGCAACCACGTAATTGCGGGTGACCCGGACGTCCGGGGGGAGCCCCTCGCCACTGCCTGTCGCCTCGTAGGTGAAGAGGTCGTTCACGCCGGCGTTGGTCCCTTCGATCTGGCTGCTCCGGACCGCTTCCCGCCGATCCGCGGTTCGCGTGATGAGATCGGGGTTCGGGAGCCGCGACGAGAGGTCCTTCAATAGTTCCAGGGCGTTCGATGCACGACGCAACTCATCGCCCACTCCTTTAAGATCGAGAACACGAGGAGTTGGCGGCGGCACAAGTGCAAAGGCTCCGGGGTAATCGACGCAGGGGACGAGCAGTTTTCGCCGTGCAGGGGAGAGGTCACTCGTTTTCATGGCAGAACCTTTATCAAGGAATAATTCCATTTAAGATTAGCCGCAAAACTTTAAATAAGCAACTGTGTTATTTAAAGTTTTGATTGATATATTTAACATGGTTGACGGTTGTTCAACTTTTTTACCATCTCATACGCATGCCCCATGGCCGAGCTTTCCGCAATCGCCACCACATTCCAGTCACCGATGCCACAGATGACCCCCTTCTCCAGTGCCCGACCCAGGCAGAACGCAAATCCTTTGAATTGACCACTACGGATAGACCAATCCTGTCGATTTATTGCCCAATCCAACGAATCGCTGATTATCGGTTGTAACCGGAAGGATGGGTCAGGTACTATGCAATCAGGGGGTAACCATGCGAAACAAAGCAATTATGGATACGGCTGATGATGCCAGGCTGGAAGCCACCATTGCAGCTTTGGGCGAGAGTATTGCCCGATGGACCGAGCCGGGCGAGCAGTTCACAACCGCGGTGCCGGGGTTGGCCCTGTTCCAGCGGACCGAGCCGAGCGAACCGGTCACCGGCATGTACGAACCGAGTCTCTGCCTGGTTACGCAAGGGGCCAAGCGCGTGCAGCTGGGGGATGACACGTTTGTGTACGACGCACACCACTACCTGATCACCTCCGTGCATCTGCCGACAGTGGTGCAGGTCACCGAGGCCAGCCGGGAGAAGCCGTATCTGGGTCTCCGGCTGAAATTCGACCTGCGGGAGGTTTCCCAGCTGATGGCCGACAGCAATCTCCCCTCGCCCCGTACCCAACAGTCGAGCCGGGGGATGGCGACCAGCAAAGTGACGCTGCCGCTCATCACCGCCGTGCACCGGTTGATAGACCTGCTCCACGAAGAGCAGGACATCCCGATCCTGGCGCCGATTATCCAGCGGGAAATCATCTATCGCTTGCTGGTGGGGGAGCAGGGGGCGCGACTGCGCCAGATTGCGGCGGCGGGAAGCCAGAGCCAGCAAATCGCCCGGGCCATCGAATGGCTTAAGGGGAACTTCACCCAACCGCTGCGCATCGACGATCTTGCGGCACAGGCCCGCATGAGCAGTTCGACCTTCCATCACCATTTCCGGTCGATGACGGCCTTGAGCCCGTTACAGTACCAGAAGCAGTTGCGCTTGCAGGAAGCAAGGCGGTTGATGCTGGCAGAGCGGCTGGATGCCGCAACCGCCGCGTTTCAGGTGGGTTACGAGAGCCCGTCGCAGTTCAGCCGGGAGTATGGCCGCCTGTTCGGGGCGCCGCCGCTGCGGGATATATCTAAACTGCGGCAGATGGCCGTGGCAGAATAGGTAATCAAAGACAAGCAGAGAGCCCGCTTCCGGCGGGCTTTTTTGTGTGATGAGGTGCGGCGGGGAAATGGGAACTTATATGATGCCCTGCTCTAGGGAAGGTGAATGAGGTCGCACCCGCGGCACTTTCCGTACCGCTGGGCCGGGAGGAAAAAATTGATGGTGAAGCAGTGGGGGCACTGCCAGAAATCGAAACGGGATACCTCCCGCCCCGCAAGGGTGCTGAACAGCCAGCGATAGTAGGCATCCCAGTCGTACTTCGGAGGCTGCGCGGCCTGTTCAACCAGTTGCTCCAACAGCATGGGTGACCTCCCTTTGTCGTCCGGCATTCAAGTGTACACCACAACGGCCGAGAGAAAAACCTTTCATAACTCCTTGTCGGGCATTATCCAATAAAAAAAAGCCGCTCCACTGCCGGAAGCAGAGTGGAGCGGCTTTTTCCGCGCAAGGTTCGAACCGCGTCAGGCCAGATGCTTGCCGATGGCCGCGGCGGCCCGCTTGCCGTCACCCATGGCGAGGATGACGGTGGCGCCGCCCCGCACCATGTCTCCCCCCGCGAAGACACCGGGGATGCTGGTGGCGCCGTCCTCGTCCGCCACGATATTCCCCCACCGGTTCAGCTCCAGTGCCGGGGCAGTGGCGGTGAGGAGCGGATTGGCCCGGGTGCCGACGGCGTTCACCACCACCTCGGCAGGAAGATCGAAGTCGGAACCTTCGACCGGAACCGGCTTGCGGCGACCGGAGTCGTCCGGCGGCCCCAACTCCATCCGCTGGCAGCGGAGCGCCGCGACCCATCCGTCTTCGGTGCCCACGATCTCCAGTGGCGCGGTGAGCATGACGAACTCAACCCCCTCCTCCTTGGCGTGCTTGATCTCCTCGACGCGGGCCGGCATCTCGGTTTCGCCACGGCGGTAGACGATCATGGCCCGCTCGGCCCCGAGGCGGCGGGCGGTGCGGACACAGTCCATGGCAGTGTTGCCGCCGCCGATGACCGCAACCTGGCGCCCGGCGATGATCGGCGTGGGGGCGTTGGGGTTTCTCCCCGCCTCCATGAGGTTCACCCGGGTCAGGAACTCGTTGGCCGAGTAGACCCCCTTGAGGTTCTCCCCCGGAATGTTGAGCATGGTGGGGAGCCCGGCGCCATTGGCGATGAAGACCGCGTCGAACTCCTCCCGGAGCTGTCCCAGGGTGAGGGTCTTGCCGACGATGACGTTGCACTCGATCTCCACCCCCATCTCCACGAGGCGGGAAACCTCCACGTCGATGATCTCCTTGGGAAGGCGGAACTCGGGGATGCCATAACGGAGCACCCCGCCGGTATCATGGAGCGCCTCGAATATGGTGACCCCATGCCCCGACCGGGCCAGCTCGCCGGCGGCGGTGAGCCCGGCGGGGCCGCAGCCGACCACCGCCACCTTTTTGCCGGTGGATGGCGGAAGCTCGGTCTTCGCCAGCTTCTCCCGGTTGGCCATGGCCCAGTCGGCCACGAAGCGCTCCAGGTAGCCGATGGCCACCGGCTCACCCTTCACCCCGCGCACGCATTTGGCCTCGCACTGGGTCTCCTGGGGGCAGACCCGGCCGCAGACCGCCGGCAGGGCGTTGTCACCCTGGAGGATACGGGCCGCCTCGGGAAGGTTTTCCGCCGCCAGGGCGTCCAGGAATTCGGGAATGGAGACCCCCACGGGGCACCCCTCCACGCAGGGGCGGTGCTTGCACTGGATGCAGCGCTTCGCCTCCCGCACCGCCTCCTCCATGCCGAGCCCCCGGTTCACCTCCTCGAAGTTGCGGCTCCGGATGGCGGCGTCCAGTTCGGGCATGTGGACCCGCCCGAGGGCGAGCCGCTCCTTCATGCTGAGATCGTTAGCCATTGGCCACCTCCTTCGCGAGCCGACACTCGGTGGCGGCATGGCGGGCCTGTTCCTCGAAGCTGCGGTAGGTGGTGAGCCGGTCGCTGAGTCCCTCGAAATCCACCAGGTGGCCGTCGAACTCCGGCCCGTCGACACAGGCGAACTTGGATTCGCCCCCTACCACCACGCGGCAGCCGCCGCACATGCCGGTGCCGTCGATCATGATCGGGTTCAGGCTCACCACGGTCTCGATGCCGTGGGGACGGGTCAACTCCGCCACCGCCCGCATCATCGGCACCGGTCCAACGGCCAGCACCACCTTGGGCGCCCGTGCCGGGTCGGCGATGAGATCGGCCAGGGCGTGGGTGACGAACCCCTTGCGGCCGCGGCTCCCGTCCTCGGTGGTGATGAGCACCTCGGCGGAGAAGGCCGCCAGCTCGTCTGCCAGGATGATGTACTGCTCGGAGCGGCCACCGATGACGGTGGTCACCTCATTCCCCGCTTCGGCAAGAGCCCGTGCCAGGGGGAAGAGGACCGCCGTGCCGACACCGCCGCCGATGCAGGCGACCCTACCCCAGTTTTCGATATGGGTCGGCTGCCCCAGGGGGCCGGCCACATCCCGGAGCGCCCCGCCAACGGGAATATTCACGATTTTGCGGGTGGAGGCGCCGATGGCCTGAATGAAGAGGGTGACGGTCCCGGCGGCCGGATCGGCGTCGCCGATGGTGAGGGGGATACGCTCGTCCCCCCGGTCGGCCCGGACGATGACGAACTGCCCCGGCTTGCGGGCGCCGGCCACGCGGGGCGCCTTCACCGTCAGCCGGTGGAGGTTCGGCGCCAGGATTTCGTTTTCGAGGATTTCGTACATGAATGAAACCTTTCAACCGTGGGATAGGGGCGGCAGGGCCGCCGCATAAAATCTGATTACGACATAAGCACAGGAGAAAATGTAAACGAACCTTTTTCTTCAGGAGGGAAAGCGCCCCCCCGCCATCAGGAAAACCGCAGCCCCTCGGCCACCACCTCGGCAATGTCCCGCACCCGGGTGCTTCCGGCCTGGCGGTCCTTGAGGCCGTCCTCCAGCATGGTCATGCAGAAGGGGCAGGAAACGCAGATGGTGTCGGGCGCCGCCCGAAGCGCTTCATCAATCCGGCTATGGTTGATGCGGCTCCCCAGCTGTTCCTCCATCCACATGCGGCCCCCGCCGGCGCCGCAGCAGAACGATTTTTCCCGGTTGCGGCCCAGCTCCGCGGGGGGGTCGCCGGTCACCCGGCGGATCACCTCCCGGGGCGCTTCGTAGACGCCGTTGTGCCGCCCCAGGTAACAGGAGTCGTGGAACACCACGGTGCCGAGCCCGGCATACTCCCCCTCCAGGGAGAGCTTTCCGTCGGCCATGAGCCCCTGGATGAACTCGGCGTGGGGAATCACTTCCAGCTCCAGGCCGTACTGGCGATAGTCGTTCCTGAGCGTGGTGAAGCAGTGGGGACACTGGGTAATCACCCTGGTCACCCCCCGCTCCCGGAAAATCTCCACGTTCTCCCGGGCCATCCGGTCGAAGACGAACTCGTTGCCGAGCCGCCGCAGGGAGTCGCCGCAGCACTTTTCATCCTTCCCCAGAATTCCCCACGACACGCCGGCCCGGTCGAGAATTTGGGCCAGGGCCACGGTCACCTGCTTGCTCCGGGAATCAAAGGAGCCGGCGCACCCAACGTAGAGGAGATACTCGGTCTTCCCCGCCTCGAAGGGCTTCACCTCCATGGGGGAAGTCCACTTGGTCCGCTCCGTGGGGGCGATTCCCCACGGATTCGAGCGCCCTTCCATGTTCTCGAAGAGGTTCAGGAGCTCCTCGGGGAACCGGGTCTCCATCTCCACCAGGTGGCGCCGCATTCCTACCACCTTGGGCAGATGCTCGACGAGAACCGGGCAGGCCGCCATGCAGGCGCCGCAGGAGGTGCAGGACCATATCGCCTCCTCGGCCACGCTCCCCTCTCCTTCCCCGCCGATGAGAGGCACCGTGGCCGCGCCGCCGCGCTTCAGGAGCGGTCCGTTAGCCAGGAGGTTCAGGCGGATGTCCTCCATGAGCCGCCGGGGGTTCAGGGGCTTGCCCGTGGCGGCGGCGGGGCAGACATCCTGGCAGCGGCCACACTTGGCGCAGGCGAATGAATCCAGGAGATCCGCGCGGGAAAAGCGGTCCGCCTGCCCCGTGCCGAAGACGTTACCCTCTTCGAACACCTCACGGGCCGGGATGCCGGGGCCGGCGGGCTGGCGGAGGAAGCAGTTGGCCACGGCGGTGAAGAGGTGAAGGTGCTTGCTGTAGGGAATCAGAACCGTGATGAAGGCGAGGAGCGCCACGGCGTGGGTCCACCAGGCAATGAGGCCGACCGTCTCGATCTCGTCCGGCCCCAGCGTGCCGAGCATGGCTGCCACCGCCGACGACACCGGCATGGCCTGGGCCGCGGCCTGGCGTCCAAGGGCGATGGCCGCGCCGTTCACCCCGAAAAAGCCGAGCATGTGCACGGCGACGAGGATGAGGATGGCATAGGCCTCCAGGCTTTTCCCCTCCGGATAGGGGGGTGCCAGGGTTCGGCGCACGAGGGCCGCGCCGACGGCCACAAGGGTTGCCAGTGACGCCAGGTCGCAGAGCCCCATGAAGGGGAGATGAATGGCCGCGGGGAGCCGCTCCAGGCTCAGGGAGGGGAAGACGCCGGCGAGCATGAATTCGATGTTGGCGGCCAGGAGGATCATGAACGACCAGAAGATGACCAGGTGGTTCACGCCGAAGGGGCGGGTCACGACCCGCTTCTGGGCGAAGGCGTAGAGGAGCATCTCCCGGAGTCCCCGCAGGAGGTTCACCCCGCGCCCGTCGGGGCGCCCCAGGGCAACGAGCCCGAGCCGGCGGTACATGCTCCAGCAGAATACAATGAGGGAGGCGATCAGGATCGGCGTAAACAGAGTGGAATCGGGCTGCATGCGTGAACCTCTATCGAAGGGTTGGCTGCCTCAGCTGCCTGAGCTGGGAGGTAAGGGCCGGCACCACGCGGAAGAGATCCCCCACGATGCCGTAGGTGGCCACCTGGAAGATGGGAGCCTCCTTGTCCCGGTTGATGGCGATGACCATGTCGGAATCCTGCATCCCCACCAGGTGCTGAATCGCCCCCGAGATGCCGCAGGCGATGTAGATCTTGGGCCGGACGGTCTTGCCGGTCTGCCCCACCTGGCGCTCGTGGGGCATCCAGCCGGCGTCCACGGCGCTGCGGGACGCGCCAACCACCCCGCCAAGCTCATCGGCCAGCTCCTGGAGCATGCCGAAGTTCTCTTTGGCCATCATGCCCCGGCCGCCGGAGACGATGAACTCGGCCCCGGCGATATCGACTCCCCCCTTTTTCTCCCGGATGATCTCCAGAACCTTGGTGAGGATGTCGGCTTCCCTGATGTCGCAGGTTTCCCGGATGATCTCGCCGGTGGCCCCATCCTTCCGTTCGGGCATCTGCATCACGTGGGGGCGGACCGTGGCCATTTGGGGACGGAACCGGTCGCACATGATGGTGGCCATGATGTTGCCGCCGAAGGCGGGGCGGGTCTGGCGCAGGTTCCGCCGGTCATCCACGTCGAGGCCGGTGCAGTCGGCGGTGAGGCCGGTCTTCACCCTGGTGGCCACGGCCCCCGCCAGGTCGCGCCCCATGCCGGTGGCCCCCATGAGGACGATCTCCGGTTTGTACTTTCCGATGAGGGAGCAGCAGACCTCCAGGTACGCCTCGGTCCGGTAGTGGCGGAATACCGGCTGGTCCACCAGATAGGCCCTGGCAGCGCCGTAGGCGAAGGACTCGCGGCAGAGGTGTTCCACGTTTTCGCCGATGACCAGGGCGCAGAGCTCGGTGCCGAGGCTTTTGGCCAGCTCGGCCCCGGCCCCCATCAACTCCCAGGAGACCCGCGCCGGCTCCCCCTCGGTCTGCTCCACGAAGACCCAGACACCCCGCCAGGCGGCGATGGTCTCGCGCCGGAGCCGCTCATCCTCGTCCACCTCGTCGTCGGCCTGACCCGCCTCCTTCTCCAGCGAGGCGAGGACCGCCAGCTCCTCGGGGGTGTAGAAAATCTCCAGGGCATTCCCCGGACAGACCTTCACACACTTGACGCAGCCGATGCACTTGTCCTCAACGATGCGCGGCTCCCCTGAATCGCCCATCTCGATGCCATCCACCGGGCAGGCGCTCTGGCACCGGGCGCCGCAGGCGATACACTTGCCCGCCACAAGGCGCGCCTTGCCGCGGGGTCTCTTCGGTTTCTTCGGTTCGGTCATCACATTTCCTCTGTAGGGGCGAAGCAAACGCCTTACCTGCTTCGCCCCTACAATTTCACGCCGCCAGCATGTCCTTGGCCAGCAGCTGTTCGATCAGAAGCCGCGCGGTCCCC
This sequence comes from Geobacter benzoatilyticus, assembly GCF_017338855.1. Taxonomy (NCBI): domain Bacteria; kingdom Pseudomonadati; phylum Thermodesulfobacteriota; class Desulfuromonadia; order Geobacterales; family Geobacteraceae; genus Geobacter; species Geobacter benzoatilyticus. The sequence continues at coordinate 38,579 of NZ_CP071382.1, forward strand.
TCCGGGTCGCCGATCCCGTCGCCGATGATCTCCCCCTTGTCCCGCTCGGGCGAAAAAATCCGGCTCACCCAGGTGGGGGATCCCTTGAGGCCCACGCTGTTCACGTCCAGTTGGAGCATGTCGTTGCCCCAGACCGTCACCGGGGCCTTCCGGGCCGCGAGCCGCATGGGAACGCTGGGGTAGCGGGGTCGGTTCAGCTCCCGCACCACCGTAATCATGACCGGCAGGGGCGCCTCCACGATCTCGTAGCGCCCTTCCAGCTTGCGCCGCACCCTGATTCGCCGGGCGGGAACATCCAGGTGCTCGATGCGGTCCACGAGGGTCAGCTGGGTGAAGCCGAGGCGCACGGCGATGCCGGGGCCCACCTGGGCCGTGTCGCCGTCGATGGTCTGCTTGCCGCAGAACACAATCCCCACCTCCTCGCCGCTCTCCTGGCCGATCTTCGCGATTGCCGCGGCCAGCACGTTGCTGGTGGAGAGGGTGTCGGCGCCGCCGAAGCAGCGGTCGGAGCAGAGGATGGCGTCATCGGCCCCCAGGCAGAGGGCCTTGCGGAGCGCCGCCTCGGCGTTGGGGGGCCCCATGGAGAGGGCCACGGCCCGGAAGCCGAAACGGTCTTTCATCCGCAGGCTCTCCTCCAGGGCGTGGGTATCGTAGGGGTTGACGATGAACGGAATACCCTCGCGCACCAGGGTGTTGGTGGCGGGGTCGATCTGGACCTGGGTCGTGTCGGGCACCTGTTTGATGCAGGCTATGGCAAGCATGGACAACCTCTCATGGCAGGAATCAGGCGCACTGGTGCGCGTCGAGCGCAGCATCCACCCGCGCCCCGGTATATTTCACGGCCGCGGCCCGGATGGCGTCCATCCGCTTCCGCTCCGCATTTTCCACTAAAACGTGGAACGCCTCGCGCATGATGTCGGAGGCGCTCATCTTCTTCTTTTCCATGAGCCGCCGGATCACCTCCATCTGATCGTCGGCAACCCGAACCGATATGACCGTCGGCCGGGCAGTTTCATAAAGGGTCTTTCCCATCGTTTTCCTCCTGATTTCTCTTGTTCTAACCGCCAATCCGCGACATGGCCACCATGCCGTCCCCATCAGCCTCTTCCCCCAGATGATGCCTGCCGGGCTTGCCGAAAATCAGAGACCGGAGCCGCTCCCGCAGCAGGAGATCATCGCCGGCGGCCAGCAGGGGGCGTAGATCGATGCCGTATTCCGAGAAGAGGCATCCCCGCGCAACCCCTGCCGCAGTTACCCGGATCCGGTTGCACTGGTCGCAGAAGTGTCCGGAAACGGGAGTGATGATCCCGATGGCGCCGGCGGCGCCGCGTATCCTGAAATTTCTGGCCGGGCCGGCCATCTCTGAACTCACGAGGGGCATCAGCGGATACCGGCGGCCGATCCGCTCAAGGATCTCGCTCCCCGGAACGCACTGCGAGCGCCATCCCTCATCCCGGAGGGTCGGCATGTATTCGATGAAGCGGACCGTCCAGGGCCGGTCCAGGGTCAGGGCGGCGAAATCGACCACTTCGTCGTCGTTGATCCCCCCCATTACCACCATGTTGATTTTTACGGGAGGAAAGCCTGCCGCTTCCGCGGCGGCTATCCCATGGAGCGCCTTCCGGAGATCTCCGCCACGGGTGATGAAGGAGAAAGTCTCGGGCCGGAGCGAATCGAGGCTTATGTTCAAACGCCGGACCCCTGCCTGCCGCAGCGGCCGCGCCAGCTCCTCAAGCAGCAGGCCGTTGGTGGTCATGACAAGCTCCCGGAGACCGGAGAGCCGGGCAAGGCGGCCGGCAAACTCGACTATCCCCTTCCTCACCAGGGGCTCACCGCCGGTGATCCGTATCTTTTCTATGCCGAGGGCTACCGCCTCGCGGGATACGCGAAGCAGCTCCTCGTAGTTCAAGGTCTCGCCGTGGCGGAGCTTGGGGATACCCTCCGCCGGCATGCAGTAGCGGCACCGGAGGTTGCAGCGGTCCGTAACGGAAAGCCTGAGATAGGTAATGCGTCTGCCGAACGAATCAATGGTACCCATGCCGTACTCCTGATTCCGATGTGTCGGTGCTGGGCGATCGGATGTTACCGGGCACTTGGCAAGTTCAATACCAACGCCCCTCCCCCCACGGCTGAGGCATGCCGCTGGTTGCGAGCAAAACCCGCAAAGGGCAAGGCTTTTCGGATTTTCCGGCAAAACACGAGCGGCGGAAACCGGCAGGGAATAAAGCAGGCCGTCCACCGTTCCAAAACATCACATCTGTTCCATGTCGGAACAGACCGCCGCGCCATACCAGAACAGCGTTAAATAAACGTGTATTCAAAATCCGGTGCCGCAATCCCGGCAAAACCGTCATTGTTTACAACAAATTCAGCACATTAGGGGTACACGGCACCGGCACCCGAACTGACTTGGTACACCCCTTGCCTTAACAGTAAAACAAACGTTCTAGAAAATTGTATGCGCAATCCCGGCCGACAGGCATCGAACAGAAGATTCACAAACGGTGGAAACGCCGCAAAAACCACAGAGGAGGAAGTACACATGGCACTGGCAGATCAAACGTTCGGATTCTACATTCCCACTGTTACGCTGATGGGGGTTGGTTCCTCCAAGGAAACTGGCGCCCAGGTGAAGGCCCTCGGCGCCAGGAAGGCGCTCCTGGTGACCGACAAGGGGATCTCGGCCATGGGGATGGCCGACCAGATCAAGCAGCAGGTGGAAGCCGCCGGCGTCTCCGTCGTCATCTTCGACGGCGCCGAGCCTAACCCCACCGACACCAACGTCCACGACGGCGTAAATGCCTACCTGGACAACGGCTGCGACTCCATCATCTCCCTGGGTGGCGGCAGCTCCCACGACTGCGCCAAGGGGGTAGGCCTCGTCATCGGCAACGGCGGCCACATCCGCGACTTCGAAGGGGTCAACAAGTCCACCAAACCGATGCCCCCCTTCGTGGCCATCAACACCACCGCCGGCACCGCCTCCGAAATGACCCGCTTCTGCATCATCACCAACACCGACACCCATGTGAAAATGGCCATCGTCGACTGGCGCTGCACCCCGAACATCGCCATCAACGATCCGGTCCTCATGCTCGGCAAGCCCGCCCCCCTCACCGCCGCCACGGGCATGGACGCCCTCACCCACGCGGTCGAGGCCTACGTTTCCACCATCGCCACCCCCATCACCGACGCCTGTGCCCTCCAGGCCATCAAGCTCATCGCCGAGTACCTGAGCCCGGCCGTGGCCAACGGCGAAAACCTGGAAGCCCGGGACAAGATGGCCTATGCCGAGTATCTGGCAGGCATGGCCTTCAACAACGCCAGCCTCGGCTACGTTCACTCCATGGCCCACCAGCTTGGGGGCTTCTACAACCTTCCCCACGGGGTCTGTAACGCCATCCTGCTGCCGGCGGTCTCCGAGTTCAACGCCATCGCCTGCCCGAAGCGGTTCGCCGATATCGCCGTGGCCCTGGGCGAAGACATCTCCGGCCTCTCCCCCATGGACGCCGCAGCCAAGGCCGTTGCCGCAATCCGCAAGCTTTCGGCCGCCATCGGCATCCCCGCCGGCCTCAAGGAACTGAACGTGAAGGAAGAGGATCTGAAGGTCATGGCCGAGAACGCCAAGAAGGACGCCTGCCAACTGACCAACCCCCGCAAGGCGACGTTGGAGCAGGTAATAGGCATGTTCAAAGCCGCCATGTAAGGACGGGAGCCGATTTCGCGCAATCCCGGCGTTGCCCTTCTCGATGCTCTTGTGCGGCGTAGCGCTGCTACGCCTCCGCGGCATCACTCGGGCGCCTTGGCCTTGCACGAAATCGGCTCCCTAGAACCAATTATAATCTCCGAGCCTGCGAGCCTAACAGGGAACCCTCATGGCTGAAGGCCACTGGGTGCCGTCGGAAACGGCGGCACCTCCCTTTCGGAAAGGAGAACAATCAATGAGACCCGCTAACAGCAGAAAGGGAGAATCAGTTCATGGATAAGATAATTCGCGTAAATATGTCCGACCTGAGCACCAGGACCGAGGCGGTCCCCGCCGATTGGGTCGGCCTCGGCGGGCGCGGCCTGACCTCCACCATCGTTGCAGCAGAAGTCCCCCCCACCTGCCACCCCCTGGGGCCGAACAACAAGCTGGTCTTCGCTCCGGGACTCCTGACCGGTACGCCGGCCGCCAACTCGGGCCGCCTCTCGGCCGGTACCAAGAGCCCCCTCACCGGCACCATCAAGGAAAGCAACGCCGGCGGCACTGCGGCCCAGATGCTGGCACGCCTCGGAATCAAGGCGCTCATCATCGAGGGAATCGCCAAAGCTGACGCTTGGTACAGCCTCCACGTCTCCATGGACGGGGTAACCATCCAGGAAGAGTCCGAACTGGTGGGAAAGGGAAACTTCGCCGTCATCGAGGCCCTTGAGGCCCGCCTCGGGAAAAAGACCGGCATTCTCAGCATCGGCCCGGCAGGAGAGATGAAGATGGCCGCCGCCAACATCTCGGTCAAGGACCCGGACAGCAAGATCCGCAGCCACGGCCGCGGCGGCCTCGGCGCCGTCATGGGCTCCAAGAAGATAAAGTTCATCTCAATCAACGACGAAGGGGCCCCCAAGGTAACCATCGCCGATCCGGAGAAATTCAAGACCGCATCCCGGGCCTTTGCCAAGGCGCTCCTGGACCACCCCGTAAGCGGCGAGGGGCTTCCCACCTACGGCACCAACGTCCTGGTGAACATCCTCCACGAAGCGGGGGGGCTGCCGACCAAGAACTTCACCACGGGGCGGTTTGACCACCACGACAAGATTTCCGGCGAAACCATGCACGAGACCATCGTTTCCCGTGGCGGCAAGCACAAGCACGGCTGCCATGCCGGCTGCATCATCCAGTGCTCCCAGGTCTACCACGACAAGGAAGGCAAATACGTCACCTCCGGCTTCGAGTACGAGACCATCTGGGGGCTCGGCGCCAACTGCTGCATCGACGACCTTGACGACATCGCCCTGGCCGACAACATCAAGGACGACATCGGCATCGACTCCATCGAGACCGCCGTCATGTTCGGCGTGGCCATGGAGGCCGGCATCCTCCCCTTCGGCGACAGCAAAGGCATCATCCGCCTGCTGAAGGAAGAGATCGCCGTGGGAACCCCCCTGGGCAGGATTCTCGGCGGCGGCGCCGGTGCTGTGGGAAAAGCCTACGGCGTCACCCGGGTGCCGGTGGTGAAGAACCAGGGTATCCCGGCCTACGACCCCCGGTCGGTTAAGGGAATCGGCATCACCTACGCCACCAGCACCATGGGGGCCGACCACACCGCCGGCTACACCATCGCCACCAACATCCTCAACGTTGGGGGTTTCGTGGACCCGTTGAAGAAAGACGGCCAGGTTGAGCTTTCCCGCAACCTCCAGATCGCCACCGCCGCCGTGGATTCCACCGGCATGTGCATCTTCGTCGCCTTCCCGGCCTTGGACATCCCCGAGTGCCTGCCGGCCCTCATCGACATGATCAACGCCCGCTACGACATCAACCTCACCGGCGAAGACGTGACGAATCTGGGCAAATACATCCTGAAGACCGAGCGGCAGTTCAACATCGACGCCGGTTTCACCAAAGAGCACGACCGTCTGCCGGAGTTCTTCAAGACCGAGCCGGTGGCGCCCCACAACGCCATATGGGACTTCACCGACGAAGAGATCGACGAGTTCTGGAATTTCTAAGAAACGGCGCGGACACATGCAGTCGTGTCCGCGCCATCCACCTCAACCGTGCCTAACAGGCCGTGGGAGAAACGCAATGGAGATCACCGTAAAACTGTTCGCCATGTTCCGTGTCGGGCGTTTTGCCGCAACCACGCAAAAATACCGGGAAGGAATTACCCCCGCGGACGTCGCCGGCGAACTGAAGATCCCGCATAAGGAAGTGGGTATTGTTCTGGTCAACGGCCGGCACGCCAAGCTGGACCATCGGTTGTTCGCAGGTGATACCCTGTCGCTGTTCCCCCTCGTGGGAGGAGGGTAGCCAATGGGGCTGCGCGAATTTATCTCGGAGGCGGCAACGGGGGGACTTTTCCCCTGGACGGCCCAGGTGGCGGCGGCAGAGCGTTTCGGGATTACCTTCGGCCAGGTGGAAGAAGCGGTCCTCCAGCGCGGTATAATGCCGGCCCGCTACCAGCGCAACCGGCAGACCATCACCGTCGAAAACCAGCTGCTGCTCTGCCGGAGCCGGGCTGTCATCATCGGCAGCGGCGGCCTCGGCGGCTATCTGGTGGAAGAGCTGGCCCGCCTCGGCGTCGGAAACCTCGTGGTGGTGGACCCCGACATCTTCGAGGAGCACAACCTTAACCGCCAGATTCTCTCATCCCCTGCGCTGCTCGGCAGGCCGAAGGCGGAGGTGGCCGCGGCGCGGGTCGGGGAGATCAACCCGGCGATTAGCGTCACCGCGCTCCAGACGGCATTTTCCCGCGAAAACGCCCGCGACATCCTGGCCGGCGCCCATGTGGTGATGGACGGCCTCGACAGTATCGCCACCCGGCTGGAACTGGCTGAAATCTGCCGCGAACTTTCCATCCCCCTCGTGCACGGCGCCATCGGCGGCTGGTACGGGCAGGTGGCCTCCCAACTCCCCGGTGACGACATCTCACCTTCTCTCTTCGGCAACTGGTCCGAGTCCAGGGGGGTCGAAACGCGGCTGGGCAATCCGTCCTTCACCCCGGCAGTGGTGGCGAGCCTCCAGGTGGCCGAAGCCTGCAAGATCCTCCTGGGAGAAGGGGAATCGCTCCGCAACCGGATGATTTACATAAACCTCCTCCATATGGAATTCAGCGAGGTAATGCTTGAACCGGCGCTGGCGGCGGTCGGGGAATAAATCCATGCAAGGGATTGACATAAAAACTCGATACAGGCATGATAACTAGCAATTAAAATCAATAAACAGACTCTCCGAGCCGTCGCGCCTACCAGGATTTTCCTCATGGTCGCCGGCCAACGGGTGTTGCGGGAAACGGCAGCACCTCCCTTTTGGAAAGGAGACACCCTGCGGCGCCGTGCGTCCAAGGCCTCCTTCCATTCTGGATAGGGGCCTTTTTTATTTACAGCAATCAACCCTGGAGGAACCAACAATGAAAATGCTTCGCCCGCTGTTCATCACACTCGCCGTTGTGCTATCGCTCACCTCCCTTGCCTCGGCGGAGGAGCGCCTCAAGATGTCCACCACCACCTCCACCCAGGACTCCGGGCTTCTGAATGTGCTTCTTCCCCCCTTCGAGAAACAGTACAACTGCAAGGTGGATGTAATCGCCGTGGGTACCGGTCAGGCACTGAAGCTGGGCGAGGCCGGCGACGTGGACGTGGTCTTCGTCCATGCCCGCAAGCTCGAAGATAAGTTCGTGGCCGACGGCTTCGGCATTAACCGCAAGGACGTCATGTACAACGACTTCGTCATCATCGGCCCGAAGAACGACCCGGCAGGCATCGCCAAGGCTAAGACCGCCGCCGAGGCACTGAAGCTGATCGCCACCAAGGAAGCCACCTTCGTCTCCCGGGGCGACAAGTCCGGCACCCACATGAAGGAACTGGACCTCTGGAAAGCTGCCGGCACCGCCCCCAAGGGGAGCTGGTACATCGAGGCTGGCCAGGGGATGGGCCCGGTAATCACCATGGCCACCGAGCGCCGCGGCTACACCCTGACCGACCGGGGCACCTATAACGCCTTCAAGAGGCAGAAGACCGACCTCGCCATCGTCTTCCAGGGTGAGAAGGGGCTCTTCAACCCCTACGGAATCATCGCCGTGAACCCGGCAAAATTCCCCCACGTGAAGCATGACCTGGCCATGAAGCTGATCAATTACATCACCGGCCCCAAGGGGCTGAAGATTATTTCCAGCTACAAGGCCCACGGCGAGCCGGTATTTTTCATTTACAAGAAATAAGGAACCAACGGGGAGAATACGGGGACCGATAAAGCCTTTACCGGTCCCCGGTCCCGGATTTTCATATGGACTTTTACTCCGAATCCCTCAAAACAGCCCTTGAACTGATCACCTCCCGCGACCCGGACGTGGTGAGCGCGGTGACCGTGTCGATTGCGGTATCGCTCTGGTCGACCCTGTTCGCCTCCCTGGCCGGGGTCCCGGCGGGGGTAGCCATTGCGGTGACCGAATTCCCCGGCAAGCGGGCCGCAGTGACGCTCCTAAACACCCTCATGGCCCTGCCGACGGTCGTGGTTGGCCTTTTCGTCTACAGCATCATCAGCCGCCAGGGCCCCCTGGGGGGGTTCGGAATCCTCTTCACTCCATCGGCAATGGTTATCGGCCAGACGCTCCTGGCCATCCCCATTGTGGCGAACCTTACCATGAGCGCCATCAAGGGGGCCGACCCCCGCATCGTCCCCACGGCACTCACCCTGGGGGCAGGTCCCTTCGAGAGCATCCGCCGGCTCGTGGTGGAGATGCGCTTCGGAATCATGGCAGCGGTGATCACCGGCTTCGGTCGCGTCATCGCCGAGGTGGGGGTCGCCATGATGCTCGGCGGCAATATCCGGGGCTACACCCGCACCATGACCACCGCCATCGCCATGGAGACCGGCAAAGGAGAATTCGCCCTGGGGCTTGCCCTGGGGCTCATCCTCATGACTGTTGCCCTGGTCGTCAACATGGCGCTTAACGCCCTGCAGCAGAGGTAAACCACCGTGAGCATCCGCTACCGACTCGACAACATCCGCACCACCTACGGCTCCCGGACCGTCCTGGATATCGAGAGACTTACACTCCACTCCGGCTGCCTCTACATTCTCACCGGCGCCAACGGTGCGGGGAAGAGCACCCTCCTCTCCCACCTGGCATTGCTTTCTCCGCCGGCGGCGGGTAATATCGCCCTGGACGGGGAGACGGTGCACTGGAGCAATGGTTCGCTCCTGCGCCTGCGGCGGGAAGTGACCCTCGTCCACCAGTCGCCCTATCTCTTCACCGGCAGCGTTGCCACAAATGTGGCCTACGGCCTGAAGCTGCGGGGAGTCCACGGCGACAGCCTGAAGCAACGGGTGGAGGATGCCCTCGCCCTCGTGGGGCTCCCAGGCTTCGGGCAACGCCGCTCCCGGGAGCTGTCCGGCGGCGAGGCCCAGCGGGTTGCCCTGGCACGGGCACTGGCCCTGGAGACGAAGGTACTCCTCCTGGACGAGCCCCTTGCCAACGTGGACCGCGAAACCAGCGAGCTGATGGGAAAGATTATATCCACCCTCCCCGCCAGGGGAACAACCGTCGTCATGACAACCCACGACCCTGAGCACCTGGAGCGCCTGCAGGGCGAGCGCATCCACCTGGTGGCCGGGCGCCTCGACGCGCCGCGGGCAAACCGGAGCACATCTTTCGACGAAGGAGAAAAACAACCGTGCCTTCTTTCACCGAAGCCCGCGGCCTCATTCTTGACCGCGTAGCCCCCCTGGGCATCGAGCGGGTTGGAATCCTTGAAGCAGCGGGCCGCATCCTGGCTGAAAATCTGGAAGCCCCCTGGGAGATGCCCCTCTGCGACAACTCCGCCATGGACGGCTTTGCCGTGCGCGCCGCCGACTGCACAACCATTCCCGTCTCCCTGAAAGTGGCCGGCTACATCCCCGCCGGCGGCGAAGTAAGCGGGCCAGTTGAGCCCGGCTGCGCCATCAGGATCATGACCGGTGCCCCCATCCCACCCGGTTGCGACGCCGTTGTGCCGGTGGAGGAGACCGAAGGTGACGGCGATGCCGTCAGGATCGTCGCCCCGGTCAAGGAACGCCAGCACATCCGCTTCAAGGGCGAGGACGTGGCTGCCGGCGAGACGGTCATCCCGGCGGGCACCCTTATCCACCCCCCCGAGATCAGTATGCTGGCCTCCTTCGGCAAGGCCCTCGTGCCGGTTTTCCGCAGGGCCAGAGTCGCCATCCTCTCCACCGGCGACGAGCTGATCGAACTGGGGTCCCCTCCGGTTCCGGGCAAGATCATCAACTCCAACACCCTGTCCCTGGCAGCGGCGGTACGCCAATGCGGAGCCGAGCCCATCATCCTCGGCATCGCCCGGGATGACCGGGAGAGCCACCGGGAAAAGCTTGCCGAAGGGCTCAGGGCCGACGCCCTCATCACCTCCGCCGGCGTCTCCGCGGGGGACCGGGACCTGGTACGCGATGTGCTGGCCGAACTGGGGGTCGAGCAGCTCTTCTGGAAGGTGGACATGAAGCCGGGCGGCCCCACCGCCTTCGGGATGTACGGAGAAAAGCCGGTCTTCTCGCTCCCCGGCAACCCCGTTTCCACCATGGTCACCTTCGAGATCTTCGCCCGGCCGGCCCTCCTGCGGATGATGGGGCACCGCAACGTAGTGCGCCCCTTCGTCAAGGCCACACTCCGGGAAGATGCGAAGAAAAAAGCCGGTAAGGTCAACTTCCTCAGAGTCCAGGTGACCCAGCGCAACGGCAGGCTGGAAGCCTCCACCGCCGGCGACCAGCACACCGGCATCCTGAGAACCATGGTCCGGTCCAACGGTCTGGTGCTGCTCCCCCTTGAGGCATCCGTCGTCCCAGCGGGAACCGAAGTGGACCTGATGATTTTGCGTGATGATGCAACAATGCTGGAAAACTAAGGGAGAATCAGACCATGTCTTTCAACCATTTCGACGATAGGGGCCAGGCCATCATGGTGGACGTGAGCGCCAAACAGCCGACCCTTCGCACCGCAACCGCCGCCGCGAAGGTTGCCATGGAGCCCAAAACGCTGGCAGACCTCCTGGCCGGCCGCACCACCAAGGGGGATGTCCTGGGGGTGGCGCGGGTGGCGGGCATCGCCGCCGCCAAGAAGACCCCCGAGCTGATTCCCCTCTCGCACCCGTTGGCCATCCACCATGCGGCGATCGACTTCGAGACCGATCCCGAGGCGGGGGTCATCACTATCAAAGCGACAGTTCGGGCCTTCGAGCGGACCGGCGTAGAGATGGAAGCCATGACATCCGCAGCCGTAACGGCCCTCACCATCTATGACATGTGCAAGGGGACCGACAAGGGGATCACCATAGGCGACATCCGCCTCCTCTTCAAGGAGGGTGGGAAAAGCGGCACCTGGCGCCGGGAGGAACCGGCATGAAGGCGGCGATCCTGACCTTGAGCGACAAGGGCTCCAGGGGCGAGCGGGCAGATGCAAGCGGCCCGGCCCTCTCCGCCTGGCTTTTCGAGCGTGGCGTCGAAACCGCCCATACGGAGATCATCCCCGACGAGGCGGAACTCATCGCAGCACGGCTCACCCAATGGGCCGATTCCGGCCTCTACGACCTGATACTAACTACCGGCGGCACCGGCGTATCCCCCCGCGACGTCACCCCCGACGCCACGTTGAAAATCCTGGACCGGACGATCCCCGGCTTCGGCGAGGTTATGCGGATGAAAAGCCTCGAAAAGACCCCCCACGCCATGATCTCCAGGGCTGTGGCAGGCATCCGGGGACAGACCCTCATCATAAACCTCCCCGGCAGTCCCAGGGGGGCCATCGAGAACCTTGAGGCGGTCTGGCCCGCTGTCCCCCACGCCGTTGAAAAAATACAGGGGGACACCCGCGACTGCGCCCCCTCATCCTGAAACGGCAAACGCCCACCCACTCCTAAACCCGGCCCACGCCGGGTTTTTTGTTGACCGGACCCCCTGTATCGGCTATAAACTAGAATTCTGTTTTAATATTAGACCAAGGAGGATCGCCCATGGGCCTGATGGACCAAATCAAGGCTAAAGCCCGGAACAATCTGCAGACAATCGTGCTCCCCGAGAGCTACGACGACCGGATGTACGCCGCTGCCCAACAGATCGTCGAACAGGGTTTGGCAAAAGTAGTCATGCTTGGCAACGCAGAGGCCATCGCCAAAAAAGCCGCCGACCTCGGCGCCGACATATCCAAAGTCGAGCTGATAGAGCCGGCTTCCTCCCCCAAGCTCAACGACTATGCCGATGCCCTCGTGGAACTCCGCAAGAGCAAGGGACTCACGAAGGAAGAGGCCCTCAAGCTCCTCATCGCCCCCGACAATCTCTACTATGCGGGCATGATGGTCCGCCAGGGCGACGCGGGGGGCGAAGTGGCCGGCGCCACCGGCACCACCGGCGACGTGCTCCGGGCAGCCTTCCAGACCGTCGGTCCGGCCCAGGGGATCAAGACCGTCTCCTCCTTCTTCTTCATGGTCACCAAGCCCCCGACCTTCGGCGAAAACGGCATCATCTTCTTTGCCGACTGCGCCGTGAACCCCAATCCCGATGCCCAGGCCCTGGCCGACATCGCCGTGGCCACCGCCCGCAACTGCAAGGCGTTCCTCGACGTGGACGCCAGGGTGGCAATGCTCTCCTTCTCCACCAAGGGGAGTGCCAGCCATGCCGACGTGGACAAGGTCCTCAAGGCCATGGAACTGGCCAAGGGCATCGACCCGGCGCTCCAGATCGACGGCGAACTCCAGGCCGACGCGGCACTCCTCCCCAAGGTGGGCGAGCGCAAGGCCCCCGGCAGCGCCGTTGCCGGCAAAGCTAACGTTCTCGTCTTCCCGGACCTGGACGCCGGCAACATTGCCTACAAGCTCGTGGAGCGCGTCGCAGGCGCCGAGGCCATCGGCCCCATCATCCAGGGGCTGGCCAAGCCGGTGAACGATCTCTCCCGAGGCTGCTCCGTCGATGACATCGTGAATGTCGCCGCCATCACCGCGGTGCAGGCACAAGGATAAACGCACCGTAAGCCTCGCACGCATACAAAAGCGGCCGTCCGGCACAATGCCCGACGGCCGCTTTTGCGTTATATCATGACAAGAAAGGCCGCCATGGAATCCATGGCGGCCTTTCTCAAGGTGAGAGCCGTAAGTATTCCCTACGGCTAAGACCGCACGAAATCAGGGCTCGCAAAGGAGTAGTTGAAATTCATGTGATCGGTGTACGTGCCGTCAAGTATGGCAACGACGTCCTCGGTAAAGACCAGTTCCTCGTCAGTGGGAATAACATAGACCTTGATGGGAGAATCATCAGTGGTAATCAGTGTCTCCCGCTTTCTCGTCATGGCGCTCTTGTTCCGCTCCCGATCGAGCTTTATACCGATACCTTCGAGACCTTCAATGGCCTTTTCCCTTATCAGGCATCCCATCTCCCCGACACCGGCAGTGAAAATCACGGCATCGAGGCAACCGAGAACCGCCATGTAAGTACCGATGTATTTTTTGAGCCGATAGGCCTCGATATCCAGGGCAACCTGGCAGCGATGGTCGCCGTTGCAGGCATTCTCTATCACGTCCCTGCGATCCGTAAAGCGTCCGGTCAGTCCGAGCACGCCGCTCTTCTTGTTGAGGATGCTGTCAATCTCCTTTGCGGAGAGGTTTTCCTTTTGCATCATGAAAGAGGGAATGGCCGGGTCGATATCACCGCAACGGGTGCCCATAACTGCCCCTTCAAGCGGGGTGAGCCCCATGCTTGTATCAATGGACACGCCACCCTTGATGGCGCAATGGGAAACACCATTGCCGATATGCATGGTGATGAGGTTGCAATCCTTCGGGGCTTTTCCGAGGAGGGCGGCCGCACGCTTCGAAACGTAGAGGTGTGAAGTCCCGTGGAAACCGTACCGGCGTACGCCATATTTCTCGTACCACTCGTAGGGGAGCGGATAAAGATAGGCATGTTCGGGCATGGTCTGATGAAATGCCGTATCGAAAATGGCAACGTGGGGTACAGCGGGGAGAACAGCCTGAGCTGCCTCGATACCGGCAATATTGGGTGGATTGTGGAGTGGCGCCAGATGCTGGACTTCCTTTACGGCATCGAGCACCTTCTCATCAATGAGCACCGAACGGGTGAACATTTCTCCCCCGTGAACAACACGGTGGCCGACCGCCGAAATCTCGTTGATGTCTTTAAGAACGCCATGCTCGGGATCAACAAGGGTTTTGATGATCAGGCCGATGGCTACCTGATGATCCGGGCATTCGTATTCATTCCGGTAGGTCTCTCGACTCGGAACCTCGTGCATAATGAACGAATCACCGATGATAACCCGCTCCACCATACCCTTGGCGACAACCTCTTTCTTTGCCCAGTCGAACAACTGGTATTTCACTGAGGAACTGCCGCAGTTGAGGGCGAGAATAACCATCATATCCTCCTAAATTGAGCCAAAATAAAAATCGTTAAACAGCAATAAAACGTGAAATTCCGGATACATCTTCTCTTGACACCGCCCACCAATCCTAAAAAATAGAACTGTTTTTTACATATACAATACAGGTGGGGCAAATTCAAGTTTTTTTATGGAATCACATTTCCCGGACTTCACCTTTCTGCTGGACTTCCGGACACCAATCATGGTATGTTTACTGTTAATTTGGCTTAAGCCAAAAACTTTACAAGGAGGTAGGACAGTGGCTCACGTTATTTCCGATGACTGCACCAACTGTGGTGCATGTGTAGACTCCTGCCCGGTGAACGCAATCGCCCCGGCCGGTGACAAGCACAAGATTGACTCCGACACCTGCATCGACTGTGGTGCATGCGTTGACACCTGCCCGACTAGCGCCATCAGCGCCGCCTGATTAACCAGGTTTCAGCACACGAAGCCGACCCGATATAATCGGTGTCGGCTTCATTTTTTCAATACATCCAATACAAAAGGGCCGGCATAAATGCCGGCCCTTTTGTATTAATATCCATCCGATCAACTTACTGGCTCGCCACCGTTGAGCCTACGGCTTCCACGCTGTAATCGGCAGCATCTTTCGGGATATTGGCGATAACGATAACGAAGGGAATTCGCTTGCCGGGCTGGACCCCGAGATTCGCCAGGGAATCTCCGAACTGATTTCCCATGGCCGCATCCAGTCGCTCAAGCGGGAGTGTTCGAATCTGCTCGTCCGTAAGATTGTTTCCGCAATAAGCAACCTTTTGTGCCAATATCTGCCCATTTTTCCCCAGAAGAGCACCGCGCACCTGAATGGCTGCACGCGGCTTACGGTAGTTGTTCACGGCTTCCCCCCGGATAACGAACAACTCTCCACCTGCCTCTGGATTGACCAGATAGGAACCTCCAACCTTATCAAGGGAAATTGACCCTTCATCACGGCTCTCAATACCAAACCAATCTGCAACAAAACCAACCCCAAGCCTATTAAGGATTTCGGGGCCATCTTTTAAATAATAGAATCCCAGACCGGCCAGAGCAATTATCACCAGCACTGACAATGCAATCAGCAATGTAGGCAGGAACGGTTCTCCCTTGCGCCGGGATGAGATACTTAACGGTGGAGCTTCATCCTCCACGCTCACATCGGATGAAGGCACCGATGGCATTGTCTCCGCTGAAGGCTTATCGCCCGCGAGTTCAACGCCGGCAGACAAATCAGCAGTTTCCGGAGCCGGGGAAAACAGTCCGCTACGAGGGGGTTCCGCTTCCGTATCTTCAATGCCGAAATCAATTTCCCCGAAATCGATATCGCTGCTTGCCGAAGGTTCTGAACCGGCCTCTTCCCCATCGCCGGTCGTTTCGTCATCTGAAAACTCGAAGGAGATTTCCTCTTCTTCCGTTCCATCAGTTCCAGAATCGGATACATTGGTTGCCGCGGCAAAAGCCTCGGGACTCACCTCTCCGAAGCTTATCTCATCTTCCCGTGCCGGAACTTCATCCTCTTGTGCCGCACCATCTTCGGAGACGGCAAATTCCGTTGCGACACCAACTGAATCGGAAAAGGCAGTTCCATCCTCTGTCTCTGCCCGCTCCTCTTCAAATCCTCCAAAAGATTCATCCTGACGGGTTTCCTCTTCAGGGGCAAAAACCGGTTTTTCCGAGTCGCCGGACTGCAGGGCAAACGAAGAAAAATCTTCTCCACTCTCCGGCTCTTCGGAAGGTCCTGCTGCAAACGACGGGGAAACCTCTTCCGATTCCTCGCCATCGAAGGAAAAAGACGTTTCGCCTTGCGAAGTATCAGTTGTTGCGGACGCGGGTACATCCTGCATACCCACGCCTTGTTGCCCGTCACCAGCGGCAGTCCCGGCCCCGTGCGAGTCCAATCCCCCCAGAAGGAGATCCAGATCACTCTCCTCAACCGGAGCTTCTCTCTTCACCACGAAAATATGCTTGCATTTCGAGCATCTAACCTTGATCCCGGCATCACTGACTTTAGAATCGTCGAGTCTGAACTTGGCTTTGCACTGAGCACACTGTATGATCATCGGTCACTCCGCGGATAAAGTACTCGCCCTATGGGTCAAAACCCCCGAGAAAGCGGAATTTACGGCATTTTCTATAACAGACAAAAGGACTTAGTGTCAAATCATTCTGGCAACAGCTACCACTTTATGCTATACCACCAAACAGCTTAATGCCTTTTTATCTTTCATGGATTTTATTGAAACAAGGAGCAAACGATGACCCGTTCCGTGCTTTCCACCCTTGTCCTCGCCATATTCATGACTCTTGCCGCAACGCTCCAGGCACTGGCAACCCCAATTCTTTCGGTGGACAAGCCGGTTCTCAACTTTGGCACCATCTCACAAGGCAAAAAGCTCAATTTCGCCTTCAAGCTCACTAATAATGGCGATTCCCCTCTTTCCATCACAAGGACGAGAACATCTTGCGGCTGTACCGTTGCCCACATCTCGACCAACTCAATCGCCCCGGGCAAGAGCGCCGAGCTGAAAATAACCTTCGATTCGTCAAACTTCGGCGGCAAAGTCAGCAAGACGATTACCGTCGAAAGCAACGACCCGGAAGCACCCTCGACCACCATCACCATCAAGGGGATCATCAACGAAGATCTTGTGGTCACGCCCCGCCAGTTGAATCTCGGTCAAACGCACATAGGTAGCAGCAAGGAGGTCTCCGTCACCCTTGAAAACAACGGAACGCGAGCCATCAAGATTCTCTCGGTGACCACCCCTATGCCCCAGGTAAAGGTATCCCTCAGCCGAAATGCGCTCAAGCCGGGGGAACGTTTACAAATCAGCGTCAAAGTCTCTCCCCGTCCAGAGGATCGTTTCCTGAGCGGATTTCTCGTCGTAGCAACCGACATTCCGGGAAAACCTGAAATTACAGTTCCCCTTTACGGATCCGTCGCCAAGTAACCGGCGGCGGATTCACTCATCCTTCAGATCCCGGTAAGCACGCGTCAGGTTTACATCTAGAAAGGCCTTGTACCCCGGCATCTTCTCGTGGGCAGGAAGCTTGAAGGCTTTTCTCGTCTCGTCGAGCGTCTTTCCCGCCTCGATATAACCAAGGACCTCTGTCAGGAAATCCTTGAAAAAAAGCCGGAAACGTCTGATGCCTGAACGGTCGGTAACCTGGCCGAGGCCCGGAACGACATATTGTGCCCCGACTGCCTCCAGAGTCTCCAGGGTAATGATCCAGTCCCGCATGTGACCTTCTCCCATATAGCCGACCACATCGTTGTAAAAGAGATCCGAAGTAAAGAGAACCCCCTCGTTGGGGAGAAACAGGAATACATCCCCCTCGCTGTGGCCGAATTCCGCGCTGGCGAGTACGATAGAGGTGTCACTTCTGACAAGCGTCAACCCCTTCTCGAAAAAGGTAACAGAGTTGCGTAGCGGTCTTGTTTCGGATTTCAGCGCCTGCCAAGTCTGCCAGGAAGTTATAATCTCCACGTTGGCAGGAAAATCGAAATCGACATAATTGAAACCCTTGTGGTGATGGGTGAGAATGACGGAACGCAAAGGCAGCGGGGTAATCTCGGCAATGGCGGCAATGAGTTCTTTGATCCCTTCCGGTATGAAGTGGGATCCGGCGAGAATCACCTGATGCGGGGTTATGATTATGAGGGCATTGCTGCCGGCCTTCCCTTCCGGAAGGGCTATGGCGGCAAACACGCCGTTATCGATAAGTTTTATATCATAATTGGCTGCGGACGCAGTTCGCCCGGTACACGCCAGAATCATCACAAGAGAAAGAGAAAGAATAAACCTTGTCATGGACCTCACACCCATTTTTTCTGAATAGTGTAACAAAACCGGCCCCAAAATGACAGTGTCTCGCCTCTATGATCTATTTTGGCGGCTCGGAAACTTTTGCTTGAGGATTTAAGCATCTTAGTGTATAAAGAATATCTTTAATGGGCGGTTAGCTCAGCTGGATAGAGCGCAGGCCTCCGAAGCCTGAGGTCGTACGTTCGAATCGTATACCGCCCGCCAAAAATGATAAGAGGTTAGGCCAATTGCCTAACCTCTTTTTTTGTGTCCTCAGTCATAGGGTATCAAAGAAATTAAGGGGGTGCAGCGCTCGTGGCGGCGCGCACAAGAAAAAGCTCCACCCGGCGGTTCAGTGCGCGGCCATGGATGGTGGAGTTGTCGGCGGTGGGCTCCGCCTCGCCCCGGTGCTGGGGCGCTGCGGCATCAAGCAACTGGCTGTCGGGAACTCCCGCATCCCGCGCCATCTGGTAGAAGGCCTCGGCCCGGCGCCGTGAGAGATCCAGGTTATGCCTGGCACCGCCGGTCTCGTCGGCATGGCCCACGAAGCGGATCTGCACGTCGGGGTGGCCTTCCAGGTGGCGCTGCCTTATCCCCTCGAAAAAGGCCGCATGCTCGGGCTTGGGAGCCGTCTGGTTTATGGCCAGGTTCATGAACCGGTAACGGTTCCCCTCCGCCACGGTCTGCACGATCCCGTGGGAACTCTGGGATTCGGCCACTTCGGTGCTGCGGGGTGCCCCCTCCCGCATCCCCACCTGGGTTTCAAAGAGCTGCCGGGCCACGGCAGACGTGGCCTCCAGGCGCCACACCTCCCCCAGGAAGTAGGCCCGGGCGATGTCATCGTCGGGAACGAAAGCGGCCACATTGTCCTGGACGGCCTGGACGTTGGGGGCATAGTTATTGCGATCGGCGCCCTCAGAGGGAGTCATAACGATACGCGCCAGGTACTCGGTGAACCCTTCGGTGTAAAAGCGCGGCGAGGTGGTGGCGTCGACCCAGTCATTGAATTCCTGGGAGACATAGAAGTGGGTCAGCTCGTGGATGAGGATGAGCCGCCGCAGGTCTGCCGGCGCGCCCCGGTGGATGAAAATCCGCGACCCCCCTTCGACAAAGGCGGCCTGGCGGCTGGCAAGGGTGCGCACGTTGGGGCCCGCCCAACTGTCGGCCAGGATATCGGCCAGCATCTGCCCATAGCGCGAATCGGTGGGGCGGATGTTGTACTCGTCGATGTCGGTCATGAGGCTCAGGCGGTTCTCCAGCCACTGGTTCAGAAATTGTGTGGCGGATGTCTGGGATGGCTGGATGATGCCGACCGCGGAACGGATCTGCGCCTCGGGGAGCGGAGTGGTGATCTGGGAGAACGTGGAGCGAATGTCCTGATCCACGGCAATGGCAGTGGTCTCGGCCTGGGACTCGGTGGTGCGCGTGGGAACCGTTCCCCCCACCGACAGTGGATTGGCCGCAATATGGGCCCGGAGCGCAGTGGTGAACTGGGTCTTGATCTCCTCGGCGGTGCCGGCCACGCCGTTGGCCGGATCGGGATCGACCCAGGGGCGAAGAGTCCCACCGCTGGGGGACGAAACGAAGAGGGACTGGTGAACCTGGGTGAAGCGGGTTGGGTCGTCGAAGTCGGGGGCACGCTGAATGGCTGCGGCCGGAGCCACCCCCTGCTGCACCACATGGGCAAGTTCGTGGGCCAGGAGCCGCATCCCTTCATCCGTCCCGGGGGAGTATCGGCCTGCGCCAAAGGCAATATCGTCCCCTACGGTGAATGCCCGGGCATGCAGGCTCTCCGCCATCTCCCCGGCGGCACTTCCCGTATGGAGGCGCACCCGGCTGAAATCCACGCCGAAGCGAGGCTCGAAAAACGCCCGATCGCTCTCTTTTAGAGGGATGCCACCCCCCTGCAAAGAGCGTACGGCTTCCTCGGCATCCTCATCCAGATGGCGTTCCCTGCCCCCCTCCCCCAAAGGCCGAAAGAGTTCCCCCTTCGCCACCGGTCCGCGCCCCAACTCCTCGCCGGTCATCTGTAAAACGTTATCGGCTGCCCGGTCGGCCTCCTGCTCATGGACATCCCCTGGCGTCCCCACCGCAAGCTTGCACCGCAGGGGAGTGCCCCGCAGAATCTGCCTCACCGGTTCACGCTGGGCTGAGAGGCCACACGGCGTTGATGGGACGGAAAGGCGTCCGGATGCCCCGTAGGGAGCTGGTTGCATGGTCTTATGAACAGGCGTCCCCATCACTCATTCTCCAGGGTTCCATTAAATGGCCTGCCGTGCCGCTCGAATATCCCGAAGAGCCGCCGCAGTTCATCGGGCGAGATGCTGCGGTCAAGCACCCGCAGCACATCCGTAAGAAGGCCCACGGAACGCTCCACCCGCATTCGTTGCGCGGCGTAATCATTGCAAGTGGCAAGGCAGAGCCACGCCAGGGGCTTGCCTGACGCCCCTGGGGCTTGAAGCGGCTTGGCCTCGACCATGGCAAGCCAGCGCTCTACCTCACCAACCGCATCTCCGGTCACGACTCGCTCCCACCAGCCGTCCCGCGCATATTCCCTTAAAACCGCATGGGACACACCCATTCCCTATTTCCCCCGCTCGCTCTCCCACGGTTTCGGCTCCGTGGAATAGGCAGTCCGGGTATAGGCATAGACGGTGCTGCCCGACTGGTCGGCCATGATCTGCGGGATGGGGCCGTTGCCCACATTGCAGGACAGAATCCAAATTTCGGCCTTGCCGTAGAATTTGTCGCGATTGAAATAGGGGAGCCAGGTGCTCTTGTTGGATTCCTTCAGGTTCAGCGTGTCCCCCACATCCGGCCCGTCGCCGGAACCGGTGGCAAGCATATCCTTGTTGCCGTGGCCGCCGACGATCAACTGCCGAATGCGGCGGCGCTCCTTCACCGGGTCCAGGGCGAGCTTGGTCCCCAGATCGGCAAGGGAAACATGGCGCTTTGCATTGAACCGCTTGGCCACCCCCTCGTCGAAGCCGTTGTCCCATTCCGGTTTTTCCGGCTTTTCCACGGTGGCCAGGTCAACGGCATCGCCGGACGCTGCGCCGTTGGGTGTTTTGGGATCGAACTGCTTCACCCCCTCGGGCACCCCCTCGCCGCCGTTGTCGTCGGATTTTTTCTTGCTGCCTGTCGGTGCATCCTGCCACGATCCGCGAAGCACGTCGCGTACGTGCCGGTCTCCGCGGATCGGAAGGCGGTTCGGCATGGCGGAACGGACGTGTGTGGCCATCTGATCATGGAACCGGTCTGCGAAGGTTGCATAACCCATGGGACCCTCCTTGATTACCTGCCGCCCCCTACCCCGAGATGGTAATTCCCAGGTTAGCCGCCTGCTGGGAGCGCCCCTGGGGGGTGATGTTCATGATGACCGCTTCCCCTTCTCCTCTATTGCCCACATAGATGGAGGAACTTCCCATCACCACGGCGGCGCGCCCCCCCTCCACCTCGAAGACCGACGAGGAGAGATTAGTGTTCAGGAATGCCAGTTGATTGTCCTCCCGCAAGAGCGTCAGGTCACTCACCAGGGCCGAGGAGAAGAGAGACGGGATCGTTCCGCCGCCACTGGCAACGATGTCCTGAATCCGCTTCCGGACGGCGGTGCTGACGTCGATCCGGGTCATTCGGCACCCCGAGGCCCGGAAGGTGGTTCCGACCCCGCCGAACGTCGCCTTCCCCTGTTTCACCAGGGCATCGAGGTTTTTCAGCATATCCCCGGGAAAAGGACCTGCCGGATGGGTGCCGTAGAGGGTGACGATGCCGAGGATGTCGCACTCCCCGAGGGTCATGTCGGCAGCGGCATCGTCCACGACCAGGGCGACGGCGGGATGCTCGCGGATCGCCTCCACGCGGATATTCCCGAGCACCCCGGCCAGTTGGACGGAGCTTATGCTGGACTGAAGCAGCAGGGGCATCAACTCCAGATAGCTCTGGCGCTCCCTGGCCGACAGGGCCGAGCCCAAATCTCTTACCCGATCGCCGATGGCCGCCGACAGGGTCCGGCGCTCCGCGACCGGAAGGGCCGCCACGGCCTGGGCCACCAGGAACACCTTGCTGTTGAAGAAGGTGAGATCCGGCACCTGGTAGAGGTCAAAGAGCGTCGGATTGAGATCGAAAAGCTTCGATGGAACCGCGAGGCTGGCAGGGGTGGACGCCTCCAGCATGAGGCCGTGCATGGTGATGGCCCGGATATTGTTAAAACCCGCGAGAAAACCGTCTGTTACGACCCCGTGAACCTCCACCCCCTTCAGGGAAACATCGCCGCAACGGTCAAAGATCAGGGCGCCGGTTGGCGCGTCACGGGTGATGACCACCATGTCCGTGAGACAGACCGCCGCGAAGCCCCGGAAGCGGATCGGTCCGTTCAGCAGGTGGAGCCGCGTGCCGTGGCCGCACCCCGACAGGCAGATGGTGACGCCGTCATCCTTCGGCGCGACCAGTTGACCGGGAAACTCGTGGTCCCCCGGCAGGAGACAGAGGCATATGTCCCGCGTCCCCTTGTCCAGAAGGGTCTTGAGGGCCTCCTCCAGGGTGGCGAAGAGCCCCCCCTCCTTCCCCACGGTAATCCGGCACCCCCCGCCACCGCCGGCGGGACGGGCGCAGAGGACGTCGAGGGCCTCCTGCACCGTATCGATACCCGGCTGGTTCAGGAAGGTGCAGTCGCCACCCGGCGTGTAGGCGATCTGCGCTGCGGTGACGTTGCAGAGGAGCTTCAGGGCATCCTCCACCGTGGCAACGGCCTGTCCCTGATAGATGCTCGTGTCGCACGGCTTGGCAAAGCCGATTTGCCCCGCCGTGACGTTGCAGAGGAGCTTCAGGGCGTCCTCCACCGTGGCGATGGTGCTCCCCTTGTAGATGCTCGTGTCGCAGGGCTTGCTGAACCCGATGTGATTCGCCTGGATCTCGCAGATCTTGTCGAGGGCCTGCTTTACGGTGCCGACAAATCCGGCGTAGAGCCCCTTGGTGCAGTCGGCGGTGTAGGCGATATGCTCGGCAGCCAACTGGCAGAGACGGTTCAGGGCCTTTTCCACGTTGTCGTGGGTGGCGTCGAAGAGACCGCTGGAACAGGTGGTCGTGTACCCCACGTCATGGGCGTGGAGGTCGGTGAGGGGCGGAAAGCTGTGCCGCCGCTTGTCGGCGTCGTTCTCGAAGGGGACCACCGTGCCGTCGGCCAGGATCCGGGCCAGGCGCAGGTAGTGGTGGACGATTCCCCGGGGCTCGGCGCCGGTCAGCACCGTGCTTCCCGGCCCGTCCACCGCCTCCCGGACCGGCGCCAGCCAGAAGTCGCCGGCCACGAAGGTCTTGCCGGCAAGGTCGAGGGTCAGTTGCAGGGCCTCCAGGTTGATCTGGATGCTGGAACCGAGGGTAACGTGGCCGGGGGCTGTGGGAGAACCGCCGGTGGTAAGGGCAACCCCTTTATCGACCCCGGTCACCAGGGACCAGACGGAGCCCGCGCGAGTCAGCTCGCAGAAGCCGTCCCAGCGGCGGACCAGCTCTTTTGGGGGGGCCACGGGGATCTCGTAGGTGGTCTTGATGGCGCCGTGGTTCGGCGTGAACCCGGCCCCCAGGAATATCCCCAACTGCTTCTCGGTGGCGGGGTTGTGGAACTCATAGACGTAGTTGGTGGCCACGAAGCCCGGCGGCATCTTTTCCACGGAGAGGACCTCGTACTGCTCGGCCCCGTTCTCGCTGGACCACTTGAGGATGAGGCGGGTGGGATTGGCGGCCGTTCCTTCCACGGCATGGACCTCCAGCCGGAAGAGGTAGCTCCCGACCCGACCCTTGCCGGCGGCGATAAGGCCGGCGCAAGGGTCGCAGGGGTCCCCCGCCTCCAGGTTCGTGTGGAGGGCAAGGGAGAGGGTGCCGTTCCCCCGCCTGGGGATCCCCGTCTCGGGGTTCACCGCCTCGGGGCAGGTCTTCACCTGGAGCAGGGTCTGGGTGCGGGTGCAGGTGTCGGCCCCGTGGAGCGCGGAATCCCGCAGATTCCCGTCCTCCAGGGAGGTGACGGCCCGCTCCCAGACGTCGGCATAGACGATGTACGGCCCCGTGGCGGGGAGCGCCGGGTAGCCCGGGAGGTCGGGCTGGGCGCTGGCCAAAAACGGCGCGATTCCCGGCAACTCGGCCCGGATGCCGTCCACGTAGAGGTCGCCGGGCTGAATCTTCCGATCCGCCGTTATGGAAACGGCGCCGGTGCGGGGCGTACCGTTGCCCACCACATCGGCGAGGGCCTGGAGGAGCTGCTCCCGGCAGATGGCCACCAGCTCGTTCCAGTCGGCGTCGGTGATTACCCGCCCCTGCTGCTGGTGGATGCCGGTGTAGCGTTTTCCCGGCTGGAAACTGTCGCGTGAGATCTGAGTTTTCATGGGCTACCCCTGAGTGCAAAAGTCGATAGTAAATAACACGGAGAAACGGAGGACACGGAGAACTGCTGAAACAAAAATTTATTGGTTCAAAGACTTTGCCTTTCTCCGTGATCTCCCTCTCTCCGTGTTATTCAAATGGTTTTTCATGTATCGCACGGCGGAAACGGCGGCCGGTGCAGCCGGAGATCCGGGACGATGACCGCCTCCATCCCCACCGGGAGAAACTCCTTCAGCTTGTCCAGCACCGCCGCCATGAGGAGGCTGTAGCGCCACCCGTGGTGGGCCCCCACCTCGCCGCCGTCCTCGGCCCCGAAGCGGACCGCCTCAGGCGTGGCCGGATGGAGGACGGCGCACCCAGGCTCACCGAATTTGGCGGTGCGGCGCACCACCGCTCCCCCGTCGTCGAACTCGAAGGCATAGAAGACCGGGCGCTCGGTGGTGTTGCGGTGGGTGAGGAGCGCCGCTGCAGCAGTCCCCGGCGGAACCCGGGAGAACCGGATGCAGTGTGGGTTTTTGAGCAGGCCGGGCTCCAGTTCCAACATCCCGGCAAAGAGACAGTCGCTGGCCTGGAGGCGGCCGGCCTCGCAGTTCCCCAGCACGGTGCAGTATTCGAGACGGGCCAGGCCAGGCACCGCCATTTTGTCGAAGAGGCACTCCCGGGCATCCACCACCGACTCCTCCATTGTCCCGGCCGGAACGGTGACCTCAAGGGCCCGGACCGCGCACCGCCGAAGCTTCACCGTCCCGGCGGTCACCGTGAGGGTGCCGTCGATGATGAGGTTCTCCAGCAGGTGCTCCTTCTCCTCGTCCAGGAGCATGTCTCCCGCATGGACCGGGAAGAGCCCCGGCTCGAAGAACCCGAGGGGGGGCGGAGCATGGAGGATCACCCGCTTGGGGTGGATCTGCCCCTGCCGCCAGTCGGGGGTCCGGAGATCCGCGGTGCGGCGGGAGACGTCGTCGAAGCTCCCGGGAAAACAGGGGGCGCCATGGGGGTTCACCTGGCGCCACCAGGTGGAGGTCCCGGCAAAGGTGGTGAGCTTCGCGGCCGGGTTCGAGGGGAACTCACCCGTGGGCACCGCCACCTCCATGGCCCGGGTGGGAAAGCGAAAATCGGCAGTCGCCGTGGAAAGGTCCGGATGCCGGGCCGCCCAGAGGGGATGCTCCCGGAATTCGTCGAAGCGGGGGTCGTCCCCCAGGGCTCCGGCAGGGAGCTGCGGCATGCCGATACGGGGTGTGACGGCGGTGCGCCGCCACCCCTCCTGGATCTCCACCTCCATCTGCCCCACCGCCTCGGCGATCTGCTCGATGGCCGTGAGGGTCCCTTTGCGCTGGCGCCATGCCACGGCGTTGGCCACCTCATCCCGCCGCCCCTCCTCGTCCGGCGAGACCAGGCGCACGTCGAGGAGCTGCGCAAAGTAAGGAATGAGCCACGGCTGGCAGGAGAGCCCCGACGGCGGGTTGTCGGGGAAGGAGTCGGCCAGGCGCTGGTCCAGGGTGGCGCGAATCCGGTCCAGGAGCTCGCCGCAGGCGTCCAGGAACCGCGCCAGATCCCCCTCGCCCCCGAACTCCAGGCTGTCGCGAGTGCGGTAGACCTCGGGGAGGATGCCGTAGAGCTGCGTGCCGGTAGTGGTTGTCGGTTTGTCGGTGGCCATGGTTGTTTCCCTTGTTAGTCCTCTAAGACCTTTGAAACACGGAGCAACGGAGCACACGGAGCAAGATCTGAGAAAAACCTTTTTCAGGACTCTTCTCGCACTACACAGAAACTTGGGTTTTCTCCGTTGCTCCGTTGCTCCATGTTATTTTTTTGTTGTTTTAATATTAATCCAGCTCGCTCAGAAGCTCCCGCAGGGTCACCGTGGCGAAGACCTCTTCATCCAAGGCAATCTGCAGGAGGCGCAGCTTCGCTTTCAGCCCGTCCACGGCCGTGGGAGCCTCGCCGGTCAGCCGGGCCAGCTCGGCGGTGGAGCCTTCGGCCAGATCGTGGACGGTGCGTTCCAGGAGCGGCGCGAGGTGGGTGCGGTCCGCCGCGAGCCCCACGACGATCTCCGCCTTGGTCCTGAACTCCCACAACCGGACCGGCGGGATGTCGACCGTGGCGAGATCACCGGGGTCGATGCTCCGCAGGTCGTTCACGGTTCGGATGCCGGCTCCCCGCAGGAGCTGGCCGTAGCGGGCCCCCACCCCCTGGATGACTCCCACTCCCCGGCGCCCCACCAGCCGCGGCTTGGGTGCCGGCGTTTCGGCTTCGGCCGCCTCTCCCGGAGAAGGGCCGGCCGCGGCCTCCCCTTCCACCGTGACCACCAGTTGCCCCAGGGTGAGGACCTCCCGGTCGCCGGCAGCCACCCGCCGCAGGGTCCGGTCCCCGTTGATGACCGCCACCGAATGCTCCACACCGGTCACCCCCTCGACCACCTGGTAGATCTCGCTCAGGAAAAGGTCCTGCCCCAGCTTCCGCTTCCGGAGGGAGAAGGCGTCCTGAAGGGCGTTCTTCACGGCGGCGGTCACCACGTCGGGGTTATAGGCAGCGGTATCCACTGTCAGGAGCACCTCCAGGGCGAAGGTGCGGGATTCGTAGGGGAGGACTGTCACCTCCACCTCGGGCACGGCATGGGCCACGAGGAATGCAGTGAGGGTCGCGGCAAGGGTCCCCAAGGCCCCGCCCCCGGCCGGGACCACCACCACCTCTACCTTGTCGTTTCGCCCGAGCCCCGTGGGGCGGCTGAAGGCCCGGGCCTGCCAGACGCTGCTCTGGGACATGGCGAGCCAGGCGAAGTCGTCCAGTGAGACGGCCCGCTCCAGGGTGAGGAGGGTTGCCGGGGCATTCTCCCGCAGGGACTCCACCCCTTCCCGGTCGTTGCCGCCGGTGGAGGGGAGGGGCTGGCGCACCTTGTCCACCAGGCGGTGAGGCCTTGAGGGCTTGAAGGGGCTTCCGGCCGGAAGGTTGCCGGCAAGGCCGGTGCCCGAGCGGAAGATAACCCGCACGTTGTTGACGCCCGTGGGGAGGCGGCGGCCCCTCACCCCGTCGCCGAAGGCTATCAGAAGCTGCCCCGCCTCGGTCATCCTCACCGTGTAGTGGTGGTCGGTGGGGCCCGAGGAGGCGAAGCTCCCCACCTGCTCCCAGACCCGGCCGGCCACGGAGAGGTCGATGGCAGCCCTGACGCCTGCTGGCTGGGTCGGGTCGGCCACGAAGGATACTCCCGTCTCGGCGAAGACGAAGGACTGGTTCGCCCGGGTGGCGTCGCCGCTCCCCAGGACCTTCTCACCCTTGCTCTCGCCGTGGCCGGAGAGGACCACGTTGCCGGCGATGAGGGTATTTCCGCGGGTGAAGCCGGTCGGCAGGTTCCGGGCCAGGACGAGGGTGGTCCCCTCCACCTTCGCCACGGTGGTGAAGAAGGCGGCCGTGGCGTCGTCGGTCCGTTCCACCATGAGGACGCGCCCCTTCTCCAGGGCCGGCGGCACCGACGCCAGGGGAATGCGGCTTCCGGTCACGGGCTGGAGGTTCTCCTGCCACGCCACGGTCCGGAGCGCCTCCTTGAAGTGGGCGTAGACCTTCGTCTCCGTCAGGAAGAAGTCGCCGCCCCCCCGGTCGTCCCAGCCATCGGCCGCCGTGAGGGTCGCCTCCTCCCGGTCCAGGTCCACGCTCACCGAGGCGAGCCGCGCCCAGGCGGCCTGCTGCCCCATGACCACCACCGCCAGGTCGCCGGCCGTGGTCTTCTTGGGCTTGGCGGTGACGATGGAGTTCGGGAGGTGCCCATCCTGCTTCTCCAGGAAGGTGTCGGTCCGCCACGGCCCCGCCCCCACCGGCGGCACCAGCAGGGTCTGGGGGTTGCTGAGGGGGAAGGAATGGTCGCTCTTCAGCCACGAAACGGTCAGGATGGTGTATCCCTTGCGGGGATGGTCGCTGTCGGCCGGATGGTAGCGGGCCGCCGTCACCCTGTAGAAGGGGAGGTGCTTCTGCTTCGTGGCGTCGACGGTCTCCTGGACGACCCGCCGGTCGGCGAGCCGCGACCAGTCACCGGCCACCCGCAGCGCGTAGATGACGGAGCTTGGGCTATCCACGGGGCGCTCTTCCTGGGCGCTCACCGTAATGGTAACCGGATAGCCGGCCCGGGCCGTGTCAAGCCGCAGGGGGCCCATGTCGGTATCGAGAACGAGCCGTTTCCCCGCAACGGAGTAGACCCGGCGGTAGAGCTCCTCGGCCCCGTCGTCGATATGGATCACCATGCCGGGGAGAAGCCCCTCCGGTTCTTCGGTGAAGCGCAGAACCCGCTCCAGCTCTGCGCCTTTGGCGGCGGGGCCCATGGGAGCAAGCCCCTCGGCCGGCTTGGCGTGGATCAGGGTGTACCCCTTCCGGAGCCGGTGGGAGAGCCGGGGGGTGACCCGCACCTCGGTGTTCCCCCCCACAAGCCGCGTCCCCGCAATGAGGTAGGCCCGGAGAACGCCGCTCTGCTCGTCCTCCAGAACCAGGGGCTCGCCGGTCTTGAGATCCTCCACCTCCCCTTCCAGCACGAGGAGATCCCCGCCGAGCCGCTCCTGGTTCCGGTTGTATTCGGCGGGACGGAGCCCGTTCAGGAGCGGATCGACCTTGATATCCTCCAGGGTCTCGAAAACCACCGGGGCGCTGCCGTCGGCGGGGGTATGCTTCACGGCAAACCCCTCGGGGAGGGTCCCCGCCTCCTTGGCATCGATCACTAGCCGGGTGGAGGCCGAGGCCGGGGGAGCCGGGTGGTAGTCGATCATCTCCACGAGCCGCCGCACCGTGTCCCACTGGGTGGCGGTCCCCAGGAACCCCTCGTTTGCGTAGGCGTCCAGATGCTCGGTCAGGACGGAGGATGAGCGGGCCAGGGTCCGGGCGATTTCCCATGCCCAATCCCGGCGCGGGGAATGATACTGCTCCAGTATCCGCTGCTGGCGCTCGTTTTCCGTTTCGGTGGCGGGAAGGTTTGTCACCTCCTGCCAGTGGGGGAAGCGCTCGGCAAGCTCCTCCCTGAGCAGTTCCAGGAAGGTGACGGCATTGCCGTCCACGTATCTGAAGCGGCGCAGTCCGGCGCGGTTCCAGCGGGTGAGGTCGGTTCCGGTGCTCATCCTCGGCGCCCTCCGGTCAGGGTGAGGTTGATGTAGCCCCGCTCGGGGCGGCGAGGGTCATTGTCGCAAACGGCGATTTCCAGCCCCTGGAGCGGGATGCGTCCCGTGTCGGTCTGGTCCGGGTACTGGTCCCCAAACCGCTTGAAACGGTTGAGGCAGACGTTTTCGACCCCGTCCAGGGACATGAGGGTCTGGAAAACGTCGCTGGCGTAAAGGTCTTCGCCAAAATCGTGCCGCCCCGGCTCGAAGAAGCCACCGGGCCCGGTGCCGAGGGCCTGGAGGACGGCGTTGCGGACCTCGGACTGGAAATAGTTCTCCCGCACCCGGATGGAGATGAACATCTTGACTCCCACGGGGACCGCATCCTCCAGCACCACCTCTTGGCCGGCCATGCGCCAGGCCTCCAGGTAGGGGCGGAGCAGGGTCCGGATGGTTGGGGGCTCCGGCTCCCAGACCGGTTCCCATATCCGCTGCTCTTGGTGGAAGGCTTCAATACGCTCCCGCAGGTCGTCGGGATAGGCGAGTCCCTCCTCGTCCAAGGGATGGTCGTTCCAGAGGACCGTGGCCACCCGGACCGTGGGCCACGACCCGGTCCAGGCGCTCCAACCGCTGGCCCGGAGCACCAGGGGGTGATCGGTGAGCCGGTCGGCATAGTCGGCCACGGTCACCATCCGCCGCTGGGTATGGATGGCCCGGGGCCCTTCGAGGCGGGCCGGGTCCATGAGATGGGGGTTTCTGCGCCAGAGCTCGTCCAGCTTCTGATGGCGGCTCTTGCCGTCGGGAGTTGCGGGAGGGTCATCCTCCAGACCGGCGGCGGTAGCGGCATCGTAACCGATGAGAGAGAGAAGCCGTCGGACCGATTCGGGGCGCCGCGCCGTCTCCAGGTAGGCCTCCGTCGCCACCCGGTCGGCCATGTCCGAAAGCTGGTCCAGGACCGCTGCCAGCGCTTCCACAAGGACCACCTCCAGGTCGCCGGCAGTCCAGCGGGTCCGCTCCGGGAAGCGCCCCGCCAGCTCTTCGAGCATGAGGCGGCGGAAGCTGTCGTAGTCCCGGGCGAGCCAGTCGAAATCGTCGCCGGGGTCGGGAAGGGGCGCGGGGAGCTCCACCCGGCGCTCGGCGCAGTCGGGGCAGCGTCCTTCGAAGGTCAGTATGCTTTTCGGGTTCTCGGCCATGGTCTCACATCCATGTTGTCCGTTCTTGCTCTCGGCGTCTTCCCCCCTCTCCCTAACCCTCTCCCACCAGGGGAGAGGGGATTAAAGGCCCCCCTCCCTTTGATGGGAGGGGCGGGGGGAGGGTGCAAAGCGATGGTTTCCGGTCAGTCGATAGGTGTGGGCAACACAGCCTCACACCAGGAATTCGTGCCGCTCGCCGTGGCCGATGGCGGCCAGGGCGTAGGAAACGGTTATCAGGAGCTTCTCCCCCTCTCCTCGCACATCCACTTCCAGACTCTTGGGGTCCACCTCTCCCCGGAGGGCCTCAGCCAGGGACGAGGCAATCCGCTTGCGGGTAATCTCCCACAGGACCGAAGAGTTGGGCTCGAAGACCAGCTGCTTGAGCCCGGCCCCGAAGTCGGGGCGAAATACCCGCTCCCCCGGGTTGGTGAAGAGGACCTGCTCGATCTGCTGCCGCACGTGGGACCGGCGGTCGGCAGTGGCGGCCCCGTGATCGCCGATGCGGAGCGGAAAGGCCATATAAGGAGGATCGGTGAGGCGATTCATGGTTTCCTCGTTATTTCGTTGGTACCCCCCTTTACGAAAGGGGGGCCAGGGGGGATTTCATGACGGCAATCAACGGCAAATCCCCCTAAATCCCCCTTTCTTAAAGGGGGACTTAACACTACGACGTCATCACCTTCATTGACAGCGTACTCATCTCCCCTTGGGGAATCGGTGGCCCGGTGGGCCCCATGGCGCTCGGATGGACATGGGTAGCGAAGAGGGTGAGGAAGCTCTGCCCCTTGATGATCGGCTCCCCCCCCTGCCCCGCCAGCATCACCGTCTGCGCATCAACCACCACCTGCTGCCCCTTGACGGTTACTCCCGAAGCGGCCATCTCCACCTTGTTGCCGTTGGAGTCCTCGATGGTGGTGCCGCTGGACGACATGGTGATGGTGTTGCCGTTGCTGTCCTCCACCACTATCTGGCCGGCGTCGGAGTCCAGGGTCAGGGTATTCCCCTTGGCATCGGCCACGATCACCGTCCCCTTTTCGTCCACGGTCATATCGGTCCCGGCCGGATGGGCCAGGCGGAACTTCTCGGCCCCCGACTCGTCATCGAACTGGAGGATGTGCCCCGACGGGGTCTTCAGCACCCGGGTCGTGGGAGGAGACTTGGCCGCCTCCGCCGGCGGGTCGCCGCTCGCCTGCCAGAAGGTGCCGGTCCAGATGGGGAGGTTCACGTTCCCCGCCTCGAACTCCACCCAGACCTGGGCATCCACCTCGGGGACCATAAATAGCCCCTGATCGGCCAGACCCCCAAAGGGAAGGCTCGGCAGGGCCCAGCCGGTGGGTGTTTCGCCCAGGACCGACGGGACCATGAGGCGGAGCCGCCCCCGCTGTTCCGGGTCGTCGTTGTCGGTGACAAATCCCCGGTACTTGCCGTAGTAGCGGTTCCGGTACTGCCGCGCCAGTTCCAGGAGCAGGTCGTCCATCTATCCCCCCAACACGCCGGCAAGCACGCCGCCGGCGCCGCTTCCCAGGTTGTCGCCGTAGGCGTTGCGCAGAAGGTTGAAGCTCTGGCGGTACCCCTCGGTGCTGAACCGGTGCCGAACCGTATCCACAAACCAGATGCCGCCGTACCGCTCCCCCACGCCGTCCACCCCCACCGGCTCCCCCACCCGGAGCACATGGCCGTAGAGGGAGCCGTCCAGCTCCCCCTCCCCCTTCACCCGGAGTGAGAGGTCGTTGGCCCGGCGCTGTGCCCGGGCCCGCCACTCGTCTTCGCTCATCTCCCCCTGGCGGCCCATGCGCCAGGCGAAGTCGGGGAGGCCGCTGCCGGCCCCCGTGGCCGCATCGTTTCCCAGGAGCGGCAGGTCCGGGTCAACCGTCTCCGAGACGGTGCCGCTCCCGGCGGTCTCGGCCCGGTCGAAGGCGACCCGGTCGGCCTGGTGGCCGTCGTCTTTGACCGAGAAACGGTAGGCGCTGGTATCCTCCCCGGCGTAGACCATGATGGTCGCCTGGGGCTCCGCATCGAGGCGCATTGGGCCGAAGTAGGCCATCCCTTCCCGGAAGATGAGATCGTAGCCGTTGGCCTCGGCCCGGTTCCGCAGGAATTCGATATCGGTTCCGTCCTGATTGATGACGAGCCCCGTCTGGCCGCTGCCGTTGGCCGGGTCCGGGGCGAGGCCGTACTTGGCGAGGATAGTCGGGACGATCACCATATCGGTCGTGGGGGCGTCCCCTCCCCAGACCTCCCGCACATGCTCCCGGTCCAGGGCCAGAGAGTCGTCCCGGCACTCCACGATCACCCGGGCGCTCCCGGCATCCTCCGGGTATTCGGCCCGCACCTCCCGGATGTACCCCCGCATCACCTCCTCGGTGGAGGAGCCAAAGGCAGCCTCGATGACGATGGGCTCCCAGGGGGCGAGGCGTCCGTCATCCTGGACAAGCCACCGCCCCTGCTCGTCACGGCGGCTCTCGAAGGTGATGGTCGCCACCGTCGGCTCGGCCCGGCCGGCATCCACCGTCACCTCCGTGAGAAACGGGTAGAGATCAGTAATCTCCAGCCCCGCGCTCCCCACGCGGATGATGCACTCGGCCGGCTCGCGGCGTTTTGATGTCAGAAAATCGAGAATCATGGCTGAACCCGAAAAATGCTTTCAATAACACGGAGAAACGGAGGGCACGGAGTAAAACCGTATAGTTGAATTTAGACTACTCTGTGTTCTCCGTCTCTCCGTGTTATTCAGCCTTTATTATTCCTTCGCCTTCGGTATCAGAATCACCCTCCCCTCCATCTCCTCCAGCACCATGTCGCCGCCATAGAGGAAGTCGGGGTTGGCGTCGACGATCCGCCACCAGAGGCGGTCGTCGTTGTAGTAGTGGCGCGCCAGGAGGTCCAGGCGGTCGCCGGCCTTCACCACGTGTTCCACGACCCCGGTGGCGGCGCCTATTGTCCGGGGGCGAATTCCGGCAAAGACCATGGTCCCGTCGGCGGACGGCGCAAACTTCTCGGTTTTCTCGTAGCGGCTCCCCTTCTGGAACATGTCAGAAAATCCCTCCGATCACGGTGCGCCCCGTGTTGAGGGCGGCACCCACCACCTGCCGCACCTTCTCCACCTGGTAGAAGGGGTTGTTCCCCTCGATGACCTGCATGGTGAGGCTGGCCCGGGCCCGGTAGGGGACCAGGGACGGGAGGTGGGCCTCCTCGGTGACGCGGATGCTCGTGAGGAACACCGGAAGGATGTGGGTTCCCCAGACCAGCAGCAGCACCGACGCCGATTCGCTCCGCTGGAACGCCCGCTGGCCGCCGAGGCCGAGGCTCGCCAGGGTCTGGAGCCCGCCGGGGCCCTGGGCCTTGGGCTCCACCATGGAACGCAGGGTGTCCAGCTCCGGCTCGATGCCGGCGACGGTGGCAATGGGGTCGCCGTCGTTCATCCGGTCGGTGGCGTCCAGCAGTATCTCGATGGTGAAGCTCTCGGGCTGCACCGTGACCCCTTGGGCCACCCGGGCCGTCTCGGTGGGGAGGGCGAAGTCGTATCCCCCCCGGGTGCCGGGGGCGCTACCGGTCCGCAGGGTGATGGTGCGGGAGCGGGTCAGGGACTGGGGGTTGAAGTCGAAGACCAGCACCAGCGGCGGGAGCGACAGGGCGTATTCGATGAGCATCCCCTTGACGGTGTTGAGCATGTGGCGTTACCTCATCTCTTCAAACAGATGGACCAAGTCCCCCTTTAAGAAAGGGGGATTTAGGGGGATTTGCCTTTCATTGCCGCCATGAAATCCCCCCTGGCCCCCCTTTCTCAAAGGGGGGAAGACGTTTTCTCCAGCTCTGTGCCTACCGATTGGGCGATTGCCCGGGCCACCTCCCGGTTGGTAGCCTGGGGATGTACCTCAATCGGCGGCACCGCCAGCCGGTCGATCTCCAAATCGGCTCCCACGGAAACCGATGCCAGCTCCTCCCCCACCAAACGGGCGATCTCCCCGGCCCGGTCCCGGAACGCGGGTGGCAACTGAAGGCGCAGGCGGTCGACGGTCAGCATGGGACCTCCTTGGGGAGGAAGGGGGCCAGGGGCCCCAGATCGGTGGGGGAGAGTTCCCGGCCGTCCTTCCCCAGCTCCCGCCAGACCGCCAGGGCCACGTGGCCGAGGCCGAGGGGCTTGCCGGCGCCTGCGGCCAGGTAGGCGGCGTGGAGAGCGGCGTTGCGGATGCTCCCGCCGGTCAGGTTCACGGCGGCGCCGAGGAAGGCGGGGTCCACCCCCGGCTCCCGGGGCGCACGGGGGGGGAGGAGCCGCTGCCAGAGCCGCGTGCGGGCCTCGGCATCGGGGCGGGGAAAGTCCACCACCACCTGGAAGCGGCGGGCAAAGGCCGGGTCCAGGTGCTTGCGGAGGTTGGTGGTGAGGATCACCGGCCCCTGATGGGACTCGATGCGGGCCAGGAGGTGGCTCACCTCCATATTGGCGTAGCGGTCCCGGGCCTCCCGCACCTCGCCCCGCTTGCTGAAGAGGCTGTCGGCCTCGTCGAACTGGAGGATCATTGGTTGGCCGTGGGCCGCGTCAAAGAGGCGGTTCAGGTTCTTTTCCGTCTCGCCGATGTACTTGCTCACCAACCGCCCCAAGTCCACCCGGTAGAGGGGCCATCCCAACTCCGCGGCCAGAACCGCGGCGGCAAAGGTCTTGCCCGTCCCCGACGGCCCGGCGAAGAGCCCCACGGGCCCGCCGCAGTCGCCACCCCCCCACTCCCCCACCACCGTGGCCTTGTGGGTGATCCAGAGGAGAAACTCCCGGAGCATGGCAACCCGGTCCGGGGGAAGCACCAGATCGTCCCACCGGGCCGGGGTTTTCACCAGCACCGCCCCGGGGAGATCGCCGGTGACGGCCGGACGCCCCAGGAGCCGCGCCGTTACGCCGGGTACCGGTTTCACCGGCTGGAACGGATCACCCCCCTCCACCTCGATGAGTCCGCTGATCCGCAAGGGGGATGACTCGGTGAGGGCGCCGTAGAGGAGCGGCGTTTCCTCCGGAGCCATGGACAGAAGCTCCTGGAGGAGCGCCGGCGTCGGATAGGGGGTCGGCGCTCCGGGCTGAAGGGTCTGAAAGAGCCACCCCAACCGGGGTTCCGCCTCGGGGGCCACTACGCAGGCAAGGACATCGAACTCGATGGGAGAGAGCCCCGCCGGCGCCACGGCATGCCAGCCCCCCTCCTGCCGTCGGGACGCCTCTACCTGCTGCTGGAGGGTTCGGAGCCGCTCCAGCTCACCCGTGGATGCCTCCCGCCCCTGGCGCGACCCGGCCAGGATATGGGCCAGGAGGCCGATCCGCTCCCACTCCGGGGCAAAGGTATCCTCTTCCATGGTCCGGGCGGCGGCTTCCATCACGCCCCTCCGTGGACGGTGACAAGCAGGGGATTGCTCCGCACCGTTATTGTCACCCCGTCCGATCCCCGTACAAAGCTCCGCTGTGCGTAGAGGACCGCCTGCCCCCCGTCGGCAACCAGCTCTTCGGGAAGAGCCACCTCAACTGTCTCCGCGTCGGCGGCAGCGTCGGGATCGAGCACAAAGTCCGTGGCCGTAGTATCTGTCGTGTCGGCCACATTCTCCCAGCCGCCGCTGCTCGTCCACCGCTGCCAGACGAGGGTAACCGGAGCATCCGGCTCTCCGGCCACCCAGACGTGGGGGGCGAAATCCTCCAGCTCCTGGCTCCCATGGGCGAAGAGGAGACTCCGGGCGCACGTCCCGTCATCGAGCACGAAACTGATGACCGGGGCCCAGTCGGGGCTCGAAGTGTCCACCATCGTGCGGGGTACCGGCGGCGCGGCGGCAGCCCCGGCAAAGGGAGCGGTGCGGGCGGCGGGCACGGACCGGATTTCGGAACCGATCCTTCCCACCAGGGGGCTTTCGTGGCGGCGCTCCGAGGGGAGCACCGGCGCCAGGGCCATCTCGTAGGCGACGGAGGGGCGGTAGCTCACGTCCCCCT
The DNA here is from genome assembly GCF_017338855.1 of Geobacter benzoatilyticus. Taxonomy (NCBI): domain Bacteria; kingdom Pseudomonadati; phylum Thermodesulfobacteriota; class Desulfuromonadia; order Geobacterales; family Geobacteraceae; genus Geobacter; species Geobacter benzoatilyticus. The sequence goes on from NZ_CP071382.1 coordinate 75,089, forward strand.
GGGTCGACCAGATGTGATTCAGCTCGTCGGCTCCCAGGGGATGAAAGAGCACCTGGAGCCGGAACGTTTCGTCATCCACCGTGAGGGCCGACTGCACCGGCGCTTCGTGGAAGAGCCGCAACACCTCCCCCAGGAGGCGGAGGTCGTTCTCACCGGCACTCACCTTATCCTCGTCGAGACCGAAGCCGGTGACGAGACAATGGAGCCGCACCCACCACGGATCGCCGGGGGTGTCCCCCGTAAAGAATCCGGCCGGCTCCACCCGGTAGAAGAAGAGGTTCACCCGGTGGGACGTGTCGGTGGTTGCCGGCGCGGCGCTGGCCGGGGAGCCGATCATCACCTGGATCGAATTGGCGCTGGCGTCGAGCCCCACGCTGACGAAGTCGGCGATGGCCCGACAGACCTGGGATAGTGATGAGCGCGGAAGGGCCATGTCAGAAATTCCTCAAATAGTGGCGGCTGACGAGATCGGGCCGCGTTCGCTCCTCGCTCCGGGAAGGGCGCTCCGACGGCGCCGGAGCCACCACCACGACCTCGATGGTGCCGATCCTGACCTGGGGCTCGGGGGGAGCCGTCCGCCTCTCGGGAGGGGGCTGGAACTGCTCGCCGACGGCGGGGACGGGAGGCTGACGGAGTGTCACGGAGGCCGGTACCGCCCCGGAAGGTGGAGCGTAGTGTGTTTCCTCCAGGGATTCCCTCCCCAGCAGGACGGAGGGCCGTCCGGTCTCATCCGGCACCTCGCCTTGCAGTAACGCCTGATCCGCCTGCGTTGCCGACTTTGGCGGATTCCCCGGCAAATGGAGGGCCGGCAACACTTCTACATCGGCCCGGAGAGGTTCGTCCGGCAACCCAAAGGCCGGGTTTTCTACTGTTTCGCTGCCTACTAGTCCGGGAGGGGTGGTGGAGCCCGCACGGGTTTCCCCCGCTTGCCGTCTCCCCTGAGTTTCCACAGACACTTTCCCGGCTTGTAACGCCGCATATCCGGACGAAGATTCCCGTACAAATGAATCGTTTGCGCTCACAGATACTACCGGAACGTCAATCGAACCACCGTCGTGAAATGACTCCATCGGCTCAACGCGGAAATCGCCACGTGCCGCTCGGTCGCTTTCGCTTCCAGCCTGCTCTCGTTTCACAGGATCGGGAAAAACTGCTTCTCTCTCCATCGCCTCCGGAATTCCCGCAACCGGGATGTGTTCCGAAAGCGAAGGGCCCACCACCTGCCGGGCGACGGCTCCAGCCTGCGTAAGTCTCTGCCCCGCTGTAACCGGCGTACCGTCCCCCTCCTCCCGAAGCCGTATCACCGACGCATCGCACCCCATGGCTGCGGCGGGTTCAACTGTGCCCCCGTCCGCCGCGTCCGGAGCGTCAGCCGGCATCTCCCTGTCGCCAAAGGGCGCGGGTGCCTCGGGGGGACTGACTGTCATCCCCCCTCTTCGACTGTCGCGTATGATGTCGGCGAAAAATCCCATAAAAGTCAGCCACCTTTAAAAAACGCTTTGAATAACACGGAGCAACGGAGAACACGGAGAAAAGCAAACCCGTTATATTTATGAACCTATTGCAAAAGTCTTTTTCCCCGTCAGGAGGGAAGGGGACTATTCGTAATTTTTGCAGGAGCTTCTGTTGATAAGTTTTTGAAGTTCTCCGTGCGCTCCGTTGCTCCGTGTTATTCCAGATTTTTTTGGTCTGTCCTAACGCGCCATTCCCCGCGCCCGGTCGATCAGCTCCAGGTAGCGCCGGCGGCGCTCAAGGGGAAGGGCCAGGATTTCCCCCTCGCTCCAGTGGTAGGTGGCGGCGAGGATGTGGATCTCCCTTAGAAGCCACCCTCCGTCATTACGGGACAAAGCCCCATAGGGGTCCACGTCGATCACATGGGTGGTGCCGCAGGCGGGGCAGGCGGCCTGGACCGACACGGCCACCTCCGGCGCCACCGCCTCCAGGGCCGATTCAATCCGGGCCATATCGTCGGCGGTGAATGAGGGCTGTCCCTCCCCGGGGAAATCCACCAGACAACGGCCCACGAGACTCCTGCAGGCCTCACCCTCATCTTCGATACCGGCAAGGAACTCCTGGTCGGCCCCGGTGGGAACCCGGAAGCGGCATGGCCCGAGGCTTGTCGCCACCGTGGTGAAGGGGTACCCCTCCCCCGCCTCCTTCACCGGCAGGTCCGCGTGAGTTACGGAGAAATCGAACCGCTCGCCGCACCTGCCGCAACGGGCCGTGAGCCAACTCTCGCCCAAGCCGAGCCCCGTGGCCAGGCGCCCCATGAGAAACTGGCGGTCGGCGACGGCAAGCCCAGACACCGTTTCCGGCACGGGTGGTTTCCCCCCAACGTGCTCCAGAGCTGCGGCCAGGGCCGCGGTCACCTTCGCCGGCAGGGTGGCGCCGGCCCCGGCCGCCTCGGCCAGGGCCAGTTCCACGGCGCCGGTCAGGTGACGGAAGGCGAAGTCCCGCCGCCGGGCACCGTCATGCAGGATACCGCCGGGGAGCCCCATCAGGACTCAGCCGGCTCGGGGACGCTGGTATCCCGCTCCCACCCCTCGTGCTGCAGGGTGATGGTCTGGATGCCGATGGTGTTCATGTTGCCGGCGTCCAGGTCCGGAAGCGCCTGGTAGTCGGAGACCCAGGCCCGGTAGAGCTTGTAGGAGATCGCCACCTTCCCCTGAAGATTGAGGACATTGATGATGATGTCCTTGCGGTAGTTCTTCAGGGACATGGCGGCATCCCCCTGGATGTTGTTCACCAGGTTCGCCCAGTTCTCGAAGACCGGGTCGTGGGTAAGCCCCTGCTCCAGGGTCACCGGGTCGTAACTGGTTCCCCCCGGCATGACCCGCTCGTGGGACGGGTCGTTGGAGGCGCGCCACTTCACCGGCGTCGTCTTCTTCTTGAGGGCTCCCATTTTCTTCAACCCCGCCACCACCTTGCCGTCGATGACGACCTGGAACTTGAAGGTGCGGTAGGGATCGTGCCGATGGGTGTTGACAGGAAAGAGCGGTGCAGCCATCACAAACCTCCTTTACAGGCTGTTGAAAAACTATTGCGGGGCCAGTCTGCGTAGTTGCCGTTCGCTCAAAAGCTCAACGTACCGACGGGTACGCCTCGCCTTTTCGCTCACTTGCGCCTAGCATCCCGGCCTCCTCACTACGTTTTTCAACAGCCTGGATCAATTATTGTTCAGCAACCTTCTGCTGAATCCGCACAATGACGAACTCGGCCGGTTTCAGGGGTGCGAAGCCGACGATGACGATCACCTGGCCCCGGTCGATGTCCCCCTGGGTCATGGTGTCCCCCAGGCCGCAGCGGACGAAGTAGGCGTCGTTGGCCTTTTCCCCCTGGAAGGCGCCGGCCCGGAAAAGCCCGTCCATGAACGAGCCGATGTTGGCCCGCAGCGATGCCCAGAGGTTGTGGTTGTTGGGCTCGAAGACCGCCCACTGGATGCCGTTGTAGATGCTCTGCTCGATCATGATGGCGGTACGCCGGATGGGGACGTAGCGCCATTCGGGGTCGGCTTTGGTGGCCAGGGTGCGGCTTCCCCAGATGACCGGCCCGAAGCCCGGCATCTTCCGGAGACAGTTGACGCCGAGGGGGTTGAGGGAATCCTGCTCCCCGTCCTCCACCGGATACTGGAGGCCGGCCACTCCAAGAAGCGACGTCTCGACGCCTGCCGGGGCCTTCCAGACGCCGCGGCGGCCGTCGATCTTGGCCCACATGCCGGCCGCGAAGCCGCTGGGGGGCACAAGGAGGGTGGACGGCACGCCGGGGTTGTTCTCGGCATTGTAGAAGGGGTTGGCCACCTTGGCCCAGGGATAGTAGACCACCGAGTAGGTCTTGGGCTTGAAGCCCAGGTCGTTGACCGCTTTCTCGGTCCTCAACTCGGTCCCCTCGGGGGGATCGATGATGACCATTCGGCTTCTCATCTTCTCGGCGTGGGCCACGGCGGCGTCGATGATCGACTGCTCGGTGGTGGAATCCCAGGCCTGGCCCGGCAGGCAGAGGATACTGATATCGCGCACCTTCTCGAAAGCGGCGAAGATGCCGTCGTAGGCGTCTTTGTCGGGTTCGCTGCCGTTGGTTCCGCCGGCAAGGGAAACCTGGCCGGCGATTCCCGAAAGCATGGCATTGAGCGACTGCTGGCCGGTCCGCTCGGTACCGTCGTTGGCAAGTCCCAGGAGAAGAACGGTGGAGGCGTCGGTGGCATCGCCGGGGCCGCTCACCACGACTGACGAAGTGCTCAGGCGGGTACCGGAGGTGAGAACGAGCTGGTCGCCTTCAGCGGCACAGGTGAAGTCCCGCACCGCCGGGTTGGCCACCACCGCCCCCCGCACCAGGGCCTGGATGCTCACGGCCACGTCGGCAAGTGTGCTCGTGGCGTCGAACTCGTCGGTGGCAAAGGTGACGGTACGGGCGGTGCCGTCCACGTTGACGGTCATGGTCAGGTCGTTGAGCACGCTGAAATCGGCCACGGCCGCAAGATCCTGGCTGATGCTCACCCCCAGGAGGTACTGGCTGATCGCCTGCATCTCCACGTTGATGAGGGTGGAGGCGTCATTCACCTTGCTTTCGATGTAGTCGGGGGCATCGTCGTCGGCCACGGTCAGGTCGTTGAACCGCTCCCGTTCCTTGAACTCGGTCCCGTCCATGACACCGGCCCGCAGGGTGTAGAAGCCGGGGGCATCCGCCTTGGCCTCGAACCTCACTCGCAACTCGTTACCCCATTCACCCGGATTGGCCGCGGCGAAGCGGATGATCTGGGCGGCATCGTCGGGATTAACCAGGAATCCCTCGGCAGTGTCGGCGCTCCCCTCCGTGATGGCCCGCACGATGTAGGCGGCGGTCCCCCCATTCTGGAAAAAGCTGTAGACCGCAAACCCCATGGGGTCGCCCGTGGCCGATTTTCCCAGATCGCGGATACCGCCGAACTGCTCCTCGTAGTCGCTCCACTTGAACAAAAGCGTCGGTTCGGCCACCGGTCCCTTCGTGGTATAGCCGACAAACGCAGCGGTAGATGTCCCGACCCCTTCGATGGGTCGGGAGCCGCTCGGGATCTCCTCCACATACACACCCGGATGAAGATACGTAGGCATCGTCTGAACTCCTTTCGTCAGAATGTACGTACGGCAAATTGTGTAACTGCTGATGGCATCGTGGTTTTATCGCGGAAGCAACCGCAAGGGGCAAATCGTAAAAGCCCAATAATTCCGAATCGTTCTAAAGTTAATAACAGAGTTTTACACCCTGTCAATGAACAAACGTTATTTTTCAGATCATCACCTTTAAACTTGCCCGCCACTGTACGCCATGCTACACCCTCTCCATGCGACTACCTTTCCCCCTATACCCCGGCACCCTCATCCGCCGCTACCAGCGGTTTCTCGCCGACGTACAACTGGACGACGGCACCACCGTCACTGCCCACTGCCCCAACTCGGGAAGCATGAAGGGATGCAACATCCCCGGCAGCCCTGTCTGGCTCTCGAAGAGCACAAATCCGGCCCGGAAGCTGGCCTACACCTGGGAACTGGTCATGGCCGACGGCTTCTGGGCCGGCATCAACACGGGGCTGCCGAACCGTCTGGTGCGGGAGGGCATCGAAGAGGGCACCGTGGTTGAGCTTCAGGGGTACGGAAGCATCCGCCCGGAAGTGCGCTACGGCCAGGAACGGAGCCGAATTGACCTCCTCCTGGAAGGTGAGACCGGACGCTGCTGGGTGGAAGTTAAGAACGTGACCCTGGTAGAAGGTGGGCGGGCGCTTTTCCCCGACTCAGTGACGGAGCGGGGGCAGAAGCATCTGCGGGAGCTGATGGAGATGGTGCGGCACGGCGATCGCGGGGTGATCTTCTTCGTGGTGCAGCGGGGGGATGGCGACGGGGTGGCGCCGGCCGACGCCATCGATCCGGAATACGGACGACTATTGCGGCTGGCCGTGGCAAGCGGAGTGGAGGCCCTGGCCTACCGGGCACTGGTAACGCCGGAGGAGATCCGGCTCACGGAGCGGTTGCCGGTTTTTTTGTAGAAGGCTTAGCCTTGAATCGGTAAAGAAGAATAAGGTACATCTTCCTTTTCGGTATGGGGGAGACACCTCATCAGCCGCAGAAATACCGATATGCGGGCACAACTCGTATGGTTCTCCCCCCTTCGCTGATTTCATCCTCATCCTCATAGGTAACAATCGTACCGCTTTGTAATCCCGTCTCTTCAAGAGCCCGGAAAAGAGCTTTGAGTTCGCGGGTTCTGGTTTTCTCTCCCTGAAGATCTCTGGCAACCTGAATGAACTCGGTTAAAGCCCCCTTCTCCCGGCAGACGAAATCAACCTCCAGGCCGGTGGCGGTCTTGTAATAGTAAATCTCCCGCCCCTGCTGCCGCAGCGCAAGAAAGACCAGATTTTCCAGGTAATGACCGAAGTTTTCCGAGAAGCTGAAAGCCGTTGCCGCAGCCATGCCGGTATCGATTGCGTAGATCTTCTTCGGACTCCTGATCTGCTCCTTTACCGAAAAATCAAAGGAATCGAGAGTAAAGAGCAGATGTGCATCGGCAAAGAACGAGAGATACTCCTTCACCGTCTTGTCGGTCAGCCCCACGAGCGCAGCCAGACGATTGAATGAATAGAGTGACGCCACGTTGGACGTCAGGTAAAAGAAGAGATTTTCCAGTTCCTGTGCTTTCTTCACGCCGAAGCGGGGCGCGATGTCCTGGTAGAGGATATTCCGGGCATACATGACGAGAACTTCTTTCCTCAGGGCACTGTCCTCGATAAATGCAATTTCCGGGAAACCGCCGAACCGGAGATATTCGTCAAACACCCCCCTGAAGCGATGCCTATCCCGCAGCGCTTCGAGACGGTCGCCGACATCAAGCCCCCTGGCACGGGCGAACTCGGCGAAAGAAAAGGGAAACACCTCAACGGGAAGCGCCCGACCTGAAAGAAGCGTAATGAACTCCGAGGACAGGAGGCGGGAATTGGAGCCGGTGACAATAAACTTGATCCCTTTCCGCTCGAAGCGGTCCTTGACGAAGACCTGCCACTCGGGAAAGAAGTGAACCTCGTCCAGAAAACAGTAGACCGTTCCCTCGGGAGCGGCGAGTTTCAGATAATCATCGTAGATCCGCTCCAGGGAAGCGACATCGTTGCGAAAGCGACTGAACTGGGGAGTTTCCAGGTTGAGAAAGAGAATATTCTTCGGGTTGATCCCCTTTTCGCCCATGAGGTAGTTGATTGCCTGCCGGGCAATGGTGCTTTTGCCCGCACGGCGTACTCCGACAAGTGAGATGATATGCGGAAGGTCAAGGAATTCTAGAATCTTACCTAGAACATCCCTTCGCACACCTTCGTTGTAGGGTTGGCCACCCCAATGGGGGTTCTGGTCGACAATCGCCTGCTCGAACATAGCTACTCCGAATCAAACAAATTTTATTCGGAGTATAGTACGAATTTTAGATGGCGCAAGCGTAATATGAGGAAAAACGAATACGGACGACTATTGCGGCTGGCCGTGGCAAGCGGCGTGGAGGCCCTGGCCTACCGGGCGCTGGTAACGCCGGAGGAGATCCGGCTCACTGAACGGCTGCCGGTTTTTTTGTAGAAGAGTATTGCCTTGAATCGTTGAGGAACCGGAAAGGCGCTCCATCACCCAAGGTTAGAGCGCCTCTCCGGTCCGGGGTTATTTATTGTGTCCTTTTCCCTTACCCTTCCCCTGCCCTTTACCCTTTTCCCCATGGGCGGGTTTACCGGTCAGAGAGAAATCGCCCCGCTTGAGGGCGTGGAATTCGGCCGAGCCGGGCTTGATGCCGAGGCTTTTTGCCATCACGCCCCATCCCTTGCCCTGATTAGCCTGATAGGTCTGGAGGACTCTCTCGTAGGGCTGATGGGACATCTGCCCCAGTTGGTAGATCATAAAGGCATCGGCAGGCTCCCGGACTGTCCCCAGCGTTGCCGTTACCTGGGCGCCGGGCACGCCGAACTGGGCACTCAGCCGGCCGGCAAATCCGGTCAGGTCGGCACGGGCCTGCACGTTGAGGTTGCTGAGAAAGCCGTCAAGACCGCCGGCGGCCAAGGCTGCGGTACAGGTGAACGTCAGTGCGAGCAGATACAGAACGATTTTTTTCATGGAAGTCCTCCGTGGTGGGTTCAGCCTGTCAAAGGCCAGTACTATCCTACCATAAAAAAAGCCCCCGACGAGGCGGGGGCTTTTATGGCATTTACAATCTAACGCCGCAGGCTATGGACGCTCAGGCGTACTCCAAGCGCCGTTAGTACGGTTAAAGCCGTTCAGATAAAGCATGCTTTCCGTTGTACCTGGGGCGACATCGCCAACGGTAGCACTGGTAGTATAGGCTTTTGCGCCTTTGCCATAGAGCGTGGAGTTCTTGGCAATGGCAGTGGCGCTTACAGACCAGTTCATCACACCATCATCGAGGAAGTCAATGGTGTCATAGACGAGCCTGCGTGTATAGGTGCGGGCATGGACATAGGCAGCAGGCTCACGCTTCAGGAGGTTAATATTGAAGCATGCACCGAGGAGTTTCTTCGGATTGGCGACAGTCCCGCTACGGGTCCAGTCTTTGAGGGCGGTCTTGCCGGTCGAATCCAGGGTCAGATCGTAGAAGTAAGGATAGGCCGCCGAATTGTAACCAACACCATACTTGGTTTGCAGGATGTTCAAAGCTAGATTCAGTGCATTTTCGAAAACTTCCGCCTGCGGATCAATAAATGCCGTCTTGAAATTGCTCGCGGTCAGCGTGGTAGTTCCCTCAGCATCATGGCACTTGACGCAGACGCGGTTGAAGGCATCCCCATTAATTGCCAGGGAGTGTCCGCCTTTCATGTGGCAGGTGACGCAGGGGCCGCCAGCGTCGAGCCCATCCGCGGCAGTGATGCCGTGGTCGCCGATGATCGCCGAAGTTCCCAGCTTCCGGTGGGTACTGCTAACAGCGCCGCCATCATCAGTCGAAGTAAGGGATTTGCCATAGGTGCTGGTTCCGAGTACTGCACTGGCAGAGGTGAAGCCGGTGAAGCCTGCCTTCACGTACATTGTGCCAGCGGCAGCCATATAGTGGGAGTTGAAGGCAGAGAAGTTGGTATTTTTAAGATCAGCAGTTGTGGTTTCCACAGAAGTACCACCGGTCAGCCCCGCGTGGCAGGGGATGCAGAGTTGGGTATCGCCGATGACGGTCCCGGCTGGGAAGCTGTTCGATGCACCAAGCGACGGGGTGTAGGGGGTCACGAAAGCAGCCTGAGGGGTGATACGCTTCCAGCTGTAATCGGTATGGCAGCCTTTACAGCCAAGGGCCTCACGGCCGGTGGTGTACTTGCCGAAGATGGCGGAAGTTCCAGCAACAAGCTGACCTTGTGTTCCGGTCATATAGTAGCGGAAGCCACCCGCAGTATGGCAGCGTTGGCATGCATCGCGGGATGAACTCCGCCACGGGTAATGCATCCATGGTTCCTTGGTGACGTCACCATGTCCGGACGCTGCCCATTGCTGGTTAACGGCAAGAAGCGTGGTAGTGTCGTGAGGGTTGTGACATACCCGGCAGGAGTTGGCGTCATACGGGGTCACATAGGCAGCCTTGGTGGCATCGTAAGTGGCGCCGCCAACGAAGTGTGCGTTATAGGTCCTCATGCTGGTGGCGGTGTGGCAGTTGAGGCAGACAACATCCCCCGGGATATTGGCAAGCGCGCCACCTGACGGGTGGCCGTTGGTTGTATGGCAATCGGGACAACTGGCGCCGTTCCGGGTATTGTGAGCAGAAGCTTTCCACTCCTCAGCGATAATGGCGCCGGTAACCGGTGATCTGTAGATAGTGTTGTCGTGACAGCCGATACAAGCAGCAGATGCCTGGTAGCTGGCGCTCTGTTGATCGATATTGCTCTCACGGTTGTCGCTTCCGCAGCCGTACATTGCAAACATGGCCGCTGCTCCCAGCAACAGGGTCAGACTTTTAGACAACTTCATGTGGCGTACCTCCTTGTTGTGGTGTGAGTCTAGAGCTTGTGGCACTTCCGGCAAGACCGGTCGCTCCGTTCAATAATGTTGTCACCCTTGAATTTTCTCGGGTGCGGGTTGATGCCCGTCCCACCCTTGCCGACAGTACCGTGACATTTTACGCACTCGTCACCATCGGGATGACAGGCCTGGCATGATTGGAGGTTCCTGCGTGCTTCACTCGCATGTTCACTGTTCCAGATGTAGCTTTTGGTGTTGCCGCTTCTCAAGTGCGACTTGATCCGCATGGACCCTTTCGGGAACCGGGCGTGGCACTCGTTGCAGTAGGAAGGCTCGTGGCAGCGATTGCAGCTCTGCGGGTTATCCAGCGCCTTGTTCGGGTGGATGCTGATAAAGTTGCTGCGATGGCTTTTCGGAACGTAGTCGCGATTGTAGTTGCGGGTTGCAAGATCCCGCTCGATGCCGCCGCCGGAATGGCAATCCAGGCACCATGACTGAGTGTGGCACTGGGCGCAGTTGTTGCCCGCCTTGCTGGCAAGCACCCGGTGATTGCGGAGCCAGTCACTGTCGTGATTGGGTGCGACCCCTTCGCCTTTGTGACAGCTGTTACAATCTGCAATGGGGGTCGAGGCGTATTCTTTGTGGGCCATTTTTTCAGCAAGGGCCATCTGCACAAAGAAGATCGATACGGTAACAAGCAGCAGTGCTATGAACCATTTCTTCACAGATTACCCCCTTTCTAAAAGTCGTAATCGAAAACGAAGCGCCCCTGGGTGTCGCTGTGGTATTGCTCGTTGACGTTGTTCTCCACGCGAAGTGACGCGGCCATGTTCTTGGCAAGGCGATATTTGCCGCCAAGCCAGTAGACGCGGGCAATCTCGTTGTTTGCCATCCCATCGCGCTGATAAACATCATAAGCCAGACCGCCGGAAACCTGCAGGGCCTTGGTTACATCGTAGAAGGCATCAAGAACGAAACCATTGTTGCTGCCGTTGTAACCCTGGTTGTTGTCAAACTCGAAGTTAATCTGGAGCGGTTCGATGGGGCTGAGGCCACAACCTATTTCATAGATGTGCCCCTTCTCCCCTTCTTCGAAGTACTGTGCCGTGTATCCGCCATGTACGGCAATCATGTCGTTGATTGTGTAATCGGCCCGGAATACGGCTTCCTGATAACGATCCACCGAAAATACGGAATAGATGGATGTTGTATCGAAGGTGGGATAGCTCTGGTACCATTCGCCGGTCAGCACAAGGTTCGACATAGGGTAGTATTTAACCCCTGCCAGAACCTCGTTGAAAGTTTCGGTAACCAGATCGAACCTTGTGTTGCCATAGAGACGAAGGCTGTTAAACAGGTACTGCTTGAAACTGGCTCCCAGGATGTCGCGAGAGATGTCCCACCGGTCCCACTTGCGGAACCAGCTTAACTCGAGGTCGGTCGATTTGAACCCCTGCAAGTAAGCGGCTGCCCCGAAAGCATAGTCACCACTCTGGCTGGCTTCATCATCAAGGCCGAAAATGACGTCACGGCCACCGAATACCGAGAATGCCACTGGTCCAACATTCTTGAGGTCAATCTGTCCACCGTCGATGATCGCGGTGCCGGCGGCCGAATTCACAAACTGGCGACCCAGCCGGAAGTCGACCTTGTCGTAGAGGTCGCGGTACTCGCCGTACAGGTAATAGAGCCTGCTGTTGAATCCTTCGCCGTTGTTCAGGTCCTGAGTAATCCTGCCGTAGCCTTGGATCGAGGCTTTTCCCTCTTTATCAAGGTTAGTGACGGAAAAGCGTAAGTACTCACCAAGCTCCACCTGTCGCTGATCATTGTAGTAATTGTTGAACCAGGATAGCTGGGTCGAGCTTCTGCCGTGAATTTCGGCAGCGAAGCCGCTCGTTGAACTGAGTACTCCGGCCAGCAGGAGCAGGCGGGTAAACCCTTTGATTCCCATTAATTGGACCTCCTTTCTCAAAAAATCAGCAACTTCATCCATTTGCGAACATCCGGATTTTCCTCTCACCTCCTTTGCACCGGTGTTCACCTTTCAATCCCATGTGTAGTTGTTCAAACGTTTCCGTCAGCAAAAGACCAAGGGCGTGCCAGAATCCCGTGGATAAACAGGGTTACAAATTCTTTTACAGCTTTGTTGCGGTCTGTTGCCCGGTGGTGCTTGCGCCCCAGCAGTTCCTCCATATTGAAAAAGCAGTAAAACATGCTGTGAAAAACCCGCGCCGCCATCTCCGGATCAAAGTCCCGCAATTCGCCCCGCTTCTGGAGCTCGCGGAAGTAGGAGGCAAAAAAATCGAATATCTCATCGAGAAACGAGTGGAATATGCCCATCAATTTGTCGGGCGAGTGCAACACCTCGGCATGCATGATCCTGATCCAGTCTTTCAGCTGAATCAGCGTATCGAGAAGCAGGTCTGCCATCCTGTTCAATGCTTCCTCGTAGGGCAGCTCCAACGCCTTGGGCAGCAGTGATTTGAGGCCTGGAAGGGCGGAGTAATGGGAGATAACGGCCTCAAAAAGCTTCTCCTTGGACGCAAAATGCCTGAAAAGAGTGACCTCAGCCACTCCAGCCTGGCGGGCAATTTCCCGGGTCGTGGCCCCGGCATACCCCTTCGTCGAGAAGAGCCCTATGGCTGTATCCAGTATCCGTTCACGGGTAACGGAACAGCTGCCTACGGTTCTATCCATTTTGGCATTCGCCATGGCCATATTCCCCGTTCGCCAACAGGGTGTTAGCACTTACTTACATTTGTAGACAAAAAAATGAACCGTTCGCCGGCACTAAACTTCCTCATCAAGCAAGAAAAGCGCCACCTATCCATTGCAGCAAATTAAAAAATCAGAGACCAAACAAAAAAATGTTGATTAATTAACCAAATACCAAATTACCTAATCATCCCAAGCAAAGAAACTAATCGAATGTATTCAATTATATCGGCCACATACGGCACTTCTTCCATGCATACATTTTCTATTGCAGTGCTGTCTGCAACGCGCATGCATAGACAAATTGAGTCAGGATAAAGATTGATCCCATCAAATATGCAACTAAATATATAATATAATTAAAAAAGGAATTTTGACATCAATACAATGCAAAGTGACGAAAATTGACAACCGGATTTGTCAAATAACAAAGACGGCTTACCCTAAAGCAAAACATGCACTAATCTTTGCCTAAGGCTGGTCACAAACAGCTTCGCGAAGCAGGCTCATCCGCGTTTCGCCCTCGAGCTCCGTCCAAGGGGTCTTGCCGGCTAGAGAATACTCCTTGATAATTTCGCCATTTCCTTTGCGGTGGATTACTTTTTCCAAGCGGCTCATACCTTCAGAGCAATTAATGGTATAGAGGAAGTCTGTGGAGGTAAGATCTTTGAACTCAGGGGGGTTACCGATGGTATCGAGGGCATCGGCCTTTCCTTCGTCGGTATATACGACTCTGGTCCAGACAGTGACGAGACCTTCTTCTGCTTCGGCAACAGAGGTTGAATCGTAGGAATAGGTTGAAGCAGCGGGATTATCGTCAATGATCTCCCACGAGTTGTCGGCAGCTAACGACGGGATGGACACGGCCATCATAACAGTCGAAATCGCCAGTGTTCTGATATGCCTCTTGATTGTCATGCCGCAATTCTCTCCGCCGGAAAACTCTGCCACCTCCCGCCGGTAATAGCAGGAGGCGGAATTACCTCGGGTTACTTGAATGTCTTGAGGATATATTCGGCTATCAGCTTCGCATCCTTGTCTGGAACTGCCTTAACGTCGAATTTCGTCATCCCTGGGCCGGGATTTCTCATGACTTTGACGATCCCCTTCCAATCGCTGATTCCACTGGCCTTTAGGGTCTCTTTACCTATGGTCTTGGCGGGATTTATGATATTGCCACCATCGGCATGACATGCCATGCAGTGTTGCCTGAAAAGGTCTTCGCCTTTTTTCGAATCCTTCCCGCCGGCAGCGAAGGCAAGCCCTGCGAGGGCGGTAACCGCAAAAACGGTCAGAGTCCCAGATATTGTTTTCATAAAAATCCCTTTCTTTTTCTTGGCCTTACCTTGAACAGAAGCATTAGGGACAAGAATAGAGGCAACTGCGCCATTGTCAAGCAGGAGCCGTTATTTCCGCAGAGCAGAGATGCCGCCGACACCGCGACAGAACCAGGCACTAGGGGCCGGGAAAGGTTAAACAGCAAGAAACGAAAGTGAAGAACCGAGTCAGAAGACGCTTTTGGTTCGTTTTATGGGTTTTCCGTCCCCTGCCCCGGATCTCTGGTTCCCGCTTTTACGCCGGCACCGCCCGTTTGAAGGCCCATGCCTCGATTTTCTTGATCTGCTCCGCCATGGTGACAGACAGGGGAACCGTGCGACTGACGGCGGCCATGAGGTCCTGCTGAGTCATGGAGCGCCCTTCGGCCTGGGCTTCAAATACGGCAGAAAGGACCGCCTGTTCGATCTCAGTCCCGGAAAAACCCTTGGTGGAACCGGCCAGGAGCGGCACGTCGAAGGTTTCCGGGGCAACTCTCCGTCGGGCGAGGTGGATGCGGAATATCTCCTCGCGTGCCTTCGCATCGGGGAGCCCGATGTAGAAGATTTCGTCGAAACGCCCCTTGCGGATGATCTCGGCCGGCAACATCTCGATGGCATTAGCAGTGGCGGCCACGAAGACCGGCGCCCGCTTTTCCTGCATCCAGGTAAGAAAGGAACCGAGAATGCGCGACGCCGCCCCCCCCTCTGCCTTGAACCCCTGGGTGGAAATGCCCGATTCAATCTCGTCGATCCAGAGGACGCACGGCGCCATCGCCTCGGCAGTCCTGAACGCCTTTCGGAGGCTCGATTCCGGAGACCCGAAGGTGCCGTCGTAAACCGATGCCATATCGAGGCGGATAAGGGGAAGCCGCCACGTGGCGGCAATGGCCTTCACAAAGAGCGATTTACCGCACCCTGCAATCCCCATCATCAGCACTCCCTTGGGAAGGTTCTCCCCCGAGGAAATCCCTTCAAGACTGAAGGCCTGCTCTCGCCGGGCCAGCCACTGTTTCAGGTTCTCCATCCCCCCCACCTGGCCGGGGGTCACGTCATTCACCACATACTCCATAATGCCGCTCGTACGGATGCTGGCCTGTTTGGTTTCAAACATGGCCCTGACAAACCCGTCGCCCCCCGTTTCACCGGAAGCGCGCGCCGTTCTCATTCCCCGCTCCAGATCCGTGAAGTCGAGCCCCTGAGCCGCCACAACCAGATCATCCATAAGGCCTGGCCGCTCCCGGCACGCCTTGGCAAGGTGGACATCCCGCGCCGCGGCCTGGGCGAAGAATGCCCTGATCTCATCCATGGACGGAAGCCCCTGGTGGAGGACTACGAACTCCTCCCGGAGTGTCGGGGGCAGCCCTTCATCCTGGCCGATGACGATAATAGCCTTTGCTTTGCCGCACAGGGCAAACTCCTTGAGAGCGCGAATTAGGTAGGGATTGTCGCCCCAGAACCAGGGAAAATCCTTAAAGAGAAACAGCAGCGGTCCCTCTTGCGCAACAGCATAATCCAGGGACGCCACCGGATCGGTAATCCCCTCCACAACCTCTCCATTGCGGCTGAATCCGCCAGTGCAGGTCCACACGTACGGTGCCCCCACTCCCCGCAGCCTCCCCGCCGCCTGGGAGACAATCTGCTCGGTGTGCCGTTCGTTGCCGGTTTTCACATAAATCATGGTGGCACCGGCGCCGATTAGCCGCACGAGCCCCGTTACGGTCAGATTTTCCACAAATCCCCCTTCTTCCGCCCCCTGACGCGAACTCTTCAGGACAAACAGTTTACCCCACAAATACCACTTGCGCCGGCAATCACAAAGATAACTTTTCCCTTCATTTTTTACGGGATACGCCGATACGGTACATAAGCAGGGATGTGCCCAGGGACATGGGAAGGCATTCCGGATATTTTTCCGGAACAGCGACGAAAGGAGTCGGCAATGAGGATCGCGGGATCGGACATCACCTTGGCAAGCCAGCATGTATCGGTGGAGCGGTACGAACGGAAGGAGTCCCTTAAGCTCTGGATCGGGGATCAGCGGCCCGATTTCGAGGGGAAGGGGATCATCGACACCGTCACCCTCTCGAACCGGGGCCGCGCCGACGAGGCCCACGCCCGCAACGAGCTTCGCGACGAAGCAGAAGGGACAGAAAAGACGGAAGGGCTCGGCCCCAGAGACGAAGAAAGCCTCGAACCACGCCTGGAACTCCTCAAGACCCTTATCGAAAAGATGACCGGCAAGAAGATACGGGTGTACAGCCTGAAGGACGGCCAGTGCGCCGACCCCCTCCCCGAGGAATGCAGCAAGGCTAAGGAAACGCCACAGGAGAACCGGCGGGCCGGTTGGGGGATGGAATACGACTTCTACGAATCCCGCTACGAATTCGAGAGCACCGGCTTTGAGGCCACTGGAGTGATAAAGACCGCTGACGGCATGGAAATCGCCTTCGACCTTGGACTCATCATGGAGCGGGAGCAGTTCAGCGAAACGAGCGTAAGCCTGAGGGCCGGCGATGCGGTGAAGAAAGACCCCCTGGTCATAAACTTCAACGGAACCGCAGCGGAACTCACCGACCTGCGCTTCAGTTTCGACATCGACGCCGACGGAACCACCGACCAGATCGCAACCCTCGGCGGCGGAAGCGGCTACCTTGCCCTGGATCGCAACGGCGACGGCGTCATCAACGACGGCAGCGAACTCTTCGGCCCCACCACCGGCGAAGGTTTCGCCGAACTGGCCGCCTTCGACGAAGACGGCAACGGCTGGATCGACGAGGGGGACGCCGTATTCTCCCGGCTCGCCACCTGGTCGGGGGGGAGCGACGGCACGCTCACGAGCCTCAAGGATTCAGGAGTCGGCGCCATCAGCCTGGGCAACGTTGCTACTCCCTTCGACCTGAAGGGGGCGGACAACGCCCTGCTTGGGTCGGTCAGAACTACCGGCATCTATGTGAAGGAGAACGGTGTCGTGGGCACGGTGCAGCAGATCGACCTGGCCGTTTAAAGAGGCAACATGCCGGCGGCAGGGGAGCATGCAGGAATTCCCTGTCTCTCACAGACCAAGCCGCAGTTCGGGGACTGCTTCGCGGAGGGCAGGGCAAAGCTGAAGGTGCTTCCTGCGCCTATCTCGGACTCGCACCAGATGCGGCCTCCGAGCCGACGCACGAGGGTTTTCACACAGGCGAGCCCCATCCCCTCCCCCGGCACGTCCTGCCTGCCGGCCCGGCGGAATAGCTCGAACACCCGCGGTATGTCCTCGGCCCTGATCCCGCGCCCATTATCCCTGACATGAAAGAGGCATTCCTCGCCCGACTCTTCCGACCAGACGTGCAGACGACCCTCCCTACCGGCCTCCAGGTACTTGAGGGCATTGTCCAGAAGATTCCCCATTATTTGCTCCATGGCAAGCCGGTCCGCGGTGATGACGGGAAGAGTCCCGATCTCGACCATTGCCCGGCTTGTTTCTATCTGATGTGCCAGCGAATTGAGGATTGAGCGGACGATTGCGCCCATGTCAACCAACTCCGCATGAAGCTCCCTGCGGCCCAGCCGCGACTGGTTGAGGATGGCAGTAATGAGCGTGTCCATACGCTGGGAAGATGAATTGATAAAACCAACGGCCTCGTCGATATCCTGCTCGAAGATCCGCTGGATCCGCTCGCGGGATGCCAGATCGATGGTCGGGGCAAGCGCGGCGACGATACCCTTGAGTTCGTCCACAGCCGCAGACAGCTCATGGGAGAACCCCTTGATGCTTACCAGCGGCGCCCGCAGGTCGTGGGATACAATATAGGCGAAATCTTTCAAGTCCTCGTTGATCTGCTCCAGCTCGGTCGCATACTTGCGGAGCGTGTCCTCATGCTGCCTGCGCTCCGTGATGTCCCGGAAAATTCCCCGCGAGGCCTTCGGATTGCCGTCGACGATATTGCAGTTAATGCTTCCTTCAACGAGAATGGAGCGCCCATCCTTGGCCACAAAACGGGTCTCTACACCTTCGAGGCTCTCACCTTCCATGATCCGGCGGAATTCGCACATGCAATGCGCCAGGCTCTCAGGGTGGATTATCCGGTCAATGGTCATCCCTTTCACTTCCTGCTCGCTGTAGCCGAGCGTTTCCCGCCAGGCCCGATTCACGTAAAGGATCTCCCCCGATGGCGATACGCTCTGGATCAGATCTGTGGCGTTTTCAAAGAGATCCTTGTAGCGAGCCTCGCTCTCGCGCAGTGCTTCGTCCGCCCTCATCCGTTCAAGCTCGGCCCCGGCCCTCACGGCGAATATCCGCAAAAGGAAACGATGGCTCTCATCGTCGCCCATGGGTTTGTCATCCATCACCGCAAGGTGGCCGACGGTATTGCCGCGGGAATCTAGCAGCGGCACCCCAAGGAAACTCTCTACGCACATTCGGTTCAGGATCTCCGCACCAGGGTAGATGGAGCCGAAGTTGCCGGCATGAAACAGAACATCTCCGTCATTGGTTACCCGCCCACAAGGAGTGCCCTCCAAGGGCATCTCCAGGTTGGCGCAATAGCCATTGCCGGTCCAGAACGCCAGGGTGCGGATCCGCCGGGGAGAGTCCCCCATGATGCGCGTTACCGAGGCAAACCGGGTCCCGAGAGCTGACGAAAGCCTCCTGACCAGGGAGCGGAAGAATTCCTCTCCGGTGACCGACGCCGTTCCTTCGGTGAGATAACGGAGCATCTCTTCGGCCCACTTGCGCTCGGAAATGTCGATGAAGCTTTCAATTAGAAGCTTCTTACCCAGATAGTTGACCGGAACCGCCGATTTCAGGATCGGGATGGAAGTTCCATCGTACCGGAGCAACTGCCGCTCCGAATTATCTATCTCCTCGCGCAGATCCGTTATGGGGCAGGCCCCCTGGGCAGCCACGCAGACGAACTTGTGGCAGACCCGGTCCACCACGAGCCCTTTGGGGGCACCGATCATGGCCAGCGCAAAGGAGTTGGCATCAACGATCGTATGGGTTTCGGGGTCGATGACGAGTATCCCCGCGTGGATGGAATCCAGAATGTTCTTGAGGTGCTGCTCGCTCTCCCGCAGGGTCTGCTCTGCCCTTTTCCTCTCACTGATGTCCACCGCCACGAAGACTGTCCCCTGGAAAGAACCGTCCGGATTGAACATCGGCGACAAGGAGAGAAGTACTGGAATCCGATGCCCGTCCCTGCTTTGGAAGGTGAACTCGACGGGAGACATGCCGATGGATGCCACGAACTCCTTGAGGCCCTGCGTACGCAAGCACTCCTTGTCCCGTTCCCGGGCGAACAGAAAACCGACCTGCCCGCCGAGCAACTGCTCTTCATCGTAGCCGAGCATGGCCAATGCGGCCCGGTTCACCCGGTGGATGGAGGCTTCGGTGTCGACCACCACCAGGAAGTCGCTCATGCTGTCTATGATATTGTCTACGTAGTCGCGGGAAACCGTGGTTTCCCGGAACCCCTCCACCATGGCCCTGAACGAGGCCTTGAGGGAACCTATTTCATCGCTGTCATCGGAAGGGGAGAGCGTGGAAAGGTCCAGGGTTCCCCGGGCAAAAGAAGTCACCATGCCCCGCAACTCATCGAGGGGGCGAATAAGGAGACGGTTGGCCACGAAGGTTATGGCCGGCACCGCCAGCAGCACCACCGTACCGAAAAGCACAAAGAGATAGAGTGATGTGTCCCTGGCAAGTTCGCGGTTGCGCTGGATCTCGTACTCCACAGAGGAGATATAGCCACGCGCGACCCTCTCGAAATCCACGAGGATTGAACGCCCGTCTGCGCCGAGACGAGCTATCTCGACGTTCAGCAAAGCGTCCGCCCCCCCCACCGCCCGAGGATAAAGGGCGGATGCCTCCCGGAAATAAGCCTCGTAATGGGATTTTAGCCCATGGACATCGCCATAGCGATGGTCGGCATGCTCCCGGCTGAGTTCCACCATCCAGGCAAGGTCCGTTACAATCTCCCGGCCCGTCTCGTTGGCCCTTAGGGCATAATCACGCTCTCCTGTAACGAATGCATCCTCGTAAAGCCTTAGTTGCTTCCGGTAGCGATTCAGAACTTCGCCTCCCTTGAGAGCCAGCGGAAAATCAACCCGGCGCAGGTGGTCGAGGTTCTGGGAAAAGTGGAAGTTCGAGTAGTAACTGGAAAGGGTCGCAACCAGGTAACCCACAAAAGCCACGAGAACACAGAGCCATACCTTAGTGCGAATGCTGCGGGGAAGCTTCATTTGCGGACCTCGAGGGCTCTGACCGAAGTATCCAGGGCATCGGGCGAAATATAACCAACCGCATCCCGATTAGAGGCCACGAACGACTTCACTTCGGAATCACCCCTGAGAGAGCGCGGAGGGATAGCCGTTCCGGTAAAAAGGGCCTTCTTCCAGTAGGTGGCATACTGCAGGGGCGAACGGCCCAGCAGTTCCCTGACAAAGGCGGCATGAATCCTTTTCCCCTCCTGGAGAACAATGGTGACGGAATGGCCGCCTGGCCAGACGGTCTTTTTCCCTAAGAAAATGAGGTTTGCTTCTTGCTCGGTGATGGAATTAACCGGATTGTTCCGGTTGACAACGAGGACATAGCCTGCCGCACGCTCCGCCGCCGGAACGGCAGCGGCCAACAAGAGGAGAACCAGGGTGATGTGCAGACAATGCTTCATCGCATATACCGCCCTTTGGGGCTAGAAATTGTACGAGACCTTAACAACACCGTAACCCCAGCGCCGCTTAATGTTCTGTAGACTGTTATAAAGCTCTAGGTAGAGTGCGGCACCGTCCACCTCATGCCATTCGGCCTTGACGGTCCACGACGGGGTGAGGTCGAAACGGACGCCGGCACCGAAATCTTTGCGCCATGCTAAATAATCCGGCTTCCCCTGGCGGGTGAAGTATGTGCCGTCGTGGTCGTGCTTGTCGCTGTAGAAGAGATCATAGAGCAGCGAAAGGCTCACCTGCTCGTTGAAGGCCCAGGTCCCCATCACGTACCACTCCTGGGTCCGGCCATCCACGGTGCGAGTGCCGAAAAGCTTCTGCTCGCGGTCGGTTTCGGCATACTCGCCAGCCAGGGTAAGGGGCCCGTTCACATACTCAAGGGAATAGACATACTTGCCGCGAATGGCCAGGTCTCCCGAAGGGAGCGCCCCGTTATTGAGGATCAGCTCGTGACGCCCCCGCTGCCAGGAAACGGCCCCCCTCAAGCCGTCGATGGAGGTATTGAAGATGACCTGGGCGCCTACAACATATTTGTTGTCCATGTCTAGGTCGGTGACGGTTCCTAAATTCTTGCGGGAAGCAATGTTCTGGGCGCTCATCCTGGTGACGCGTGCGATGGTGGAATCGTCGGGGAAATCGAACCAGCCCCGGAAGAACTGGTAGTCGAAGTCGCCGAGGATGCCGGCGGGGACGTTGCCGTAGACCCCGCCACCGATGCAGGCTATGAGCATGTCCCGCCTGGTTTCGTCGTAGATGCTCTGGGGTAGAAATACCATGGGACGGAGAAAATCCGAGTCACGCTCCTCGTTGTAGAACCCCATGGGACGTTTGATTTTGCCGATCCGCAGGCCGAGCAGATCATGGAAGCGGTAGTCAGCCAGCGCCCAGTCCAGCCGTACTTCGTTATTGCCCACGGTGCCATAATCGCGGGACAGGAACTGGGCCCCCAGATGAAACTTGTCGGTGAGGCGGGAGGTAAGGGTGAGGCCGAACTCGTTTAGTTGGAAGGTCCCATTGCGGGAAGCTGTCAGATAGTTGTTGCCGGTACTGTCCAGGTACCCCTGGGAGGCAAATCCGTGGATGGCAAGCTTGTCGCCAAGCAGATCAATGGCGCGGGCATCCCCCACGGCCATGACAGCAACGACCAAAAACACAACGGCAAAAATCCTGAGGAAAGCCATCTTCCGACGAATGCCTAGCAAGAACATGCACCAAACCCCTGCCCGGGCTCGTAAGCCGACCCCCCGAAGAAATCCCCCCCCGCAAAGCTGAAACGGTTTCTGCCGAACCGCTTTGCCCCATACATGGCAGCATCTGCTTGC
Source organism: Geobacter benzoatilyticus (assembly GCF_017338855.1). Classification (NCBI taxonomy): domain Bacteria; kingdom Pseudomonadati; phylum Thermodesulfobacteriota; class Desulfuromonadia; order Geobacterales; family Geobacteraceae; genus Geobacter; species Geobacter benzoatilyticus. The sequence continues at coordinate 97,091 of NZ_CP071382.1, forward strand.
TTGAGAAGGCTCTCCGCGCTGGCTGCATCTTCTGGGAATATACTTATGCCGATACTTGCTCCGACAGTGAATTCTCCGCCCGGCAATGCAACAGGAACACTCAATGATTGAAGAATCTTTTCCGCCACCACTGCGGCGTCGCTTGCACCGGCAATCCGTGAGAGGATAACGGTGAACTCATCCCCGCCCATGCGCGCAACGGAATCTACCTTGCGCAGGCATTCTTCGATCCTCCGCGCCACTTCCCTCAACAATGCGTCGCCCGCGTCGTGGCCGAACGTGTCATTCACTCCCTTGAAGTGGTCAAGGTCTATAAACAATAGTGCCGCGCCATGGCGGCCACGCTCTGCCTGATGAAGGGTCATGGCGAGACGGTCAAAGAAAAGCACCCGGTTGGCAAGGCCCGTAAGAGAATCGTGGTGAGCCAGAAACTCAAGTCGCCTATTGGCTAATTTCTTTTCCGTTATATCACGGATAATAACTTGAAGAGCTTCCTTCCCATCGTGAGAGAACGGAACCGCTGCAATCTCGACGTCAATGGTTCGGCCATCGCCAATGGCCAGCCGTGTCTCCAACCAGGGCGCAGCTTCCGCCCTTGACGCCCCGGTTACGGACGGGTCCCGAATCAAGCCGAGATAATCTGGAGATACAAAATCCCTTACTTGCCTTCCTGTCACTGCTGCCGGATCGACCGCACCGAGAAGCCGGGCGCCAGCCTCATTAATGAAGGCAATCCTATCGCCCACGTGGATAGCTATGCCATCCGGCGACAATTCCACCAGACGGCGGTAACGTTCCTCCCGCTCACGGATTATCTCCATCATCCGCTTTTTTTCCCGGAGCAGATCCTGGCGGGTCAAAACCTGCTCGATCACGATGGGGAGAAGTTCGATGTACCCCATCTCCAGATCCTTCACCAGATAATCCGCCGCCCCCTTTTTGAGTGCCTCAACCGCAACTTTCTCGCTGCCGTTGCCGGTAACCATAATGACTGGAATCTCGCTCCCCCTTGCCACAAGGGTATCAATCACCTCAAGGCCGTCACAGGCCGGCATCTCGTAGTCGACCAGGATCAACTCATAGGAAGATCCTTCAAGCATCGCCAGTCCCGCCAATCCGTCTGCCGCTATATCAACCGCATATTCTTTGCGCTGGAGGCTTTTCTGGAGGAGACGGGCAAGGGCAGGATTATCCTCCATGTACAATATCCGGATCGGGCGTGATTCGGCCATCGCTCACCTCTTTCTGGCGTTTAGTTTCCATGCATCGAAATATATCTATTTTGCAAAATTCGGACCCATTAATTCAGCGGCGCTAACCATACTCCCCGGCAACAGGCACTGCCCGGCCAGGCATCCGGAAAAAGCGTTCAAAACCAAGGTGGAGAAAAAACGATGATGTCAGAAGAGGAAAAAACGGACTGTGCGGCAAAAAACACGACCACCAAGGGCCGGACTTTTGCCGCACATTGTCATGGGGATGTAGAATTAGCGGACTTTCGGTGGGGCATAGAACTACAACATCAGGGCGTCACTCCCCCAGGTAGGTGTACCCGAGGAGCGTCCGGTCCAGCAGTTCCAGGAAGTGGCTGCTCTCTTCAATGGAGACTTTCCGCAGGGCCACGTCCTTCTCCATGGTGTCCCGTACGTGCTTCAGAATCTCCGGCCCCTTGTACTGGACATATTTCAGGCTCTCCCAGGTGGCGTCGCCGTTGATGACCGTGTCGATCTTGTAGCCGGTCTTCTTGTTGAAGGTGACATGCACCGCGTTGGTATCGCCGAAGAGGTTGTGCATGTCCCCCAGGATCTCCTGGTAGGCGCCGATGAGGAAGAAACCCACGAAGTAGTCCTCGTCCTTGCGGATCTTGTGGAGGGGCAGGTACTTGGTCCGGCCGTTCTCGCCAACGAAGCTGGTGATCTCGCCGTCGGAGTCGCAGGTTATGTCGGCGATGGAGGCCATGACGTCGGGCTTCTGGTTGAGGCGCTGAATCGGCACGATGGGGAAGAGCTGGTCGATGGCCCAGGAGTCGGGGATCGACTGGAACAGCGAGAAATTGGCAAAATAGGTCTGCCGCAGGCTCAGCTGGAAGTTCTGGAGCTCTTCGGGAATCGGCTTGATTTTCTCCACGATGCCGTTGATCTTGCGCAGGATCTTGGCGTGAAGCCACTCGGCCATGGCCCGTTCGTTGAGGGTCAGGTACCCCAGGTTGAAGAGGCTCACCGCCTCCTGGATAAGCTGGACTGTGTCGTGGTAGTCCTCCCGCAGGGAGTAGCGGTCGATGCTCTTGTAGATATCCACCAGCTTCTTGACCGTGGGGGCCAGCTTTTCGGCGCCGTTAAGCTCCTCCTCAAAATCGGGCATGAGATTCTGGGTGTTGGTGTTGAGAAGGTTCGTCACCAGCACCGAGTAGTGGGCCGCCGTGGCCCGCCCCGACTCGGAGATGATGTTGGGACATTCGACGCCGGCGTCCTCGCAGATGTTTTTTATCTGGTAGATGACGTCGTTGGCGTACTCCTCGATGGAGTAGTTGACGCTGGAGAAGTAGCTGGACTTGGAGCCGTCGTAGTCGACCCCGAGGCCGCCGCCGATATCCACGTACTCGATGCCGACTCCCAGTTTCCGCATCTCGGCGTAGACCCGGGTCCCCTCGATGAGAGCGCTCTTTATTTTATCGATCTTGGTGATCTGGCTCCCGATATGAAAATGGATCAGCTTCACACTGTCGAGGAGTTCGTTCTGCTCAAGAAGCCCGATGGCGGCGATGATCTCCGACATCCGGAGACCGAACTTGGCGTCCTCGCCGCCGGAAGTGGCCCACTTGCCGGTCCCCTTGGAGGAGAGCTTCACCCGGATGCCGAGCTTGGGCTTGATGCCGGTCTTTTTCGACAGGGCGATAATCTTCTCCAGTTCGAACATCTTTTCCACGACGATGGTGATGTCGTAGCCGATCTTGGTGGCGTAGAGGACCGTCTCGATGTACTCGGTATCCTTGTAGCCGTTGCAGATGATGGGGATACCGTTCCCCGTGGCGAAGGAGATACCGATCACCAGCTCCGGTTTGGAACCCACCTCAAGGCCGATGTTGTAGCGCTTGCCGAACTTGGCGATAGCCTCAACCACCTGCCGCTGCTGGTTCACCTTGATGGGGTAGAAAGTCTGGTAAGTGGACGGATAGTCGTTCTCATCGATGGCGTACTTGAATGCCCGATTGATGGCCGCGATCCGCCCCTGGAGGACATCCATGAACCGAAGGAGAATCGGTGGCTTGATCTTGCGCTTGATTAGGTCGTCCACCAGTGCCCGCAAGTCGATGGAATGCTTCGACGTTGGGGACGGGTGGACGCAGACGTTCCCCTTCTTGTTGATGGAGAAGAGATCAGCGCCCCAGTTGGGGAGGTTGTAAATTTTTGCGGATTCATTGATGGACCAGCGTTCCATATGCTCTCCCGGCGATGCCATATTCGCGCGCTAACAACGTCGGCTCGTCGTCCAACTCCTCGACGTAGCGCTGCTACGCCTGCGGGCCGGACTCCTCTCCGCCGCCGTTATCATCACAAATCTGACATCGCTGCAATGACAGTGGTTTTTGAAATGACGATCAGGAAAGCCTGACCTTGAAATCCTCGTACCCAAATCTGCGCACCACCCGCAGTTCCCCCGTTTCCGGCTCAAAGGTGCAGATGGCCGGATGCTGGATGCCGTTGAAGGTGGTGGTCTTCACCATGGTGTAGTGGGACATGTCCTCGAAGACGAGCCGGTCCCCTGGCTGCAGGGGCTGCTCGAAGGACCAGTCGCCGATGACGTCCCCGGCCAGGCACGACGGCCCGGCAAGCCGGTAAGTGTGGGCCTTCTCGCCGGGGTCGAAGCCGCCGGTAATGCCGGGACGGTAGGGCATCTCCAGCACGTCGGGCATGTGGCAGGTGGCGGAGACGTCGAGGATGGCGATATCCATCTCATTGCGCACCACGTCCAGTACCTCCCCCACGAGGATGCCGGTGCCGATGGCAATGGCCTCCCCCGGCTCCAGGTAGACCTCGACGCCGTACTTACCCTTGAAGTATTTGATCAACTCCACCAGGGCGTCGATGTCGTACCCCTCGCGGGTGATGTGGTGCCCGCCGCCGAGGTTCAGCCACTTCATGCCGTGGAGGAACGGGCCGAACTTCTCCTCGAACACCTTCGCGGTCCGCTCCAGGGGCTCGAAGAGCTGCTCGCAGAGGGTGTGGAAGTGGAGCCCTTCGACCCCCTCCAGGGACCGGCCGTCGAACTCCCGCCGGGGGATGCCGAGCCTCGACTTGGGAGCACAGGGATCGTAGATGGGGGTATGCCCCTCGGAGTGCTCCGGGTTAACACGGAGCCCCACCGACACCCTCCCACGCTCCTTCTCCCACAGGGGGCGGAACCGGTCAAGCTGGTTGAAGGAGTTGAAGACCAGGTGGTTGGAGACGGCAAGCAACTCCACCACGTCGCTCTCCTTGAAGGCGGCGGCAAAGCTGTGCACCTCCCGGCCGAACTCCTCGCGGCCGAGCCGCGCCTCCCACGGCGAGCTGGCGCAGACCCCTTGCAGCGTCTCCCGGATGATGGGGAAAACGCTCCACATGGCAAACGCCTTCAGGGCCATGAGTATCTTCGCCCCACTGCGCCGCTGCACCTCATCCAGAATGGCGAGGTTGTGGCGCAGCCGCCCCAGGTCCACCACGTAGGCGGGGGACGGGGCAAGCTTCAGGATTTTTTCGATGTCGATACCGGTCAGAACGCTCTCTCCTCTACGGTAATTCCGGCCAGACTATCGATGAGCAGCGGCACGTCGTCTGCGACGGAACGCCAGACCGTTGCCAGATCAACGCCGAAATACTGATGGATCAGCTTGTCGCGGAAGCCCGCGAGATCTTTCCACGGGATAGTATCATTGCGCTCACGGAACCCGGCCGACAGGTTCTTGGTGGCCTCGCCCACCACCTCAAACTGCCGGATTACGGCATCCTGTACCATTCGAGTCGTCCGGAAGCTCTCGAAATCCATCCCCCGCGTGTATTCGACAATCTGCCGAAGGGCATCGAGGATGTGTGCAAGATAGACAGCATCGTCGCGAATCATTGGTAAATCACCTTGAGTTCCCGTTTGATGCGCTCTATGAGGTACGGGCTGATGGCTCCCTCGGTCAGCAGGTCAATCTTTACACCGACCAGTTCAGACAGTTCCCGTTCAAGACGGATCATGCCGAGGAGGCTTTTCGGGTCCGAAAACCAGACGATCAGATCGAGGTCACTGTCCGGCCGCGCCTCCCCCCGTGCATAGGAACCGAATACTCCAACCCGCTTTGCCCCATGCCGGGCCATGAAACTGATAATCGCGTCATCGAATGGCGTAACGGGTTCACGCTCTGCCATGACTTCACCTCAATCTACTTTTCTTTACAGCTCGGGCCACTCGCCTTCGACTACCACCTCCGGCAGCCCCATGGGGCCGAGGACCTCCAGGAACAGCTCCGGATCGAACTGCTCCATGTTCCAGACGCCGGGGGCGTGCCACTTGCCGGTGAGCATCATGATCCCCCCGACCACCGCCGGCACGCCGGTGGTGTAGCTGATGGCCTGGGACTGAACCTCCCTGTAGCAGGCTTCGTGGTCGCAGATGTTGTAGATGTAGACCTGCTTCCGCTTCCCGTCCTTGAGCCCCCGGGCGATGACGCCGATGCAGGTCTTCCCCTTGGTGAGGGGGCCAAGGGAGCCGGGGTCGGGAAGGAGCGCCTTCAGGAACTGGATCGGGACTATCTTTTGCCCCTGGAACTCCACCTCATCGATGCGGGTCATCCCAACGTTCTGGAGCACCTCAAGGTGCTTCAGGTAGTTGTCGGAGAAGGTCATCCAGAACTGGGCCTTCTTGATGGTCGGGATGTGCTTGACGATGGACTCCATCTCCTCGTGATAGAGGCGATAGATGTTCATGGGGCCGATCCCCTCGGGGAAATCGAAAACCCGCTTGGTGGAAAGCGCCGGAGATTCCTGGAACGCGCCGTGCTCCCAGTGGCGGCAGGTGGCGGTCACCTCCCGGATGTTGATCTCCGGATTGAAGTTGGTGGCAAAGGGCTGGCCGTGGGAACCGGCGTTGGCGTCGATGATGTCGATCTCTTCCACCACGTCCAGGTACTTCTTGGCGGCCAGGGCGGTGTAGACGTTGGTGACGCCCGGATCGAAGCCGGAACCGAGGAGCGCCATGAGTCCCGCTTTCTTGAAGCGGTCCTGGTAGGCCCACTGCCAGCTGTACTCGAACTTGGCGGTATCCAGGGGCTCGTAGTTGGCGGTGTCGAGATAGTCCACACCCGTTTCGAGACAAGCATCCATGATGGTCAGGTCCTGGTACGGCAGGGCCACGTTGATGACCAGCTTCGGCTGCTCCTTCTTGATTAGCGCCACCAGCTCGGGGACGTTATCGGCATCCACCTGGGCAGTATTGATGCTGTTATTGAGCTGGGCGGCAATGGCGTCGCATTTGGACTTGGTCCGGGAGGCGAGGGTGATCTCGCTGAATATATCCCTGCGCTGGGCGCACTTGTGGGCAACCACCTGGCCGACGCCGCCGGCTCCTATTATAAGTACCTTGCTCATGACTCCTCCTGGGCGACGCCATATTCGCGCGCTAACGACGTCCGCTCGTCAAGAGGCTCCTCGGCGTAGCGCTGCTACGCCTGCGGGCCTCTCTCCTCTCACCCGCCGTTATCATCACGAATCTGACGCCGCTTGAACTAATGATATGGGCTAAAATCCGTGTAACAATTCTTGAGAACGCAATATTTTCGCCAAATCGGGACTCCCGAGGACGGCGCCGAGATGGCGAAAGAGCGCATTCGTTAATAATCGAAAGTCGGAGGGGTTACGACCCAAAGAATTTTCGCCGGCCCCTTGCCGATGTTCTTCACCGTATGCCGCTTGTCGGAGGTGAAGTAAAAGCACTCATCCTTCTTCACCGTGTAGATCTTGTCATCCAGCCGGAGCTGAACTCTCCCCAACAGAACGAAGCCGAACTCCTCCCCTTCGTGGAAATTCTGCTCGTCCATCTCCTCCCCCGGGGCCAGGGTTACCAGGGCCGGGTCCATCTCACGGTTCTGGGCGCCGGGGACGAGAAGCTCCACCGTGACGGCCGCGTCGGCTGCCGAGGGCTGCACCCGGGCATCCTTGCCGTAGACCACGTCCTCGCCGATGGGGTCGCTGAAGAATTCCTGCATGCTGACGCCGAAGACGTCGAGGATATCCTTCAGGGTGGCGATGGAGGGGGAAGTGGCATCATTCTCCAGCTGGGAGATGTACCCCTTGGTCAGGTCAGCCCGATTGGCCAGCTCCTCCTGGGTAAGGGAGTTGATCATCCTGAGCCGCTTCAACCGCTCGCCGATCTTCACTTTCTATTCTCCTGGTCCGGAAACCCTAAACATTATATCCATATACGCTGTTTAGCATTTCTAAACTTTCTGTCAAGCAGCTGGTTTAGCATTTGTAAACTTTTAGTTTAAACCCAAATGCACAAGGCGTGGTATATAATATAAAGAAACAGGCGAGTCAACGGTTTTTTAGCCATTGTGACCGCTTCCACAAAACCGCATTCCCCCGGACATCTGGAGCGGTCGTCGGCTTGACATTTGCGGCTGGATGCCGTAGGAGGGAATATACTTTTTTCAGGGAGGGACAGGAATGCTGAAAGGGCGCACAATCGGGTTCATCGGCGGCGGCAATATGGCTGAGGCGGTCATCAAGGGACTTCTGGCAGGCGGAGTGCCGGCAGGGGGGCTCATGGTGGCGGAACCGATGGCTGAACGGCGGGAATTCCTGCGCAGCACCTACGGCATAGGCACATATGCCGCCAACGGCGAGGTTGCCGCCAAGGCCGACACCCTGATCATGTCCGTAAAGCCCCAGGTGTTCCGGGGCATGGCAGCGGAACTCGGCGAGTCGGGCCTTGAAGGCAAGCTGGTCATCTCGATCATGGCAGGCATCCCGACCGGTGCCATTGAAGAGGCCTGCGGCACATCAACACGTGTTATCAGGGTTATGCCGAACACTCCGGCACTGGTACTGGCGGGAGCCTCGGCCCTCTGCCCGGGGAAGAACGCCACCGACAACGATCTGGCTCTCGCGCGGGAGATATTCGATCTCGTGGGAACAGCCTGCCTCGTGGACGAAAAACTCATGGACGCCGTAACCGGCCTCTCCGGAAGCGGCCCGGCCTACGTCTTCATGTTCATTGAAGCCCTCTCCGACGCCGGGGTCAAAAACGGCCTTCCCCGCGATGTCGCGACGCAACTGGCGGCCCAGACGGTCTTGGGGTCCGCGAAGCTCCTTCTGGAAACCGGCAGCCATGCGGCGGTCCTCAAGGAGAAGGTCACATCCCCCGGCGGCACCACCATAGCCGGGGTAGCGGCCCTTGAGCGGGACTCCTTCCGCAGCGCCGTCATTGCCGCCGTTGACGCGGCCACCGCCCGCTCAGTGGAGTTGGGGAAGAAGTAAAAAACTGACAGCACTTAACCACGGAGGACTCAGAGGGGCACGGAGGACACCTCAAGAAGTAAAGCAATTACCAACACATCCTGCATTCAAAAAGCGAATTAAATAGCAGGAATCCGGTATTACTCTGTGCCCTCTGTGCCCTCTGTGGCTGAAGCTTTGCGGTTGACCTTCTCAAAGAGCTCGATCTGCTCGGCCAGGGAGAGCTTCTTCCCTTTTTTACACCCTCTGAGACATAGCGAACAGCGGTCATCCCCGCACCACTGGCAGTACCGGCAATCGGGACAGGGATGTTTTTTCGGCGGATCAGTAGACGACATTTCTCTTGGGACCGTTTCCGGCAAGAATTTGTGCGAACAGCTTTCCCTGATCGGCATTTACAAGAAGATACCGGGGCAGTTTCATCACGTTCTCACCCGGCGTCACCTGACGGCGATCAATGGTGAAGGTGGCCCGATACCCGATTTCGCCGGCACGACGGATAAGGTCATCGTCATAGATGCCGAAGGGCCAGGCCAGCATGTCCACCGTCCCCCCCAGTTCCTTACCTATTTTATCCCGCGATTTCCTGAGTTGCGTCTCCACCAGCCGGTCGAACTCCGCCGGGGGAAGCTTCCTCCGTTCCTTCTTGAAGTTCGGGTGCCAGTAGGTATGGGACTGGAAGTCGAACAGGCCGGTCTTTTTCAGCTCCCGGAGCTGATCCCAGGTCATGGCATACTTGGCATTGGAGATGGCCGACGGATAGACGAAAATCGTAACCGGAACCCGGTATTTTTTGACCAGGGGGAGCATATCGGTATAGACCGACTTGTGGGCGTCGTCCTCCACTATGACCACTGACTTCGGCGCGGGGGGCGGCCCCTTTTTCAAGTAGAAATCGACCACCTGGCGCAGCGGGATCACCCGGTAGCCGTTATCCCTGAGATATTTGAGCTGCTGCTCGAAAACCGGGGTTTTGATGGTCATGCCATCGGCAACCGTGGGGCCGAAGCGATGATAGAGAAGAATCGGCACGTCGAATCCCTTGGGATGTTGGGCAGCCGACAGGACGGCAGGCAAAAGCAAAAGCAGCAATACAACGACAAAGCGGAATTTCATAAAGCTGAAAAGCCTCCGGAGGGTGTTTTCTTTAGGGATATGCAGCAAGAAAGCTGCCAAGGGGGTGTCCCAAAAAAGTTAATTTTAGGAAATCGGGCGTTACCGGTGATATTCCCGCTCGCCGAAAAGCGAGGTACCGATCCTGACCAGGGTGGCACCCTCTTCGACGGCCGCCTCGAAATCCCCGGACATCCCCATGGAAAGCTCCTCCATGGCAACGCCTGGAATTTCCTCAGCGGCGACGACACCGGCAAGCCGCTTAAGTTCGCGGAAATAGGGTCGGGCTCCCTCGGGGTCGTCAAAGAAGGGAGGCATGGTCATGAGGCCGCGGACCCGCAGGTGCGGAAGGGCCGCAACCTCCTTCACGAGGGTGATGAGGTCTGCGGCGGTGGTCCCGGACTTGGTCGCCTCGCCGGCAATATTCACCTGGATGAGAACATCGCAAACGGCGTCGAGCTTTGCCCACTGGCGCTCGATCTCCTGGGCCAAGGAGAGGCGGTCCACCGAGTGGATCAGGGTCACTAGCCCGGCAATCTGCCGCACCTTGTTGCTTTGCAGCGCGCCGATAAAGTGCCACTCCACCGGCGCATTCACTTCCTTGGCCTTGGTGGTGAACTCCTGCACGTAGTTCTCACCGAAGAGTCGCTGGCCGGCACGGGCCGCTTCGTCCACCGCCGCGGCAGGCTTGGTCTTGGATACCGCCACGAGCCGCACCGTCTCAGGGTCACGCCCGGCCCGCCGGGCCGCCGCCGCAATAAGCTCGCGGATATGGAGCAGATTTTCCCCTATCGACATGACACGCTACAATGCCCCCAGTACGCGCAGATCTTCCACCACCTCGCAGAGGGGAAGCCCGACGACATTGGTGTAGGAGCCGTCAATCCGCTCCACCATGCAGGCAGCCCCACCCTGGATGGCATAGGCGCCGGCTTTGTCCATGGGGCACCCCGTTGCCACGTAGGCGCCGATCTCTTCATCACGTAATGACTTGAAGAATACCTTCGTCACCACTGCCTTGCAGAGATACCCGTCGCGCGACTTGTCGTAGATGGCGTAGCCGGTAATAACCTCGTGGGGAACGCCCGAGAGCTTCTTCAGCATCCGCACGGCGTCGGCCTCGTCCACGGGCTTGCCCATGATCTCGCCGTCGCAGACTACTATGGTGTCGGCGCCGATGAACCAGCGCCCCTCCACCCTGGCGGCGGTGGCCACGGCCTTGTCCCTGGCCAGGCGCACGACGAAGTCGGCGGGGAGTTCGGCGGGAAGAGGCTCTTCGGGGATATCACTGGCGAAGACGTCGAATTCCACCCCCGCGGAAGCCAGCAGCTCCAGCCTCCGTGGCGATGCCGAAGCCAGGACGATTCTATTGCTTTCCGGCATCGTCATCCTCCTCCTTCTTCTGTTGAGCCCGCGCCTTGATACGCTCCTCTTGATGGCGCTTCAGCTCCTCCATTTCTTCCCAGTGTTTTTTCCAGTCCTTCTTCCGGACGAAGTAAAGGACAACGGCTCCCACGAGAATCATCCCCCCCCAGAAGATGCTCATGACCTGGGAGTTCACGATGCCGTAGCCGAGCGAGACGAACCCCATGAGGACCAGCAGCACCTCCATGGAGAGGAGCCGGCCTATGAGGGAAATTTCCTGTTTCTCTTTGTCGTCCATAAGGTTCCCCGTAGGGGCGCTGCTTGCCGCGCCCTCCTCGAAAATAGGCGCGGCAAGCAGCGCCCCTACACCGTTCCGATCCAGCGGTCCAGTTCCGCCATGGCCCGTTCCGCCAGTTTCCCGCGGCGTTCCTTCTTCTTCACCTTCCCCTCCAGGGGCGGGAAAAGCCCGTAGTTGACGTTCATGGGCTGGAAGTGCTTCACGTCGGCATTGGTGATATGCGTAACGAGCGCCCCAAGGGCCGTGGCCGCCGGCGGCACCAGCAGCTCATCTCCCCGAACGAGCCTGGCAGCATTGATACCTGCAAGGAAACCGCTCCCGGTTGATTCCACATACCCCTCGACCCCGGTAATCTGCCCCGCGAAGAAGATGCGGGGATCGCTCTTCAACTGGAACGTGGGCGCCAGGAGAGCCGGGGCATTGATGAAGGTATTGCGGTGCATGGAACCGAGGCGAACGAACTCGGCGTTCTCCAGTCCCGGGATCATCCGGAAGACCCGCCGCTGCTCCGGATAGGTCAGCTTGGTCTGGAAACCGACCAGGTTGAACATAGTCCCTTCCCGGTTCTCGGCCCGCAACTGCACCACGGCATGGGGCTCCTGGCCGGTGCGGGGATCGGCGAGCCCCACGGGCTTCAGGGGACCGAAGCGCAGGGTTTCGCGCCCCCGTTCCGCCATCTCCTCCACCGGCATGCACCCTTCGAAGTGTACCACTTTTTCGAAATCCCTGGCGGGTACCTTCTCGGCAGCAAGAATCGCATCCACAAAGTGCTCATACTCGCTCTCGGTCATGGGGCAGTTCAGGTAGTCGTCGCCGTCCCCCTTGCCATAGCGTGAGGCCCGGAAAACCTTGTTCATGTCGAGGGATTCTGCGGCAACGATCGGCGCGATGGCATCGTAGAAGTAAAGCTTCGGTCCAGTTAACGCCATGATCTTCTCAGCCAGCGCATCGCTCGTGAGTGGACCGGAGGCGATTACCACGATCCCCTCGGGAGGGATGTCCGTCACCTCGCCCCGCACAAGGCTGATGAGGGGATGATTCTCGATCCGCTCGGTGACAAAGGCGGAAAAGAGTCCACGGTCCACCGCCAATGCGCCTCCGGCAGGCACCCGGGTAGCGTCGGCCGCCGCCATGAGCAGGGAACCGGCACGGCGCAACTCCTCCTTGAGGAGCCCCACGGCATTCTCCATGGACTCTCCCCTGAGCGAGTTGGAACAGACCAGCTCCGCAAGACCCGGCAGATGGTGGGCGGGCGAGTAGGCCAGGGGCTTCATCTCGAGGAGTGAAACCCGTACCCCGCGTTCGGCAGCCTGCCATGCCGCCTCGCAACCGGCGAGCCCCCCTCCGATAATGGTAAGTTCCCGCGTCACGGAGCGCTCCCTTCATCGTCGGGAATCTCGTAGCGCTGCAGCGGATGCCCAGCCACCAGCCGCGCCTTGCCCAACTCCTCGTCCCATATGGTGAGGTATCCTTTCCACCCCCGGCCCAGGAGCGCCTGGATATGTTTCACCACCTCCGGCAAAGGCGGTTCATGAAAGGCGTTATAACCCGAAAAACCGCCCGGCGGTATGAGGCGGTAAGCGCCAAAACCCCGCTTAACGCTCCGTTTGGCAATGGCGGTCGAACCATCGGCCAGCGAGTACTCCTCGTACTTGGTCCAGCCGCAGATGGGGCACATGACGCGGCGGGCGCCCCGTTCGCCCCAGCACTCGGTATCGATCCGGGCATAGGCAAAGCCGCACTGTTCGCAAGCTTCGTGCATGTCGTTCATCATCATGGGTCCCTTCGTTGTGCTAAAAAGGCGGGGATTGCTCCCCGCCTGATCGGCTCCGCTGTTACTTTTTGCCTTCAGTGCGGTAATCGCATCCTTCCTTCGGGCACTTCAGGAACTCCCCTTCCCGCTTGTAGACCTTTTTCACCAGGAGCGGGAAACCGCATTTGGGGCACGGCCCCGGCTGGGGAGGGTCCCAGAGGGCGAATTTGCACTGGGGATAGCGGTTACAGGAGTAGAACATCTTGCCGTAGCGGGACTTCTTCTCGGTCAGCTCACCTTCCTTGCATTCAGGGCAGGTGTGGCCGGTTCCCTTGGGCTTCACAAGGGGCTGGATGTTCTTGCAGGCGGGATAGGCGGAGCATGCCAAGTACTTGCCGAAGCGGCCGTCTTTGATGAGCATGGGGCTGCCGCACTTTTCGCACTTTTCCTCGGAGAAGACCGGCTCGGACGGCTCCTGCTGTTCCCCCTGGCTTATGTTGCGGGTATAGGTGCACCCTTCCTGGTAGCCGGAGCAGGCGATGAATTTACCTCGCTTGCCCAGCTTCACAACCAGTGGCTTGCCGCAGTCGGGGCAGAGCTCGTCGGTGGCCTCGGTGGTAAGGTCAGCCTTGCTCACCTCCCCTTCCTTCTGCTTGAGAAGTCCGCTGAACGGCCCCCAGAAATCGTGGAGCAGCGGCTTCCACTGCTTCTCGCCCCGGGAAACCCGGTCCAGCTCCTCTTCGAGATTGGCAGTGAAGTTGTAGTCCACGTACTGGGTGAAGTGATTGGTGAGAAGATCGTTCACCACCATCCCCACATCCTCGGGAACGAAGCGCTTGCTGTCGAGGCGGGCGTACTTCCGTTCCAGGAGGGTGTTCATGATGGAGGCGTAGGTGGAGGGACGGCCGATGCCGTATTCCTCCAGGGTCTTCACGAGGCTCGCCTCGGTATAGCGGGGCGGCGGCTGGGTGAAATGCTGCTCCGGCACGAGCTTCTGGAGCTTCAGGGATTCGCCTTCGGTGAGCGGCGGGAGGGTCCCCTCCTTCTCCTCGGTCTGGTCGTCCACCCCTTCGATGTAGAGCTTCATGAAACCGGGGAAACGAATTACCGTGCCGGCGGCCCGGAAGCGGTATCCCTCGCCGGCGCCGATGTCGACGGAGGTCTGGTCCAGGAGGGCTTCCGCCATCTGGCAGGCCACGGTCCGCTTCCAGATGAGATCATAGAGCTTGAACTGGTCGGAGGAAAGATATTTCTTCAGCTCGGCGGGGGTACGGGCTATGGATGTGGGGCGGACCGCCTCGTGGGCCTCCTGGGCGTTCTTCGCCTTGTTCTTGTAGAAGCGGGGCTTGGCCAGGGCGTAATCCTTCCCGTAGAGGGAGGTTATAACCTCGTGGGCCTCCTGGAGGGCCTGGTTCGAGAGCACCACGCTATCGGTACGCATGTAGGTGATGAGACCGACAAGTCCCTCGTCCCCAACGGCGACCCCCTCGTAGAGTTTCTGGGCCGTGGACATGGTTTTCTTGGCCGAGAAGCCTAGCTTCCTGGCCGCCTCCTGCTGGAGGGTGGAGGTGGTAAAGGGGGGCGCCGGGGTCCGCTTGCGCTCGCTCTTCGTCACCTTGTCGACGGTATAGGCGCCGTTCTCCAGGGCCTTCACGAGACGATCGGCAGCCTTATCGTCGGGGATATCGAATTTGCCGAGCTTTTTCCCTTCGGCTTCCACCAGGTTGGCGGTGAACTTCTGTCCCTTGCCGGTGGCCAGTTCCGCACCGATGGTCCAGTATTCCTGTTCCTGGAAAGCCTTTATTTCCTTCTCCCGCTCGCAGATGAGCCGCAGGGCCACCGACTGGACCCGGCCGGCGGAGAGGCCGTAGCGGATCTTCTTCCACAGGAAGGGGGAGAGGTTGAAGCCGACCAGATAATCGAGGATGGAGCGTGCCTGCTGGGCATCCACCAGCTCCTGGGAAATGTCGCGGGGGTTCTCCACGGCGTGGATGATGGCATCCTTGGTAATCTCGTGAAAGACGACACGCTTGACCGGCATGGAATTCTTCTTTTTATCCATGCCGAGGGCCGCCAGGAGATGCCAGGATATGGCCTCCCCCTCACGGTCGGGGTCAGTGGCCAGGAGCAGAATATCGCTCTCCTTCAGCTCTTTCTTGATGGCGTCGATGTGACGTTTGCTCTCGGGGAGGACGGCATATTTCGGGGCAAAGTCGTTCTCGATATCAACTGAGCCCTGCTTGCTCGGCAGGGCGCGCACATGGCCGTAAGAAGCTATGACCCGGTAATCCTTGCCGAGAAATTTTTCGATGGTCTTCGCCTTGGCGGGAGATTCGACAATAACGAGATGTTGTGGCATACGAGTAATCCGATTGAGTAAGTAACGCCCGGCATCGCGGGCGGGTCAATTTGAACAAAAATACTTGCCGGGAAGCTGAGTTACAGCTCCCTTGAGCTCCAGGCGCAACAACATAGCGGAAAGCTCCCCCACTGTCAACGCGCTTTTGGCAATGATCCTGTCGATGTGGAGCGGTTCGGCGGAGAGAAGCGCAAAGACCGCAGCCTCCGCAGGAGAGAGGTCGTGGGCCGGCATCGGCACCCCGCGCCTGGCCACCCTGCCGCCGGGGAGTTCCTCCAGAATGTCATCCACACCATCAACCAGTTTCGCTCCCTCACGGATGAGACGGTTGGCGCCGCGGCTTCCCTTATTGGTGATGTTGCCGGGAATGGCGTAGACGTCGCGCCCCTGGTCGAGGGCGATGCGCGCCGTTACGAGGGAACCGCTCCGCTCCGCCGCCTCCACCACCAGCACGCCATGGGATATGCCGCTGATAATCCGGTTGCGGCGAGGGAAATTCTCGGCCAGCGGAGCAGTACCCAGGGGAAACTCGGACACCACCGCCCCCCTTTCGGCCATCTCGGCGAAAAGCCGCCGGTTCTCCGCAGGATAGACCACGTCCACCCCGCAACCTAGCACCCCGACAGTTTTCGCCTCCCCCTTCAGGGCTCCATTATGGGCAGCGGTGTCGATTCCCCGGGCCAAGCCGGAGATTACCGCCACGCCGGCGCGGGAAAGCTCCTCGGCCATGCGCTCGGTCACCGTCCGCCCGTAGGCCGAGGCGCGGCGCGAGCCCACCACGGCCACAGCGGTGCCGATGCCGGCGAGGCTCCCCCGGACATAGAGGAAAGGGGGCGGATCGGCAATCTCCCGCAAAAGCGGCGGATACTCGTCGTCTAGAAGCGTTACGATGCGGCAGCCGGCACGGACGAGAGCGGCAGTTTCCCGTTCGGCAAAAGGGCGAGGATCATGGTCCCGCAGGGAGGTCACCACGGCCGCGCTCACCCCCTTGACGGCAGCAAGCGCGGCATCGGATGCGCGGAAAACCGCCTCCGGAGAGCCGAAACGCTCCAACAGGCGCCGGAAAAGCACATTCCCCACCAAGGGAACCGATCTGAGGGCAAACCAGTGGTAATGATCCATGGATAAGTAAATAGAAACGGGGACCGGACAAACCGGTCCCCGCACGGAAGGGGTTATCTGCTTTTCTTCATCTCTACCCGGTCACCACGGTAAATGGTGTCAATGCTCTTCACCACCAGGCCGGTCGAGGTATTCGCTCCCGTCTGCACTACAACGAGGGCGCCGACCACTTCAGGAGGAAGCTTGTCCACGGAGATGTCCGCATACTGCTGGTCGGGAACCACATCACGCAGGATATAGAGGAAATATCCCGGCTCGACCCCCTGATTTTTTCCCAGGTCGATGAAAGCGATATCTCCCTCGCCGATGGCGGTTTTACCGCTCTGGGTCTCGACGATGTAGCCGGCCAGATCACGGTCGGCCGCCACGAGGGATATCTGCCGGCGCTTGTCCCGGTAGGGGAGGAGAAAGGAGCCGGGGCCGATTTCCTGGTAAGACTTTGTAACTATGGCCTTGGAAACCTTTTCTTCCACCTCGGTAATCTCCAGGGTACCAAGGGGTATGACCTTTTCGCCGAGAATGATATTGGAGACGGGATGGCTAACCGCATCGAGCTTCTTGTAGATGGAGTACCGGTCACCCTCTTTCGCCCCGTGCACCATGCCTATGTCGATGTAGACGACATCATCCTCGCCGACGATCTGCCGGTTCTGGTTGGTGGTGATGACGCGGCCGGAAGGCTTGACCGCCTTTTCCATGAGAAACCCGTCGCTGCCGCTCACGAGAAAGGTCCGCTCATCAACCGGCTCCTCTGAGATGCGCCGCTCGGAGGGAGTGCGGGGTTCGATCTCTATCCTGTCGGCGTAAACACGAACCCGCTGTCCCGGATAAATGAAGTGGGGATTGCCGATGGCGGGGTTTTTGGCCCACAGGTTCGGCCAGTAGAAGGGGTCTTTGAGGAAGCGGTCCGAGATACCCCAGAGTGTGTCACCCTTCTGGATGACGTAAATGGTCGGCTCCTCCGACGCGGCACGAACGGTACCGCAGGTGAGAAGCGCTCCGGCAAGGAGCATGCAGCCGATGGAGAACACTCTTTTCATGGTCGCCTCCCGAGCAAACGCGCTTTAATTGTTCGGATACTAAGGGTCGTGTACGATTTTTGTCAAGGACAAACAGGCTCCGGGGGTTTCATTCAACCGGCGGATATGCTAGGATTTCCGCGACCGGAGGCATTATCTTTCCCGAGATGTTCCCTTTACGCCGACTAAACCTCACTTTCAAAGCATTCATCATGCCAAGAGGACTTCCATGAAGACTCCCGAACTCCTTGCGCCAGCCGGCAACCTGGAAAAACTGAAGGTGGCCATCCACTACGGCGCCGACGCCATATACCTGGGAGGGCAAAAATTCGGGCTCCGCAGCCTCGCCGACAACTTCACCCTTGCCGACATGGCCGAAGCGCTGGCCTATGCCCATGAGCGGAAGGTAAAGGTGTACCTGACGGTAAACTCCTTCCCAGACAATGACGAACTGGCAAACCTGGACCGGTACCTGGAAGAAGTGGCTGCGCTTCCCTTCGATGCTTACATCGCCGCCGACCCGGGGGTAATCGCCGCCATCCGCGCCATCTCACCCCAGCGCGCCATCCACCTCTCCACCCAGGCCAATACCACCAACTGGCGCAGCGTCATGTTCTGGCAGCAGCAGGGAATCACGCGCGTGAACCTGGCCAGGGAAACGTCGCTGGAGTCGATCCGCGAAACGCGCGAACGGGTTGCAACCGAACTGGAAGTATTCGTCCACGGTGCCCTCTGCGTCTCATACTCGGGGCGGTGCCTCCTCTCCAGCGTCATGACGGGACGCAACGCCAACAAGGGTGAATGCGCCCACCCCTGCCGCTGGAGCTACTCCCTGGTGGAAGAAACACGGCCGGGCGAATATTTCCCGGTGGTGGAGGACGAGCGGGGCACATTCATTTTCAACTCCAAGGACCTCTGCCTCATCCGCCATATCCCCGAGATTGTAGGAGCCGGGGCCGATTCCCTCAAAATCGAAGGGAGGATGAAAGGAATTCATTACGTGGCGTCGGTGGTCCGGGTATACCGGGAAGCCCTCGACAGCTATGCCGCCGACCCCGGCGCCTACAGGATTCGCCCCGAATGGCTGGAGGAACTCTCGAAGATCAGCCACCGCGGCTACACCACCGGTTTCTTCCTCGGCAAGCCGGTGGATGTGGACCTGGAGTTCGACTCCCGCTACCGGCGCAGCCACGAATTTATCGGCATGGTAGAAGAGGCCCATCCGGACGGAACCGTTACCGTGGAAGCGCGCAACCGGATCATTGCCGGCACGGCGGTGGAAGTAATCGGCCGGCAGATGCGCTCGACCATCCATAAAATCGAAGGCTTCACCGACATGAAAGGCAACAGCATCTCCGAGGCCCATCCGAACCAGCGCATCCTCATCCGTCTTCCCGTGGCGGCGGAACGCTACGATCTCATCAGGCGTGAGCGTTAGAGCGCCATCGGCACGAGCCCATGACCCGACCCGCAATAGCCCTCAAAATAGACAGCAACACCTTTGTGGGAACCCACGACGGGATTCTGCGGATTCTCGACATCCTTGACCGCCACGGCGTCAAGGCAACATTCTACTTCACCATGGGCCCCGACAACACCGCCAAGGCAATCCGTCGCATCGTCACCCAGCGGGGCTTTCTCCAGGCCGCCATCAAACTGGGGACCCCCTCCCTTTACGGGATGCGGACCCTTCTCTCGGGGCTCCTTATTCCTCCGCCCATCATCGGTGCAAGATGCGCCGCCACTATCCGCCAAACCGTTGCCGCCGGCCACGAAGTGGGAACCCACGGGTGGGACCACGTCAAATGGCACGACCTCCTTCCCTGGATTCCGAAAAACATGCTTGCCCTGGAACTGGGCCGTGCCTGCGCCCTCTTCGAGGAGGTCATCGGCCGGCGGGTGAAAACCGTTGCCGCTCCGGGATGGCAGGTATCGCCCGACTCGCTGGAGATTCAGGACGCCATGTATCTTTCCTATGCCAGCGACTGCCGGGGGAGCTCCCCGTTCATTCCGGTGATGGAAGGACGGTTCTTCTCTACTCTCCAGATACCGACCACCATGCCGACCCTGGACGAGCTGGTCGTGCGCCGCGAGGCTACCCGGCAAAACGGGCCGGAGCGCCTCATGTCCCATCTCCGGCAGGGGCTCAACGTCCATACGGTACAGGCAGAGGTCGAAGGGGGGAAATTTGTTTACAGCTTTGAGGAGTTCATCAAGCGTCTACAGGGGGCGGGCGCCCGTTTCGTGACTCTGGGCGAAGCGGCTGAAGAGGCGCGGCAGAAAGACATCCCCCGCTGCGTGGTAACAATGGAGGATTTCCCCGGCCGCCCCGGCAAGGTGGCAGTACAGGGCAAGGCCATCAGCTAACGGAACTAAAGAGGCCCCCGGCCATGATTGGGGGGATCATCATGACTCCAACCTTCATCGGAAGCGTGATCTACGCCTTCGAACAGATGCCCTAAAATCCGCCGCACAGGGCGAAACGCTCCCCCTGCTCTTCCCGGACAGTGGAATCAATGAGTTTGTGGCAGGCCCCGCAAGTTACGGCACCGGCCGTAAACTTCTGCTGCAGAGTCAGGTTGCGGGTGTCGCACCAGTCGCAATACCATGCGTAATAGTCCCCGAGCGGTATGATGTTCATGGGTCATTCCTCCTGAAAAGTTTTGTCCCCATCATACCGTGGCGATGTTGCGACGACGTTACAACTTCCTTAAACCTGGGACAACCGCCTCATTATCGTGCCTCCTCGTACAGATAACGATCCCGATTGATCGCCCCATGGATGACCTTGTTGAAATTACGCAGCAGGCGATACGTCAACCCCCAGAGAGGCGGCTCTCTGCCGTCCCTCAGCTTCAACGCCGGAAATTTTCGCAGCCGGCCGCGAACCGGAAACTCCACATGGGAACGGCGGTCAGGGCTGTCAAGCTCCCGAGCTGGAACCCATAAAACGTCGGCAATTTCCCGTTTATCCGGATATAGAACGGGATGGGGCTTCATTGCATAGACAAAACAGGAGACGACTATCTGCAAACCTCCCGGAGCAATGTCGCTGAGTCGGCCCAGGTAGTGGGCGGCAGAAAGATCCAGCCCGATCTCTTCCCATGTCTCCCGCTCCGCGGTATCCCGCGGGGTAACATCACCCCCCTCTCTTCGCCCCCCCGGAAAACCTATCTGATCTGACCAATAATCGTTTTCGTTGGTTGACCGTTGGATAAACAGGATGTTCAGCCCGTTCGGCTGCTCCTCCAGGATCATGGCGACTGCGGCGTGTGCGCGGTTGCCGGGCTCAATTATTCGGATCGGGTGGCAGTTGAGCGCCGCGCTGATCTGTTGGGTCTGTTTCATGGCAAACCGTCCTCAGAAACTGTACTGCCCGAACCATGTTACGTTTCCAGCGATAACTGCCGGGGCCGGAAGGCAAGTGCTGCCCCCCGGCCCGGCGGAGCCAAACTGACTACTTCTTGATCATCTCGATTTCCAGGGTGATGGTCACTTCATCGCCAACAGTAACGCCACCGGTTTCAAGGGCCGCATTCCAGACCAGGCCGAAGTCTTTGCGATTGATTTTGGTGGTGGCAGTGGCACCTTTGCGGATATTCCCCCAGGGGTCTTTGCTTTCTTTCGTCGGCCCTGCAACATCAAGCACTACCTGCTTGGTAACCCCGTGCAGAGTCAGATCTCCCGTGATTTTCAGCTTGTCTTTGCCGGCCTTGGCCACCTTCTTCGAGACGAAAGTCATGGTCGGATATTTGGCCACATCGAAGAAATCGGCGCTGCGCAGATGTTCGTCCCGCTTCTGCACGTTCGTGTTGATGGAATTTGTGTCGATACTGATGTTCACCTTTGACCTGGTGATGTCTTTGTCGTCGATTTCAACGGTGCCGCTATGCTTGTCGAAACTCCCCTTCACGTTGGACACCATCAGGTGGCGGACTTTGAAACCGATATTGGAGTGGTCGGGATCAATGGTCCAGGTGGAGGCAAAAGCAAACGCCGGAAGGGCCAGGGCGACGATGGTGCTGAGTGATGCAATAATCCTTTTCATGATGGTTCTCCTTAAGTATTCAAGATTAATTCAACATTAAACTATTAGCTTAAAAAAATACGGCTTACTCTGTCTTACCCTCCTTTCAATCCCAGTTTTTTACACAGGTTTCCCAGCAATTCCTGTTCACTATCCGTAAGGGAAGCCATCTCACTGACAATTGACTTCTCGACAGCGGCAAAGACATCGGCGATGAGCGCCTCCCCCGTTTCCGTGAGATGAATCGTCAAATAGCGCCGGTCTTCCGTATCACGCTCCCGTCTTACCAGACGCTGCTTCTCAAGGTTATCGATGACCAGGGTAATGTTGCCGGTACTCTTGAGGATTTTGGCGGCGATATCCTTCTGGCACAGGGGGCCTTTATGGTACAAAGCCTCCAGCACGCCAAACTGGCTGATGGTAAGCTTTGGGGCTGACAGGACACGATGTACCCTGCCGGTTACCGATTCCGCGGCCCGCATCAGCTTAGTGTAGGTATTAAGGGCTCGGCATGTTGGAGCATCAGGAGATTTCATGTCACGTCCCATTTAGTTTCAACCAATATGATTTAACATCAAACTATATCGATTCCACCAAAGAGTCAAGGATAATTTTTGCCCCGTCGTTACCCTGAAGGATGCAGGCTGGAAACCGGTGCCAGAGGGGACAGCTGCCGCCCGTTCAAGCCTGAGCCTGCTCCGACGCCAGCAGGAGCCGCTTCTTGAATGCCTCTTCAAAAAGATCCCCCTTGGTTTTGCCGCCGAAGAGCTCCACCGAGATATCCTCGCTGCCGGACAACGTGACGATTGCCGTGCCGTCGGCAATGGAACAGGTGACCCCGGACACGACGCCGCTTCTGCGACGGTCAAGCCCGTCAGCCAACCGGAGGATTCCCCCCAGGCGGCTCACCAGCTGCCGGTCGGGCTCGGACAGCCGCACGTAGGCATCATGCTTTTTCTTGGGAAGAGCCTTGCGGTGGTAACGGGCCACGTTAGCCATGATTTCGCGTTCGCGGGGGGTGAAGCCGAAGAGATCGGCATGGCGGATAAGATGATAGGAATGCTTGTGATGGCTGGAGTAGTTTATGAAATACCCCACATCGTGAAGAATGGCTGCCGCCTCCAACATTCTGCGCGCCCCCTCGCCCATCGCAATTTCCGGTTCAAGGGAATCGAAGAGCTGCAGCGCCAGCTTAGTCACATGGAGGGAGTGCTCCTCGTCGATGTGGCAGGAGCGGCCGAACTCGAGCACCGCGTCGCGCCAGGTTCGGGGTTCGGGTGCCCCGGGGATGAGCCCGTGGGAACGGAGCCCCTTCACGATGAGCCCCTCCCGGATACCCCGCTCGTTCACCCGCAGGGTGTTGGCGTCGAAAAAGCGCATCAGTTCATCCACCGCCGTGACCCCGGCCACGATGATGTCGGCCCGGTCCGGGTTCAGCCCCGGCACTTCACGCCGCTCCTTGCCGGTCTTGCGCGCGAGCATGGCAAGCAGATGCACCACCTCGGAACGGAGCACCTCGTAGCGGTGGACGGAGCCGTACCCCTCTCCCCGCATGGCCATGACCATGGCCGCAATGGCCGTGATGGTGCCGCCTGAGCCCACAAGACACTGGAACTGGGGCTTTTCGCCGGAGAAGACCTCTTTGAAAGCGGAACGGATGTATTTGCGGAGCTTGCCCTGATCGGCGGGGCGCCCGGAGTCGGCCGGCATGAATTTCTCAGTCAGGAACACCGCACCAAGCTCCAGGGAATAAATCTCGTCGATGAGTGGGCCGCGGGCCGTTACAATCTCCAGACTCCCCCCGCCGATGTCGACCATGGCAAACCGGGCACCCTCCATGTCGAAATGGTTTCGCACCGAGAGAGCGGCGAGTTCAGCCTCCTCTTCGCCGCTTATGACCTTCACCCCGATCCCGACCTCATCGGCAATGCCGGCGATGAATGCCTTGCCATTCGCGGCTTTTCTCACGGCACTGGTGGCAACGGCCTCGATTGCCTTCACTCCGTAGCCGTCTACGATCTTCTTCATCCGTGCCAGGGAGGAGACAGCACGCTCCCAGGCCGCAGAGGAGATGGCGCCGCTCGCGGCGAGCCCCTCTCCAAGGCGTACCGTCGCTTTCTCATCATCAAGGACCCGAAACGCGCCGTTCTTCGCCACCTCCACCACGATGCACCGGATGGAGTTCGTCCCTATGTCAATGGCCGCAAGCCTGTTTCCGTTCACAGCGCCCCCCTCACCCAGCTGCCGATCTGCTCGAAAGGATGCCTGCCGCGCAGCTCCAGAAAGCCGGCATGGGCAGTTTTCCGCCGTTCCGCAACGGCATTCAGGATGACACACTCGACTTCTGAAGGCAATCCCCCGTCCCTCACCATGCCGGCGAAGACATCCAGGTCATGCATGGTACCGAGCCACTCCTGCCATTCCTTGCACACGGCGAGTATTTCCTCGTAACCGTCGGTGACGAGATCTGCAAAGATTTCGAGACAATAGCGGTAGCGCTTGACGGCAATGCGCAGCACATGCTGTGCCTCTGACGCCTCCTCCCGGCACGCCGCCGGCACCAGGGGAAGAAGCTCTGCAAGGCGAGCTTCGAGGCTAGCGGCGGCGAAATGGACAATGGGAGTGAATGGATCGATGCCGGAGTTGTGGCGGGGAAATACAAAAGGAGCCGCCACTATATTTGCAAAACCGGAACGAATGGTGGCGACATCGAATTTCTCCAGTCTTTTTTCAAGGAGCCGCAGTTCGTGCCTGCGGACAGACTCCAGGCGAGCGATGAAGCCCCCGAGTTCTCCTTCGAAGCGGGGCGGAAGCCCGACAGCCATCTCCCGGAAAAAGAGGATCGCCTCGTCGGCATTGCGCATGGCCCCCAAAAGCCTGGTCACCTTTCGCACCGTTCGGGAGCGGCGCGACAAGGCGGGGGGGTAGACGGGGGCGAAAAGGTCAAGCCCTTCGCGGAGCCGGCGGGATGAAACCCTCAGGTCATGGATATCCTGGAGGTCAAAAGTCTTCCGGACCTTGCGCCACCGGCCGAAAAAATCGTCGACCCTTGAGGCCAGAAGAGTTCGAGCGGCAGCCCACAGGGGTGTTTGGCCCAAGATATCCATGCGGTTAACCGCCGGTTCAGGAAAGGACCCGCTTGAGCGATTTGCGGGCTCTCTTGAGCCCCTTGCCGACCCTCTTCGCGCTTTCCTCGGCAAGTCCGGCCAGGCGGTCCTCGGCTTTGGCAAGTCCCTTCCCGGAGCGTTTTATCCGCTTGCCGATCTTTCCTTCCACCCGCTCCAGGGCGGACATCATCTTAAGGATTTCCTTTTCGATTTTCTTCCCCTTTTTCCCCAGGAGCTCTTCCGGGAAACGTTCACTGACGCTGCGGGCAATCCCCTCCACCTGCCCTTTCAGGGTAGCGACAGCAACCTTCAACTCCTCCACCCGCCTTGCCCGCGCCTTGCCCCCTTCATCGGCAAGTCCGGCGGACTGGGAGACGATGGACGTAATTGCCCTCGGATTGACCCCCTTGATGGCTTTCAACGCATCCTCGCCCGCTTCGGCGATCTTTGCAAAAGTATCATAACCGGCCTCGACAAAACGCCGGGCGAGGATCTCGCCGACCCCCTTGATTTTCTGCAGTTCTTTCATGCTTTCCTTCATATCGCATGCCTCCTTGTCAATTCAGCCGGGCCACGGCGGAGCCCGGCAAATCCCTGGTTATATCCCCACGATGAATCAGCCACCGGAAACAGGCAGGCGCTTCTCTTTTCGCAGGCGCGAATTTCAAGGCAACGATGGCCCCTTTTCCGAGGGGAAGCGCTTCTTTGCGCCCGAGAAGCCGGCCGGCCAGCGCCCCGAGATCAGGCTCGTGCCCCACTATCGCCAGGCTGTGCGGCATTCCATTGGCCGCAATCAGCCGCAATAAACCCTCCACATCGAACCCCGGCGCCATTTCCCGCGACACGAGAATCTCGCCCTGAAAATCAATGGCAGCAGCAAGGATTTCGGCCGTCTGAACCGCTCGGGCAAGGGGACTTGTGATGATGCATTCCGGAGCAACCCCCTTTCCAGCCAGCCTCCGGGCGTTTTTCCGGAATACCTTGCGGCCCGCCGGGGTAAGCCACCGGTCCTCGTCCCGAACAGCAGTGTCAGACTCGATTGCCGCGGCGTGACGGATGACGTAAAGCTTCATTCCTTCCCTCCTTGCATGGCTCCCCCCCCTCAACGGCCACCCCATAAAAGCAAGGATACCCAGATAAACAAGTAAAGCAGAGAACTCTCCGTTTTCAATGGCAAATGGCTCGACTCCTCCATGATTAACGGCAATTTAACCTTACTGTAACATTAGACTTAGTGGATTTGACTCCAAACGGGATATCCGCATCATCCATTGACGGCCGCCGGCCGTTCCGGTATCTTCAACGCCATGAAGCGATCCGACGACAACGACACTTGGGAATCTCTCTGCGGGCAATGCGGCCTCTGCTGCTTCGAGAAGATTGAAGATGAATCCGGTACCGTATTTTTCACCGCTACCCCATGCCGTTATCTGGATGTTGTTACCAGGCGGTGCGTCATCTACGACCGCCGTTTCGAGATAAACCCAGAATGCGTCAAGCTGACCGAAGAACTGGTCAGGGAGCTCAACTGGCTCCATGACGACTGCGCCTACCGCCGGAAACTGGGGATAAAGCGCTCGCGGACCACAATGGCTGCGCAACCGAAACGATCAAGGAAGAAGGAGTCTTCAGATAATGGGAAATGAGAACAAGCTTGCCGCTCTGCGGGAACTGCCGGCAAAACAGCAGATGGACAGCATCATGAAAGATCCGGAGGCCGGCAAGATTACCCGTGCCCTCTCCGAACAGGAGCTTTACTGGCTCATCAAGGAGATTGGCGAGACGGACACCGTGGGGTTATGGGAACTGGCAGCGCCGGAACAACGGACCTTCATCCTCGACATGGAACTGTGGGACAAGTGGAACTTCTCCACCGGCAAAGCATACGAATGGCTAGAGCACCTCGTTGACGCGGGAGAAGCGGCGGTTATCGAACAACTGCCGCACATGGACCTGGAGCTGCTGCTCCTCATGCTCACGAAGGAAATCAGCGTTGGAGGCGGCATCGGCGAACTCCTCCCGGACGAGGAGCGGGTTGCCGACTGGGACCACTCCTTCGACAACACCTATTTTCTCACCTTCAAAAATGATAAGCACGCCAGGGTTGTCGGCAAATTTCTCGATATCATCTACCGCACAAACAGTGAGCTCTACCTGGGACTCATGGAGGGGGTTAAAGGTGAAGTGGAGGGGGAACTGGAAGAACTGGCTTTTCACTTCCGTTCCGGCAGGCTCGCCGACCTGGGCTTCCCGGATCCGGAGGAGGCCCAGTCTCTCTACGCGCGCATCGACCCTGCATCATTCGTACTTGAAGGTGACAAGAAACTCTTGTCGGCGGCTGAACCCCGCCGGCTCCCCGCCCTGCCGGGAACTGGCGGCTCGCTCCTCAACCGGCTTCTGGCCCGTCCGGGCTCCGACGAGATCAGCCAGGAGCTCTCCTACCTGGTAAACAGCGCCCTGGTGGCCGACGACACCGCGCTCCACGACAGAGAGGCAATGCTGGAGATTGTCCAACGGGTCAGTGGCTACCTGAACATCGCCCTCGAACACCTTGCCGGCGATGACGAAGAAAAAGCCGCATCGATCCTGGTGGGGGAACGCCTTAAGCGCCTTTTCCAGTTAGGGTTCAGCATTGTCATGGGGCTAGGGAAACAGGCTGCGGACCTTACGAGCGACGACTACGCCACCGGCAAGGCACTGCGTGCTCTCCACACCACCCCTCCCCGTTACTACAGGGCCTTCGATCCTGACGGAATCGACGGTTTCAGGGAATTCAGGGACATGGAAGATGTCAGGCGGGTCAGGGAGTTCCTGGGACGGCTGTAAACCGATCGCCTCGCCTGTATCCAGGATGGATCAGTACGGGAAAGGAAGAGAACGCATGGAAGAACAAAGCCGGCAGACCAACAACGAAGAGGAACTGCGCCGTCAAATCGCCGGACTGGAACAACAGGTGCAGCAACTGGCCTCTCAACTTGAAGCGACGAACAAGGAACTGCAGTCCTTCAACTTCTCCGTCTCCCACGATCTGCGGGCTCCTCTCACGATCATCGACGGGTTCAGCAAAGCGGTACTGGAGGATTTCGCCGGCCAGATTCCTCCCAAAGCGGTGGATTACCTCCAGAGAATCCAGAAAGCAAGCCAGAGAATAACCAGGCAGATCGATGCGCTTCTCAACCTGTCGCGCCTGGGGCGCGACCCCCTCACCATTGAGCAGACCGATCTCTCAGCCATTGCCCATACCATCGAGCAGGAACTCCGCTATCTTCACCCCGACCGAACCGGTGTCACCATCAGCATCACCGATGAAATAGTCGTGAGCGGAGACCGGCAGCTCCTGCGGACGGTCATCGAGAACCTATTGAAAAACGCCTGGAAATACACGGCAAAGCGGGAGCAGGCCGATATCCGGTTCGGCACCATGGAGCAGGAGGGGAAACAGGTTTACTTTGTGCGGGACAACGGGGCAGGGTTCGACATGCGCTACGCAGACCGGCTTTTTACCCCCTTCCAGAGAATGCACAGGGCTGAGGAATTCGATGGAACAGGCATTGGGCTCGCCACCGTCCAGCGGATTATCCATCGCCATAGGGGACGGATATGGGCAGAGGCGGAAGAGGGCAAGGGGGCCACCTTCTATTTCACCCTCGGGTAATACCCCGCACCCCGTCGGTGGTCACTTCCGTCACAGAGACCGGAACCTCGGCGTTCATCTCCCCCCCATAACCGGGCACCCGGACCGCGAGATAATTCCGCGACAGCCCTGCGGCCTCGCCGTCCCGCCCCCGGTTCTGCATCAGAACTGACAGCTGGCGCCCCACGAACCGCCCGCAGAAAGCACGCTTCTTGCGCTCGCCAAGCTCCCGAAGCACCTCTCCGCGAGCTCGCAGCACCTTCCCGTCCACCTGCCCTTCCATGCCGGCCGCAACCGTTCCCTCCCGGCGGGAATAGGGGAACACATGGAGAGCAGCCACCGGCAACTCATCGATGAGGCGGACCGTGTTCAGGAACTCCTCGTCAGTCTCCCCCGGAAAGCCGGCAATGACGTCGCAGCCGATGAAAATATCGGGGATTGCCGCCACAATCCTGCCTACCCGTTCCCGGAAAAAATCCGCCGTGTAGTGGCGCCCCATGCGGGCAAGCACCCCATCGTCGCCACTCTGGAGCGGAATATGGAGGTGGGGGCAGACCATCTTTGACCGGGCCATGAAGTCTATGAAATCATCGGTCAGCTCGTTGGGCTCCACCGACCCGACCCGCAGCCTCGGCACCGCTTCCTCCGCCTCCGCGGCCTCCAGAAGGGCAAGAAGGCTCGACTGCGGCTCCAGGTCGAGGCCGTAGGCTCCCAGGTGGATGCCGGTGAGGACCACCTCCCGGAACCCCTGGGCGGCAAAGGTTCGGATTCCAGTGAGAACCTCGTCGAAGGGAACGCTCCGGCTCCGCCCCCGGGCATAGGGGACGATGCAGTAGGAGCAGAAGGCGTCGCAGCCATTCTGGACCTGGAGGAAGGCCCTGGTGTGCTCGGCAAAGCTTTCGAGCCGCAGCCCCTCCGCAGTCCGCTCCCTGGAGATATCGGACACGATGACCTTCTCCGCCGGCACGGCATACCGCAGCAGCTCCACGATCCCTTTTTTCTCGCTGTTACCCACCACCAGCGACACGCCGGGGAGATCCCTAACCGTTTCGGGAGCCACCTGGGCGTAGCAGCCGGTCACCACTACCCGGGCCTCCGGGTTGCTGCGGAGAGCGCGACGGATCAGGCGCCGCGATTCGGCATCGGTTTTCGCCGTCACGGTACAGGTGTTGATCACGTAGATATCGGCGTCCCCATCAAAGGGAACAATCCGGTACCCCTCCTTGCCGAGGCTCTCGGTCATGGCCGCAGACTCGAACTGGTTGATCTTGCAACCAAGGGTTGAAATCGCCACTCTCTGCATGAATTCCTCTTCCACTATCCTTCGGCCGCCGCGTCGATCCAGCCGCCGCCCAGCACCTCGTCGCCGGAGTAGAAAACCACCGCCTGGCCTGGCGTGACCGACTTCTCCGGCTCCCCGAACCGGACTTCGGCCCGGTTGCCGGGAAGCACCCTTACCGTGCATGGAACCGGATGGTGACGGTAACGGATCTTGCACGAGACCTCCAAGGTCTCCGCGGCAGGCGGTACGACCCACGTCACGTCAGTTGCAGAAAGTCCCGGGGCCAGGAGCTCCTCCTTCGAACCAACGATCACGTGACATGTCCCCGCATCCACCCCCACCACGTAAAGGGGATGGGGATGGGCGATGCCGAGCCCACGGCGCTGCCCCACGGTATAGCGATAGGTCCCCTCGTGGCGGCCGAGGACGTTGCCGGCCCGGTCTACAATCTCACCGGCCAGCGAGCCGGCGCCCCGTTCATCCTCCAGGAACCGGACATAGTCGTTGTCGGGGACGAAACAAATCTCCTGGCTTTCCCCCTTCTCGGCAACCCGAAGACCGAAGCGGGTCGCCAGTTGCCTGACCTCGGGCTTGGTCATCCCCCCCAGGGGGAAAATGACCCGGGCAAGCTGGTCCTGGCTCAGGGTGAAGAGGAAGTAGCTCTGGTCCTTGCCGGGGTCGTCCCCCCGCAGGAGGTGGAACAGGCCGTCAGCACCCTGCTCGATTCTCGCATAGTGCCCGGTGGCCAGGAGGTCGGCCCCCAGTTCACGGGCCTTCTGGAGCAGAAGCTCGAACTTCACCCGCTGATTGCACCGCACGCAGGGGTTCGGGGTCCTGCCCCGGAAATACTCATCCACGAAATCGTCGATAACCAGCCGCTGGAACTCCTCCTCGAAATTCACCACGTAAAAGGGAATGTCGATCTGCTCCGCCACCCTGCGGGCGTCGTGGATGTCGTCCAGGGAGCAGCAGGTATCGAACTTCTCGCCATCCGGGGCGGTAAATTTCGAGTAATCCCAGACCTGCATAGAGATGCCGATGACCTCGTGCCCCTGTTCCTTCAGGAGCGCCGCCGTCACCGACGAATCAACGCCGCCGCTCATGGCGACGACTATCCGTTTCCTATTTTTCTCCGTCATGATTCTCCCCGCAGCCTGGCAACGATAGCCGGCAGCACCGCCAGCACCCGGTCGATCTCTGCGTCGGTATTTCCCCTTCCCAGCGAAAACCGGACCGACCCCTTGGCCTCCTCGCCGGTGCGCCCCATGGCCGCCAGGACCGGTGATACTTTGAGGGTTCCGGAGCTGCATGCGGAACCCGAAGATGCGGCAACGCCCTCAAGGTCCAGGGCCATGAGCAGCGAATCGGCCTCCACGCCCGCAATAGTGATGTTGGATGTGGTGGGAAGGCGCAGCTCCCGATGGCCATTCACCCGTGCGCCGGACACCAGCGCCAATATCCCCTCTTCCAGCCGGTCGCGCAATCCCTTAAGCCGCAACGCCTCGCCAGCCATGGTTTCGCGGGAGATGGCGCATGCCTTGCCGAAAGCCACGATGCCGGCCACGTTCTCAGTCCCCCCCCGGCGGTTTCGCTCCTGGGAGCCGCCGTGAATCAGCGGATGGCACTTCACCCCGCGCTTCACCACCAGAGCACCAGCCCCTTTCGGGGCATAGAGCTTGTGGGCCGACAGGGCCAGGAGGGAGATGCCGCCATCCCTCACGGAAAGGGGGATCTTGCCGGCTGCCTGCACACCGTCGCAATGGAAGTAAACGCGGCGGCGCAGAGCAATCTCCCCTATCTCCCTTACCGGCATGAGCACACCGGTTTCGTTGTTGGCGGCCATGGCCGAGATAAGGATGGTCCTGTCCGTGATGGCCGCTTCCAGCCGCTCCACATCGAGTAGGCCGTCCGTATCCACCGGGAGCCGCGTCACCTCGAACCCGAGATTTTCCAGGTAAAGGCAAGGGTTGGCCACCCCCGGATGCTCCACCTGGGTAGTGACAATGTGGTTGCCCCGCCCCCCGAGAGCCGCGGCCACGCCCTTTATCGCCATATTGTCGGCTTCGGTCCCCGAAGAGGTAAAAACCACCTCGCCCGGTTCGCATCCAACAAGTTCCGCCACCTGTTCCCGGGCATTCTCCACCGCCCCCTTCACGGCGCGGCCTCCCCAGTGAATGCTCGACGGATTGCCGAACTTTTCCTGTAGAAACGGCAACAACGCCTCCACCACATCGGGGTGGACCGGCGTTGTTGCATTGTGGTCCAGATAAATCATCATGCCGTCCCGAAACCGGAGGGGGTTCCCATCATTTCCCGTCTCCGCGCCCTCGCGCTTCCATTACCAGATCCTCCAGGGTAATCGAATCAAGGAAACTCCTGATCCTCTCGCCGAGCATCTCCCAGACATTATGGGTAGTGCAGGCCGCGGTGCGGGTACAGCGCCCTTTCCCCTTGTCCATGCACGATACCGGCGTCAGGGGCTCCTCCACGGTTGCCACGATTTCGCCAACGAGGATTGCGGAACTCTTGCGGGCCAGGCGATATCCCCCTCCGGGCCCCCGTACGCTCTCCACTATGGCACCACGGCGGAGCCTGTTGAAGAGTTGCTCAAGATAGTTGAGCGGAATATCCTCCCGCAGGGCAATATCCTTGAGCGAGACCGGGTTCCCCTCCGAATGGAGCGAAAGATCCACCATTGCCCGCACTGCATATTGTGCCCGTGTTGAAAGACGCATAACCAGACGCTCCTACTTGCCCGATTCCACCTGGCGTTTCAATGCCGCATGCTCATTGGCAAGCTCCGCATACTTGCGCTCCAGTTCCCGCAACTGGTCGAAGAGACACGAAATGGCCTTGGCTTCAGGGTCCGGAAGCTTGCCGTGCTCGAAGTCGGCTTTCTTGTTCTGTTCCTCGGTAGCCATGACCACGCGCCCCGGAATACCGACAACCGTCGCATTGTCCGGCACTTCCTTTACTACCACGGAATTCGAGCCGATCTTGGCGCCGGCACCTACAGTAAAGGGGCCGAGGACCTTCGCCCCGGAACCGATTACCGCATTGTCAGCCACCGTGGGATGCCGCTTCTTCTTCTCCAGGCTCACGCCGCCGAGGGTTACCCCATGGTAAATGGTAACATCATCGCCGATTTCTGCCGTCTCACCGATCACGACCCCCATGCCGTGGTCGATGAAAAGCCGCCGGCCGATAGTGGCACCGGGATGGATCTCGATACCGGTGCAAAAGCGCCCCAAATGTGAGATGAAACGGCCGATAAAGAAGAAATTCCGCACCCAGAACCAGTGGGAAAACCGATGGAACCATATGGCATGAAGACCTGGATAGCAGAAAAAAACCTCGAGGCTGCTGCGGGCGGCGGGGTCGCGTTCCTTTACCGATTGAATGTCCTCATGGAGTCGAGCAAACATTGGCGATCCTTCCCGGGGACATGGCCCCATTGCCGGGAGTGGAAACAGAACGAGTGCCAGCCTTTTCGCGGCGGACACTCGTCTGACTTGATTACGTATGTTATTGGCTTACCATACCTTACAAAAATCGTCAACTATTGATTCACTCACTCCAGGTCCCACTCACCCCGTTCCCAGCGTTCAAGAGCCATGCTTGCCCTGAATCCGAAGAGATCCTCTCCGGAAGAAAGCCTGCGGAGAACCGCAACGGCACGCTCGGGACTGTAGCACAGGGAGTAGACCGCAGCCATCCCGGCAACCTCCTTCCGGTCGCTGTCAAGAAGCGCAAGAAGGGCCTCTCTCCCTTCCCGGCCGGTCAGTGCTATTTCACGGTAAAGCCCCTGAATCATTGAAGTGTGCCTGCCAGCCCTATCCTGATCCATCTCATCCATGGCCGCCGCATGGGCTACGGCTGCGGCGGCAAAACGGTGCATGAGCCTTGCCAGTCGTTCATCAATCATGGATTCACCTAAAAATGAAGGGGCTCAGCCATTGAAAGCCAAGCCCCTGTACGCCTACTTTTGTCTGAACATCTCTGAACTTCCTGGTGCCCGGAGCGGGACTCGGACCCGCACAGCGTTGCCGCCGAGGGATTTTAAGTCCCTTGTGTCTACCAATTCCACCATCCGGGCAATGCGAACCTAATCTTCCTTGATGTTGACCCGTTCGCGAAGCTCCTTGCCGGTCTTGAAGAACGGCGTCTTCTTGGCGGGGATTTTCACCACATCTCCGCTCTTGGGATTTCTCGCTTCACGGGCGCCGCGTTCGCGGACCGTGAAACTGCCGAATCCGCGAATCTCGACTTTTTCTCCCCGCTTAAGCGCATCGCTGATGCTGTCGAAGACGAGATTAACTATCATCTCCGAGTCCTTGCGGGTCAGCCAGGTATTCTTCTCCGCCAAATGCTCAACCAGTTCACTTTTTGTCATTCGTGCACTCCTTGCTGCATAGTTCCGTGAGCCAGGCACAAGTGCCTGCCCCCTCCTGTGGAAGTTCCGCCGGGAACGCATACCCGGCTGGCGCATGCTCATTCACGTTAACAGCACTTGCGCGATCAGTCGTTTCCGTCACCGTTTTTCCGGAGCCCTTCACGAAGAAGTTCGCCAAGGTTGGATGTGGCTTCTCCCTGCGTTTGCATATAGGACTCGATTTCCGCTTTTTCTGCTGCCATCTGGAGCGACTTTACGGAAAGAGCTATTTTCTTTTCCGCTTCGTCGACACTGAGCACCACCGCATCAAGCTCGTCTCCGACGTTGGCGAACTCTTTGGGAGAAGCCACCTTCTCGCGGGAGAGCTCGGACACGTGGATGAGTCCTTCAATACCTTCCTCGATCTCAAGGAAGAGGCCGAAGTCGGTAACCGAAGTTACCTTGCCGCGGATACGGGTGCCGGGACGGTACTTGACCGGAATCTCGCTCCAGGGATCCAGCTGGAGTTGCTTGATGCCAAGGGAGAGCCGCTCGTTTTCGGGATCGATGTTCAACACCACTGCCTGAACGGTCTGCCCCCGGGTAAAGACTTCGCCGGGGTGCTTGATCCGCTTGGTCCAGGAGATGTCGGAAACATGGACAAGACCGTCAATCCCATCTTCGATGCCGATGAAAACGCCGAAGTCGGTAATGCTCTTGATCTGCCCCTCGAGCTTGGTGCCGACCGGATACTTCTCCTCCAGTTGCGTCCAGGGATTCACCTGAACCTGCTTGAGGCCCAGCGAGATGCGGCGGTTGGCCATATCTACGCCGAGAACGACGGTCTCCACTTCATCCCCCACGGTGAGTATTTCGGAGGGATGGCGCAGCCTGCGGGTCCACGACATTTCGGAAACATGGACGAGACCTTCGACCCCATCCTCCAAGGCGATAAATGCGCCATAATCGGCCAGGCTGACCACCTTGCCCTTTACACGGTCACCCGTGTTGTATTTCTGTTCCACCGAAATCCAGGGATCGGGCGTAACCTGCTTGAGGCCAAGGGAAATCTTCCCCTTCTCCTGGTCGTACTTGAGAACCTTGACGCTCAAATTGTCGCCCGGCTTAAGCATCTCTGAGGGATGCCCGAGGCGCCCCCAGGACATATCGGTCACGTGGAGGAGGCCGTCAACCCCGCCAATGTCAACAAACGCCCCGTAGTCGGTAATATTCTTGACCACCCCTTCGCGAACCTGCCCTTCGGCAAGGTTGGAGAGGGTTTCCGAACGTACCGACTCGCGCTCCTCTTCCATGAGTGCCCGGCGAGAAAGAACGATGTTGCCGCGCTTTTTATTGAGCTTGAGAATCTTGAACCTGTCGGTTATGCCGATATATTTATCGAGATTACCACCGGGGCGAAGATCGACCTGTGATGCCGGCAGAAAGCCCTGCACGCCGATATCAACCGTGAGCCCGCCTTTCACCTTCCCGGTAATCTTGCCCTCGATAACGCCGCCTTCGCCGCCGGCCTCGTCAATGACATCCCAGGCAGCCAAACGCTCTGCCTTGCGGCGGGAGAGAACGGCATATCCCTTCTGGTTTTCCTTCCGCTCGAAGAGAGCCTTCACCTCGTCGCCGACCTTCACGGTAAGGTTTCCCTCTTCGTCATGGAACTCGTCTATGGGGATATATCCTTCCGACTTGTAGCCGATATCGACCAGTACGAAATCGTTGCTGATATGAACCACCTTGCCGATCAGGACTTCACCGACACGATGCTGCTTAATGCTCTCCTGGAAAAGTTCGGCGAACTCCCCAGACCCACCATGCTCCGCATCCTCCTCCACATCGACGAATCGCTTGATCGTCATATTGTTGCGGTTCTTCATGCCCTTGTCTTCACTCATTAAAACTGACCTCCCTGACTCGTTTGTGGATTTGGATGTGCGAAAATAGCACATATCTATCTGAAAATTCAACTAATTTTAGCACCGTCAATTTCCCGGACCCGATCTATCACCTCATCAATGAGCCACTTCGGAGTAGACGCTCCGGCAGTAACGCCCACCCTGTTGACCTCCGAGAACCAGGCAGGGTCAATCTCCTGAGCCGTTTCAATTTGATAGGTCCGGGGCTGAATATCGGCGCAGAGTTCGGCAAGCCGTTTGGTATTGGCGCTGTTATAGCCGCCGATAACGATCATGCAGTCCACATCGCGGGCAAGGGCCGTCGCTTCCTGCTGCCGTACGGCGGTTGCGTCGCAGATGGTATTGAACACATGTATTTCGCTCCCCTTGCGAAGGCATTCGAGAACTACATGCTCCAGGTTTTCGAAGGATTGGGTGGTCTGGGCGACTATGCCGATTTTTTTCATCCGCGGGAGACGTGCCGCCTCATCCTCGGAACCGACCACATAGACCTTCCCCTTTGCATAGGAGACTATCCCCTGGACCTCGGGATGGTCCGCATCCCCCACTACCACCACGTCGTAGCCGGCTTCGGACAGGCTCTTGACATTCTCCTGGGCCTTCTTGACAAAGGGGCAGGTGGCATCGACCACATCAAGCTCTTTGCGCAGCGCCTCTTCCAGTTCTTCGGACGTCACGCCATGGGAGCGGATAATGATGGTCCCGTCAGAAATCTCATCAAGCTCCCTGAGGACCTTCACACCTAAAGCCTCCAAGCGGTTTACCACCTGGGGCGAATGGATTATGGGGCCGAGAGAGTATGTCTTTCCTCCCTTTTCGGCCGACTCGAAGGCCATCTGGGTAGCTCTTTTAACGCCGAAGCAGAAACCGGCCCGCTTGGCCAGGATTATTTCCATATAATCAGGACTCCCATGGTTCGCAGATCTTTGGCTCTTGGCTCAGGCGCCGGCAATGCCATGGGCCTGTTCCTTTGTACGGACGACCTCTTCCATGAGGGCGATTACCTCATCGATGGAAAGGCCGGTCGAATCGATATCTATGGCATCATCGGCACGCCTGAGCGGAGCGTGCTCCCGCCCCGAGTCCTGCTTGTCCCGTTGCGCCACTGCCGTGATTGTATCTTCCAGGGTGACATTCTCACCTTTGGCCTTCAACTCCAGCCAGCGGCGGCGTCCACGCTCCTCGACCGATGCCGATAGGTAGAACTTGACGTCGGCATTGGGAAAAACCACTGTGCCGATATCCCTGCCCTCGAGGATCACGCCACCCGCATTGCCCATGCGCCGTTGCAGGACCAGGAGAAAGTCCCGCACCACCTTCCGGGCCGAAATCGCTGAAGTGAGGGCGCTTATTTCCGGAGTCCTGATGGCTTCCGTCACATCCTCGCCATTGACGATTACCCGGCAGCAACCGTTGTTCCTCAGAAAGTCGATCTCGATGCCGCCGCAAAGCCGCACCAGGGACTCGTCATCGGTGGTGTCAACGCCTGCCCGCTTTGCCGCCAGGGCCACAGCCCGGAACATGGCTCCGGTGTCGATATGAACATAACCGAGCCGGTCGGCAAGGCGCTTGGTTATGGTGCTCTTCCCGGCGCCGGACGGTCCGTCGATGGCAATGATAAGGCCCTGCCTTCCCACGATGCTCACCGAACCGCAACCGTCTCGAGAATGGAGAAGAACGTGGGAAAAGATGTGGCGACACACTCAGTGTCGCTGACGGCAATCTCTCCCGCCGCCGAAAGCCCTGCAACAAGCATTGACATGGCGATCCGGTGATCCCCGAAGCTTTCCACTGCGCCTGCGGCGACCCGCTCCACGCCATCGATGTCCATGCCGTCTTCGGTTTCCGTTACCGAAACGCCCACCGCCCGCAGGTTCGTGGCCATGGCGGCAATGCGGTCGGTTTCCTTCACACGGAGCTCCCGAGCTTCCCGAACAACGGTACGACCCTCGGCATTGGCAGCAGCAACGCAGATTACGGGGAATTCGTCGATGGCCCTGGTGACAACCTCTCCGGCGATTTCTATCCCCTTGAGGCGTGACGACCGGACCAGGATGTCAGCTACCGGCTCACCGGAAACCTCCCGCTGGTCGAGCAGTTCAATGGAGCCCCCCATGGCGGTCAGAATATCAATGATGCCGGTCCGGGTCGGGTTCACCCCCACACCACGGATGAGAAGCTCGGAGCCGGGCACGATGAGCGCCGCAACCATGAAGAATGCGGCAGACGAGATGTCGCCGGGAACCACGATATCCCGTCCCTCCAGTTCCCTGCCGCTGCGGACGACAACTCCGCCGTGACCGGTTTCGATATCGGCTCCGAAGTGACGGAACATCCGCTCCGAGTGGTCGCGGGAGAGGTGCGGCTCGGAAATTCGCGTCTCCCCTTCGGCATAGAGGCCGGCCAGCATGAGTGCCGATTTGACCTGGGCGCTTGCCACAGGCGAAGCATAGCTGATCCCGGTGAGACCCCTGCCGATAATGGCAAGGGGCGCCTTCTCTCCACCCTCCCGGCCGTACAGGCACGCCCCCATCTGCACCAGGGGCTCCAGCACCCGCCGCATGGGGCGGCGACGCAGGTACTGATCGCCGGAAAGAACCGAATAGAACCGCTGGGGAGCCAGAAGACCGGTCAGAAGCCTCATGGAGGTCCCTGAATTGCCGCAATCGATGACGTCAGTTGGCTCCGAGAGCCCGCGAAGCCCCTTTCCCGCAATGCGCAGAGTCTCGCCGTCATCGTCAATGGCAACACCCATGGCCCGGAAGGCGTTCAGGGTAGCAATATTGTCCTCGCCCCGCAGAAAACCGCGCACGGTTGTTTCCCCGCGGGAAATGGAGCCGAGCATTATGGAACGGTGCGATATGGACTTGTCTCCGGGAACGGCGATCTCGCCACGGATTCCCTTGACCGGCCGAACGGCATAGTTCTGCACTAATAACCCCTTGGGTGAGATTGAGGAACTGCCTTCCCTACAATATTGAGTCTCTGCTCTCTTTCGATTCGCGGAAGAAGCGCTCGAGAGCCGGGCCGTCAGCCTCTGCGACAAGCTCCCGAAGGCTCGCGAAGTACTTGGCGAAATGGTCCATCATTTCGATAACCGCTTCCCGGTTCATGAGGGCGATGTCCCGCCACATGGCCGGATCCGATGAAGCTATTCTGGTAAAATCGCGAAAACCGCCGGCGGAATAACGGATGATGTTCTCATCGAAGCGGTCATACCCTCCCACGGCATTCACCAGGGAATAGGCAACCATGTGGGGCAAGTGTGAAATGGCGGCTACAACCCTGTCATGCTTCTCCGTACCCATTACGACCACTTCGGAGCCGGCAACCTCCCACATCCGCACGACCTTGGCAAGGGCATCGGGGCAGGTGCGCGACGTGGGGGTTACAATGCAGCGCTTGCCCGCATAGAGTGAAGCGAACGACGCCTCGACCCCTGAATGCTCGGTGCCGGCGATGGGGTGCCCCCCGACGAAATGGACTCCCGGCGGCATGAGAGGCTCGCAGGCGGAAACAATCTCTTCCTTGACGCTCCCCCCGTCGGTCACCACGCAACCGGCAGCCAGATGGGGAGCAATCTCGGCGGTAATGGCTGGTATGGAACAAACGGGCGTTGCCAGAAAGACGAGATCGGCCCCGGCTACGCCTGCTACCGGATCAAGGGAGTACCGGTCAACGACCCCGAGCTCCACCGCCTTGCGCAGATTCGCTTCCCCGCGTCCGATGCCGACAATCTCGCCGACCTCCCCCTGATCTCGCAAAATGCGGGCAAGGGAGCCGCCGATGAGACCGACACCTATTATGGCCAACCTATTGATCAAGGGCTTGGTCTTCAATAGTTTATTTCGCCCTGGGATAAGATCCGAGAATTTTCACGAACTGGCAGTAATTCTTCAGTTCCTGAACCGCGTCGGCCACCACTGGATCGGAGACATGCCCGGACAGGTCGAGGAAAAAGATGTACTCCCAGGCCTTTTTCTTGAGGGGGCGCGACTCGATCTTGGAAAGGTTGACTCCGCGTTTGGCAAAGGGTTCCAGCATCCGGTGGAGAATGCCCGGCTCATCCTTTACTGAAAACATGAGGGAAGTCTTGTCATCCCCGCAGGGATCGGCCATTTTCCGCCCCACCACAAGGAAGCGGGTGAAATTGTTAACCTGATCCTCGATCCTGTTTCGCACCACTTTCAGATCGTAGAGCGTTGCGGCGAATTCGCTGGCAATGGCAGCAGCGTTGTAATCCTCGCCAACGATCTGAGCGGCCAGCGCCGTGGACGCCACATCCACCACCGGCACACCCGGCAGGTTCTCTTCGAGCCAGTTGCGGCACTGGGCAATGGCCTGCGGATGGGAGTAGACCTTCTTCACGTCCTCAAGGCGGCCCGTGCGGGAGAGGAGATCATGGGAGACCTCCAGGAGCACCTCCGCGTTGATCTTGAGCTCGCTCTCCATGAACATGTCGAGGGTGTGGGAGACCATCCCCTCGGTGGAATTTTCAACGGGGACCACGCCATAGAGGGCATGTCCCTTGCCGACTTCTTCAAAAACAGCGGGGATCGACTTCTGGGGGACGAGTTCCGCCGACAGGCCGAAGTGCTGCATGGAGGCAAGATGGGTGAATGTTGCCTTGGGGCCCAGGAAAGCAACCTTCATCGGCGCCTCAAGGGAGAGGGAAGCGGAGATGATCTCGCGGAAAACGCTTCGGACCGCTTCACTCGGGAACGGACCGGGGTTTTTGGCCGTAAGCCGCTCGTAGATCTCCCGTTCGCGGCTCGGAGCGTGAAAATCACGGTTTTCCCCCGCCTTGATCCTGCCGACTTTTATGGCCAGCGCGGAGCGACGGTTCAGGAGATCCAGAATCTGATCATCAATGGCATCGATATCACGACGCAACTCTTTAAGGGTATCCATTGTGCGTATGGGACCATCCGGTGGGGAGTAAGCGGACAAGCCGTGGAGGGGGTACTGTATCGAAAAGGGGGCAAAAATGCAAATCTTTTCTGGTTTACACAAACATCATTTGAGGCAGACCTTCCGAACCTCTTGAATATCGGTAAGCCCCTGGAACACCTTGAGGATACCGTCCTGGCGAAGAGTCGTCATCCCTTCGTCCATGGCGAGACGGCGAATGAGTTCGGTTTCAGACCGTTTTTTGATAAGGCTTTTCATGCCGTCAGTGCATTCAAGCACTTCGTGGATTCCGAGACGCCCCCGGTAGCCGGTCTGGCCGCAGGAAGGGCAGCCAACGGCACGGGCCAAAACGAGTTCGTTGCCCACAAGGCCGGTGGCGGCAAATTGCTTTTCGCCGTACTCCTCGATAATCTCAGCAAGTTCCTGCCTATCGGGGCGATAGATCTCGCGGCACTCCTCACAGAGACGGCGGGCAAGACGCTGGGCAACGATACAGATAAGGGAGTCGGAAAAGCTGAATGGATCGAGTCCGATCTCCAGAAGGCGCGTTACGGTTTCAGGGGCGGAATTGGTGTGAAGCGTGGAAAGGACCAGGTGCCCGGTCAAGGAAGCCTCCACGGCAATGGAAGCGGTTTCCTCGTCCCGCATCTCACCCACCATGATGACGTCGGGGTCGAGCCGCAGGAACGAACGGAGCGCCGCCGGAAAAGTGAGGCCGATCCGTGGGTTGATCTGCACCTGCCGCAGTCCCTTCTGGGTAATTTCCACCGGATCTTCGGCGGTCCATATTTTAACTTCAGGGCTGTTTATCCGGGAAATTGCCGCATGGAGCGTGGTTGTTTTACCGCTCCCCGTAGGCCCCACCACGAGAACCAGACCGTACGGCTTGGTGACCCCCTCGCTGAAGATGCGCATGTTCCGATCAGTCAGCCCAAGCTTGTCGAAGGAGAATGTCTCGCCGGTATTGACAAGCCGGATCACCACATCTTCGAGTCCGCCGGCCGTGGGCATGGTGGCGATGCGGAGCTCCATGTCAAGGGGACCGAACTTCTTGAAATTGATTTTGCCGTCCTGGGGCTTCCGCTTCTCGGCAATGTCAAGGTCGGCCATGATCTTGAGGCGGGACGGAATCGCGTATTTGTACCGGTATGGTATGCGCTGATAGACCTTGCACCGGCCATCCACGCGCATCCGGACAACAATGTCGTTCTTTCCGTGATAGGGCTCGATATGAATGTCCGAGGCTCGGCTCTGGTGGGCATCAAAGATAATCTTGTTGACGAGCTTCACAATGATGCTGTCCCGCTCGGATACTTTTTTGACCTCATCCTCAATATCGGGTTCGTCTTCGGCATTAGCGCCCAGAATTTCCGAAATGCTTCCCGGCCCAATCTCCAGATCGCTCTCGTCAAAGGACGCCGCAGTGCTGACAGACGTGCGATACAGCCGCTGTTGCGCCGTGAGTATCTCACTCTCCGTGGCGATAACCGGAATTATCCGCGCCCGGATGCTTTGCTCGAAATCCTTGAGTTCCTGGAGCTTGATTGGATAGGCCATCGCCAGGGTAATGGTGTTGCCGATCTTGGAAATTGGGACAATCCGCTGCTTCTGGGCAAAGGAAGGATTTATATAGCGGGCCAGTTCCGCTTCTATCTCAAGGGTATTGATGTGCACGAAAGATAGGTCGTACTGGAGCGCCACTGCTTTGGCAAGGGGCTCCTCTTCCACGAAACGGAGCTTGCGCAGCGCCCGTTCGAACGTAATGCCGTCGCGCTTGGCAACGGCACGGGCCTGGTCAAGCCGTTCCTGGTCGATGAGCCGTTCGCGCAGGAGAATGTCGCCCAGCTTCTGGCGCTTGCCGGTCTGTTCCAGGATATAGGAAAGCTCGTTTTCGGAAAGGAAGCCGAGCTTGCAGAGGAGTCTGCCAACGGGCTGATCGGGGAACACCTTCTGGAGCTCAAGGGCCTCACGAAGCTGATCCTCACTAATCAACCGGTTCTCAACAAGTATCTCGCCGACCTTTTTGGCAGACATGGAAGCAGGGAACTC
Organism: Geobacter benzoatilyticus; assembly: GCF_017338855.1. Lineage (NCBI taxonomy): Bacteria > Pseudomonadati > Thermodesulfobacteriota > Desulfuromonadia > Geobacterales > Geobacteraceae > Geobacter > Geobacter benzoatilyticus. Next base: position 139,907 of record NZ_CP071382.1, read on the forward strand.
CTTTTAGTAGGAAATGACCGAATAGCCGTTGTAGTCGAGGATATCCCTGAAAAGCGGATCGAGCTCCACATTGGTGAGGAACACGGTTTCGCCTCCCGCGCCCTGGCTGCGCAGGCGTACCCCCGACATCCGGATGCCGTAGGGTGCGTCCCGGTACTGGAAAAGGTCGTGCTGGGCAAACACTCCGGGCAGCCGCAGCCTGGAAAGGATTTTTTCCGAAACCTTCCGGAAATCGTCCTTAGGATCAAGGACAACGACTCGATACCCCCGCGTCTCCAGAAGCCTCGTGAGGGTATAGGAAACCGGATCGCCGTCGAAATAGCTCACAACGTAGCGGTCACGACCATCCTCGAAGTAGCGGTCGGCCCGCACATCAAGCTTGAGCCCCCCGTCAGCCATCCCGTAAAGCTCAACGCTGCGGTCCGCCTCGTAGCGGACATTGAGGGCCCTCAGAAGGCCGTCAACCATCCCCCGTGTCTCATGGGCCGTAATCTGATAAAGGGTCTGCCCTCCACGCGGCGAAGCCCCCTCCCGGCCGGGGAAAGGCTCAACCACCTGGAACCCCTCGCGCCGGAGAAACTGGACCAGGGATGACGGCATGCCACGCCGGTACTCCTCGACGTTCATAAGTACAACGTCATGGCTCAGGACGCTTTCAGGAGTCTTTTCAATTTTGAAATCGGCATTAACCGTCAGTTTTGGATCGGCACCGAACGAGAGGGATACATTGTCCTCCACCGAATAAAAACGGGCACTCTCAAGAAGTGAAGCCATAAAACGCTTGCGATTGCGGGGGCTCTCGGAAACGATGCGGACGGACGGGTCCTTCCCCTCGATGAGTGCTCTCACGAGAGGCGGAATCTTCCCTTCGGCATCCACCAGCACCCTCCCCCCATCGGCTGCCGGAAACGAAGGAAAGGATTCAGGATCCAGTGACAGGGAAAAGTTCGCATCCTCGATGGAAATCGGACGAGAATCAACCGGCTGGGAAGAAACGAGGCCGCTCCAGGCCTGACGAACTGCGTCAAGGTTTGCCGGCTCCTGATTATAGGCGAGACTCATCATCCGCATGGAATGGCCCACGGGCCTTTCGTCACCGCCTGCGACCGAAACTGCCGGCACAGGCCTGCCGTCAGCACGGCCGGACGCAGTATGAAGCCGTTTCGGCTGCACTTTTTCGGCAACGGGAAATTGCTCGCGTCGATGAGCCAGCGGAATGCGGAGCGACCGCCCCACCTGCAGCCTCCTGATGTCCGAGATCCCGTTGAGACGCTTCACTTCCGGGATAAGGGCTTCGGCCTCTGCATTGGAGAGGTCATATTCTTTCATGAGAATCTTGAAAATGTGATCGCCCGGCCTGACGGTATAGTCAGACATCCCGGCGGCAGAACTTCTAATTTTGCGAACAGGTCGCCCCCGCTTGTAGCCGGCGGACGGTTCAGCACTCTTGTCGAGCACATCAGGGTCGAGATCAAAGCGGGGATCCAAGGCACGCGCCTGCGGCGGCACAATGCAAAAGGCAACCGCGGCAACTGCTATGGCAACCGCTTGTCGAGTAGGGGCAGCTATCATTGCATCTCCCGTTTTCAGATATAAGTAATATCAAATATTTATGAAGGATGGGGAAATATTCCCCACCTGTCAATGCAGAATTCCGGATTTGTAATTCAGAAAACCGCCGACATCAGATCTCAGTCAAATGTTATGACTCCTCCGCGGATGCCGCTTCCCTTGCGGTATAGAACAAGCTCTCCATTCCCTGCAACCCTGAGTACTTCCCGCCGGTATGCCCCTTTTTTCGACTGGGATAATACCGTGCGGGTCTCGCTTCCAGTCAGCTTTTTGACAATAGTTGCAATATGGGATTCCGGTATAGCTTTACCGTTCAGGGCAAGTACCTGAAGCGCTTTCAACCGGCCGTTTTCGCGGAAGATACGGTATTCCACCCCGTGGCCGCGGTAGCGCTCCCAGCCGGGATGGGTCTTACCGAATCCACGGTCCTTTCCGGACGCGGGAATAAATGAAGGGAGCCCAGCGGCAGAAGCAGCCTTGGCCACAGGCGCCGGCGCTGACGATTCGCGGAGCGGTTTTGCCGGACTGACCGCAGGCTTGGAGGCAGGGTTACGATTGCCATCTTCTCCCTTCAACAGCAGAATCCCCCCCGCCACCCCGCCGATGAGGAGCAGCACGATGGCACCAGCCCACAGGGAAAGACGCCTCCCCGCCTCCCCCCCATGCGTCGTAGTACGCGGGGGAACAGCGGCCCGCACGTTCCCCCCCAAAGTGGCATCGGCACTGAAGGAAGAAAGGGATGCGGCAGGCTGTTCAGCGGGAGCCGCCGTCTCCCTGGAAGGGGGAACCGGCGGCGGCGAAAAAGCAGGGATTGGCTTTTCTGCACGAGGGGGCACAATTGGCGAAGAAATGACCGGGGGAGGAGACGAAGGATGCAACTCCATTGCTGCAGACTGGGTGGTTACTGATTCTTCAATGATCGTGGCCATCACTTCGCTGGGCAGGGCACGGTGCGACGGCACATCCGAAGAGCCGGCCTCTATACCCCTTCCAACAAGAACCGACTGAACATCATCCGGCGAAGCATCGTATCCCTCAACGGCAGGACATGGATTTTCCGTCGAATACAGCGGTTCTTCCGCAGAAGGTTCGAAATGGCCGTCGCTCTCCCACTCAAAAGGTTCGGATTCAGCAGCATGCGTCAAACCGGGGATAGAAGCATCATCCCCATTGACATCAGCAACGCTTTCCGGTGAACCGGGCCGCTTACCCTCATTTTCCTGCCAATGTCCGGGAGCAATCTCAAGCAACCGCAACTTGAACTGTTCGTCAATTTCGTCCTGGGAACACGAGAAATCAACTGCATAATCAAACCACTTTTTCGCGCCCTGCACCGCCGGGGGCACTGAGTGCATCAGTACAATACGCGGCGCCTCCCCGCGGAGGAGGGTCTTTATATGACGCGCCACGGTTTCGCCGGAAATCCCCGAGATGTCTCCCTGAATGAACACGGCAGAGGGCCTGTTATCGAATACCTCTTTGAGCCCCTGATCGAAATCGTGCGAGAGCCTCATCCGGCCTTTGAGCTGAGGCTGAAATCTGGCAATTAGATCGGCGACCCGTGGGTCATCTGAAATGAAGAGGATGGTGATCATTAGTATTCCCTTGGAATGGGATAGTCACATGACCATGTTTTCAATGTCAACAGCTATCTGACTATAAATCTGGCAATCGCTGACGGTAACCATGCAATTTCAGGACCACTTTTCGGAGCACCATCAAAAACGGGTACTCCGTGGCAGCTCTCTTCATTTATAGCCGGATCAGATCCTCATGTTCTTCATCATGGGGATTTATATGAATCATTACGTCCCCCACGTTGGGAAACTGTTCGAAGATACGCCGCTTGACCGTGGTAGCGATATCGTGGGAGCATTTTACCGTCATATCCGGATCCATTTCGAGCTTGAGATCCACTATCAGATACTGGCCCGAACGCCGCCCCCTGATTTCATGGACGTGCTCAACGCCGTCCACCCCTTCGGCCAAAGTCGTCAAAGCGCGGATCAGGTCCTCCGAAGGGCTTCCATCCATGAGATCGTGTATTGCCCCCGCCAAGGTTTCGTATCCGATGTGAAAGATGAAAAACGCCGTAAGACCCGCCGCCAGCGGGTCCATGACACCTGCCCCGAGATAGGCTCCGCCAACGCCGATCAGCGTGGCTACCGATGTTACGGCATCCTTGCGGTGATCCTTCGCCACCGCAGTCAGAGCGGGGCTTTCAAGGCGCTTTCCCCGTGAAACGGAATAGCGGTAGAGCCATTCCTTGACGGCAATGGTGCTCACCGCCGCGAATACCGCAATCAGATCGGGGGTTTGATAGGTGCGGTCCACAACCGTATGAATTGCTTTTATCAGTATGCCGAAGCCGGTTGCAAAAATGACCAGCGAAACGACAACTGCCGCGATACTCTCCGCCTTGCCGTGACCATAGGGGTGCTTCGGGTCAAACGGTTGACGGCCGACTTTCAGCGCGATCATAGTGACCAGGATTGCCACAAAATCGCAGGCGCTTTCCAAACCGTCGGCGAAGACTGCGTCGGACTTCCCGAAATAGCCCGCAAGGAGCTTCATGACCATGAGCCCCGCGTTGAACCAGAACCCGACCGCGATTATCCGGTCAGCCCTATTGAAACGCTCTTCCCTCAACATTTTTCAGCACCTGTCCCCGGCTGCATAATATCCTTAAGATTCATTTGTAGATTTTTCCGGCCATTCCACTCGTTCCAGCACAGCGTAAAGGCTACATCCACGGCACCGGAAAGGCCGCCCACCTTCCCGGCGAGATTAAAACCGATAGCATCGAGCATCCCCCCGGGCACAGCAAAACGCAGCTTGAGATGATTGCCGCGAATCGGTATCCGTTGTGCCATCTCCATACCCCGCAATACAAACAGCGGCTCAGGATTGCCGGCACCGAAGGGTGCAAGGGAAGCTATGGCATTCGCCAGGTCCGGCGTCACTTCGCCGGGCAAAAGCTCCGCGTCCACACGCAGCACCGGCACAAGGTCTTCGGCAGACAATCTGCTTGCGGAAACCTCCTCAAAGCGGGCAATGAAACTTTCAAGGCATGCCCCGTCAATGGAAAGTCCCGCGGCATAGCGGTGCCCGCCAAACTTCACGAGGTCCCCGGCACAGGCATCAAGGGCATCGTAGAGGTTGAAACCCGGAATGCTGCGTCCCGATCCGCGCCCATTGCCATCCTGAAGCGAAATGAGAACCGTGGGCCGATGAAAGAGATCAACCATCCGCGAGGCAACGATCCCGATAACTCCCGGATGCCACGCATCCGATGCAAGAACAATGCTTTTTTTACCCTTCATGGCCGAATTGTTCTGAATCCGGTCAAGGGCGTCGGACAGAATCTGCCCCTCAATGGCCTGGCGTTCAGCATTGCTCGCGTCCAGTTCCGCGGCAATGGCCGCAGCACGGGCCGGATCCTCCTCAAGAAGGAGTTCTACCCCCCTCGCCGCATCCTCCAGCCTGCCGGCAGCGTTGAGCCGGGGGGCAAGCCTGAAGCCTACGGCGCCGCATCCCACGGCATCGGCCACACCAGCCACGTCCTTGAGGGCCTTCACTCCGGCACGGGGAGATTCTGAGAGCTCCCGAAGCCCATATTTCACGAAAATCCGGTTATCACCGGTCAAAGGGACAACATCGGCGATGGTCCCGAGGGCCACGAAATCGAGATATTCACGCAGGTTCGGCTCTCTCCGGCCTGCGAATGCCCCCTCCTCGCGAAGCCGGCCACGGAGAGCCACCATCAGGTTAAAAGCTACGCCGACGCCGGCCAGAGACTTGAATGGAAATGGACATCCTGGCTGAAGGGGATTGATGACGGCACAGGCCCGGGGGAGAAGCGAGCCGGGGGTGTGGTGATCGGTAATAATCAGGTCAAGCCCCAGAGAAGCGCAAAGTTCAGCCTCTGCCACGGCGTTTATCCCGCAGTCAACGGAGACGACAACCTGCGCGCGCCCGGCCACTGTTCGCAGCCCCGCATCGGACAGGCCATACCCCTCTTCCAAACGGTTGGGAATATGGTAGAAGCAACGAATGCCTACCGCACGAAAAAAATGAATCAACAATGCCGTGGAAGTGACTCCATCCACATCGTAATCGCCGTAGACGCAGACCGTTTCTCCCCGCTCCCGCGCCGCGCAGAGACGGGACACTGCCTCCTCCATCCCCTTTAGCAGAAACGGATTGCTCACATCCGTCAGCGAAGGTGAGAGAAAACGGCCTGCCGCGACACTGTCGGTTATCCCCCGATTGGCAAGCAACCGGGCGACTATGGGTGAAACCGGAATATCCCGTGTTATCCCGGATACGGTCTCCCGGTCACATTCACGAATCATCCACCGTTTTTCGGCGACCGGCTTCATTCCTTCCCCCCGCACAAAAGCTCCAAAAGAAAAAACCCCGCCGGAGCGGGGAATTCAATGTCACTGTGTCACTTCGAAAAAACATTTCCCTGGGGAGGTGATGATTGCCCCATCCCCTTGGCCTCATCCAGCATTAACCGAATCTGTTGGGAATTCGGGCTCATTGGATCGAGCTCCAGGTAGCGTTCCCAGTATTTCACCGCCTTAGCAGGCTGTTTCAGGTCTGCCATGTATATGACCCCGAGATTGTAGAGGCTTTGCAGATGCTTCGGGTCCAGCTGCTGGGCCTTCTCGAAGTTGGCGATGGCGCGGTCGAACCACCCGACCCGCTTGAACATGATCCCCTGGTCGGTGAGCACATTGGCGTTGTTGGGGTCGAGTTCAAGCGCCTTGCCGTAGGCATCTATGGCCTTCTTTGCCTGGTCGGTGTCGAAATAGTCATTCCCCAGTTGCACCCAGGCCTGCAAATTCTTCGGGTCAGCGGCAACTATTTTCTCAGCCTCGGTGATGCGCTGCTGGTAATCCACCGGGGAACCGCCGCCGGCCGGGATTCCGGCGGCAGGCGGCGCCGTCTTCTGCTTGTTGGCTACCCCCGTCACGAGAACGGTCCCGAGGATGCCGACAAGAAGCGCAATAACAACATAAAGTACAGTTTCCTTGCTCATTATCGTCTCCTCCCGCCTTTACGCCTTGCTGGTCTTTATCCGGCGGCCCCACAACTCGACAATGGGGCTTGCAACGAATACCGACGAGTAGATACCAACCAGAATACCGACAACAAGGGCAAGGGCAAAGTCGTGGATAACTTCTCCGCCGAAGAAGTAAAGGGACCCTGCGGCCAGAAAGGTGGTAAGCGCAGTGATGATTGTCCGGGAAAGAACTTCATTAATGCTGAAGTTGAAAATCGACTCGAGAGAATCCTTCGTGTTTTTGTGAAGGTTCTCCCTGATGCGGTCGAATACGACGACCGTATCGGTGAGCGAATATCCCGCGATGGTAAGAACAGCGGTAATGAAAAGGAGATTGACCTCTTTGTCCAATATCAAGAAAACCGCAAACATCGCAAGAACGTCATGGAGGGTTGCCACTAGAGCGCCCACCCCGAATTTGAAATCGAACCGCCAGGCAATGTAAATAACAATGGCAATCAGTGATATTGCCACGGCGATCAGGGTGTCCTTGCGGAGCTTATCGCCGATGGCCGGTCCGATCTCGGTGGAACTCTCCACCACGAAGGCATTGCCGGCAAACTCCTTCTGGAAGGCAGCCTGAATCAGTTCGGCGGCATTGCCCTGGGGGAGCGAAGTCTTGCCAATCTTCACCAGGAGCTTGTTGCCGTCTTTAATTTCCTGAAGGTTGGCATCCTTGAGGCCGTGCTTCGCCAAAGCCGCCCGAGCCCGTTCGATGTGCACCGGCTGGGAGAACTTGAGCTGAATGGCGGTACCCCCGGAAAAGTCAATCCCCATGTTGGCGGTTCCCATTGCAATCCGCACGATGCCGATGATGCCGAGGATGGCTATTACTATCGATATGGCGAAGGAAATCTTCTTCTTCCCCATGAAATCAAAATGTGTCTTTCCGATAATTTCCATGGACTCCCCCTAGACGCTCAGACGCTTGACATGCAGGCGCGACAGGACAAAGTCGAATATCGACTTGGTGCCAACGAGAGCGGTGAACAGGTTGATAATGACCCCCAGGCTCAGCGATACGGCAAAACCCTTGACCGGACCAGTACCGAACTGGAAGAGAACGGCCGCCGTAATGAGAGTCGTCACGTGGGAGTCCATGATGGTAAGGAAAGCCTTATCATAACCGGCATCCAGAGCAGCCTTGGGAGGTTTCCCGAGGCGCAGCTCCTCCCTGATCCGCTCGAATATGAGGACGTTGGCGTCAACGGACATTCCTATCAAAAGAACGATGGCGGCAATGCCCGGCAATGTAAGGGTTGCTCCCAGGGCAGCCAGCGCCCCCATGAGGTAAACCACGTTAAGCACCATGCCGAAGTTGGCCACAATGCCGAAGAGTTTGTAATAGAGTGCCATGAAGGCAATAACGAGACCGATTCCCACAAGGCCGGCGAGAAGCCCCTTGTTGATGGAATCCTGGCCAAGGGACGGGCCGACCGTCTCGTTCTGGATAATCTTGACCGGAGCGGGAAGGGAACCTGCCCTAAGCACAATGGCAAGGTCGGCAGCTTCCTTCTCGGTGAAAGAACCGGAGATCTGGGCGCTCCCCCCGGAAATCCGCTCACGGATAACCGGCGCGGAATAGATGTTACTGTCAAGCACTATGGCAAAACGCTTCCCCACATTGGCGGCGGTCACCTGGTCGAAGAGGCGGGCCCCCGTTGAGTTGAAGTCAATTGCCACATAGGGCTGGTTGAACTGGGAATCGATCCTCACCTGGGCATCGGTGAGAAGATCGCCGGTAATCATGGCCTTTTTCTTAACCACGAGCGGAATTTCAGTCACGGCGCCGGTCGTGGGATCGGTTTTCTTCTCCATGAGAAGCTCCGCATCCTCGGGAATGGTGCCCGGTGTCGCCGTTGCCGGGTCGATCCCCTCCTCAACCAGCTTGAATTCCAAGCGCGCCGTGCGGCCAATGAGCTCGATGGCACGCTTGGGGTCCTTGATGCCGGGGAGCTGGACCACGATATTGGTGAGACCTTCCCTGGCAATGACCGGCTCTGAAACCCCGAACTGGTCAATCCGGTTTCGAATCGTCTCCAGGGCCTGGGCCACGGCGCGATCCTTGCGCTCCTGGGCTTCCTTCTCCCCCATTCGCAGCTGCATGCTCACAAATCCACCCTCGTCATAGGGGGGGACAAGCTCAAGGGTCGGATATTTTTCCTTGACCATCTTCTGGACGGTATCGGCGGTACCCCGGTCGTAGAAGGTGAGCTGGATCCGGTCGGACGAAATCCGCCCGATCTTCTTGAAACGGATAGTCTTGGAGGAAAGGCTGTCCTCAAGATCGCTCGCGATGAGGTCAAGCGCTCCCTCCACCGCCTTCTGTATCTCCACCTCCATCACCAGGTGAGTTCCCCCCTGTAGGTCAAGACCGAGATTGATCCTGTCCTTGGGGAGAAGCCCAGTCCACCATGAAGGAAGCGGTGATACGAAAGTCGGGGTCAGATAGAGGCACGACAGAAAAATGAACAACAGTATTAGGCCAAAACGCCAGGTAAGCCCCTTTGGCATGCGCGAAACTCCTTTCAGACCCGAAAGGGCCTAGTCCTTCTTCAGGTTTGCGATATAGCCTTTGGAGATTTTGATCGTGACTCCAGTGGAAATCTCAAGGAGGATGACGTCACCGTCTATGGCGCTGACCTTCCCATGGATGCCGCCGGCGGTAACCACCTGATCTCCCTTCTTCAGGGAGTCGAGCAGGGCGCGGTGCTCCTTGGCCTTCTTCTGCTGGGGACGGATCAGCAGAAAATAGAAGATGGCAAACATGAAAACGAGGGGCAGGATTGCCTGAAATGCGCCCATGGCGCCACCGGGCTGGGCTCCTCCAGGTTGTGCGGCCATGGCAAAAGCGACTCCGAACATTGTATAACCTCCGAACGATTTATAACTGGGGCAAAACCGATGGTTTCCCCTGTTTTATTATGGAGCAATCGCTACGATTGCCCCTTCAACTCTCTCTTTGCGTAGAACTCACGCCGGAACTCGGCATACCTCCCCTCGGCTATGGCGGCCCGCACCTGTGCCATGAGGGAAAGATAGTAATGCAGATTATGATACGTATTCAGCCGGGAGGAAAGAATTTCCCCCGAGCGGTACAGGTGCCGCAAATAGGCTCGGCTGTAATTGCGGCAGACGTAGCAGTCGCACTCCGGATCGAGGGGGCCGGTGTCCTCGGCATATGCGGCACCCTTGATGTTAACCCGCCCGAAGGAGGTGAAAAGCATCCCGTTGCGGGCATTCCGCGTAGGCATCACGCAATCGAACATGTCGAAGCCATGCCAGACGGCTTCAATCAGATCCTCGGGAGCGCCGATCCCCATCACATAACGGGGTCTATCCTCGGGGAGCGTGGGAGAGGCGTACTCCATCACCTCGTACATGAGCTCCTTCTCCTCCCCCACCGAAAGACCTCCCACGGCATAGCCGTCGAAGCCGATCTCCCGGAGTTCCGCTGCACTCTGCTCGCGAAGGTCCCGGTACATTCCCCCCTGGACGATACCGAAGAGAGCCTGGTCCTCCCGAGTTCTGGCATCCTTGCAGCGCCTGGCCCAGCGGGTGGTCATCTCCATGGAGCGGCGGGCGTAGTCATGGGTGGCGGGATAGGGAGTGCACTCGTCAAAGCACATGGCAATATCACTCCCCAGGGCCTCCTGAATACCGATTGCAGACTCGGGAGTGATAAAATGGTAAGAGCCGTCCAGATGGGACTGGAACTTCACCCCCTCCTCGCTTATCTTGCGCAAATCGTTCAGGCTGAAAACCTGAAACCCGCCGCTATCCGTCAGGATAGGCCGGTCCCAGTGCATGAAGCGGTGCAGCCCCCCCATCCGTCCGATCAGTTCATGGCCGGGCCGGATGTAAAGATGATATGTGTTGGCCAGGATGATTTGGGCGCCTATGGCCGTGAGTTCCTCGGGCGTCATCGCCTTCACGGTGGCCTGAGTACCCACCGGCATGAAAATCGGCGTCTCGATGGTGCCGCGGGAAGTTGTCAGAGAGCCGAGGCGAGCCCTGCCATCCTGCTTTATGAGTTTGAAGTGAATCAAAATCCGCCCTGGTTTCCAGCGGCTAGCGGCTGACGGCTAGCGGCTTAATAGATAAACATTGCGTCACCGTAGCTGAAAAAACGGAAACGCCGCGCCACAGCCTCTTGGTAGGCCCTGAAGAGAAGCTCCTTGCCGGCAAAGGCCGAGGCAAGCATGAGCAGAGTCGATTGCGGGAGGTGAAAATTGGTGACCAGCGCATCCACCGCCCTGAACCGGTAACCGGGATAAATAAAGATGCCGGTTTCCCCCTCACCTGCCGTTACGGTTCCATCATCGCCGGCGGCATGCTCCAGAGTGCGGCACACCGTGGTGCCGAGGGCAATCACTCGTCCCCCGGACTTCTTCCGAGAATTGACCGCATCAGCAGTGGCGGGAGAAATACTGAATCGCTCCCGGTGCATCCGGTGCTCCTCAACATTCTCAACCCTGACCGGCATGAACGTGCCGAGCCCCACATGAAGGGTTAGGGGAGCGATCTCGACCCCTTGCGCCCCGATTTCCTCCAGTAGTTCTGAAGTAAAGTGAAGACCGGCTGTCGGAGCGGCAACAGCCCCCTGGTGCCTGGCGAAAACCGTCTGGTAGCGCTCACGGTCGGCGTCGGCCGCACTCCTCTTTATGTAGGGAGGCAGAGGCATTGCCCCATGCAGTTCCATCCACTCATCGAATCCGGAAACCGGCGAAAATGAAAGGCGCCAGGTATCCCCTTCGCCCCGTCCCAGGACTTCCGCCGTTACCCCCCCGGGGAGCAGGATCCGGGTTCCGGCCCGCGACGGCTTGGAAGAGCGGAGCAGGCACTGCCACTGTTCCCCTTCGGAGGGAAGCCTCCGCTCCAGAAAGACCTCAACGCGGCCGCCACTCTCCTTGGCGCCGAAAAACCTAGCCGGGATGACGCGGGTGTCATTGACAACCAGCAGGTCGCCCGGACGGAAAAGCCGGATTATTTCTCGAAAAGGAAATTCTCCGATCTCTCCACGCAACCGGTCGACCGTCATCAGGCGGGTCGCATCACGCCGCTCGAGCGGTTCCTGGGCAATCAACTCCGGAGGCAGGTCGAAGCTGAAATCGTCAACGCGCATCGGCACCCTGCCCCGGTTGAACCTTGCCCAGCAATGCACCGGGATAGTAGTAGGCAAGAATCTCCCGGTAGGAGAAGCCGTCGGATGCCCGTTGTTTTGCGCCCCACTGACAAAGTCCCACCCCGTGCCCATATCCGGTGCCCGAGAAATGGACAGAATCAGCCGCAAGCCTGACCGTAAAATTGGTGCTCTTGATGGCGGTATAACCGACTATCTTGCGGAAGTTAACCGCTGTCACGACGGTCGTCCCTCCGGCAGAGGCAAGTGAGAGATCGACGAGCCTGCCGCTGTCGTTCCGCTTTCCCTCCCTTACATCCCGTAAGCCCGAAACCTGGACGCCCCCACCCTTCAGGAGCATCTCAAGCTTCTTGAGAGGAACGGAATACTCCCAGCGGATTGCCGGGTTTGCGGCGCAGTATGCGCAGTCCACGCTTGAAAGATAGGGAAGGCGAACCCCCCATACGTTCTCCGGCACCTCTGTGCGGCCGCCGCAGTTGGAATGATAGAATGCCTGAATCGGCTGCCCGCCGTAGGCAAGTATCTCTCCCGCAGTTTCATGCACTCCCCGGGCCGCACGGCTATCCTCAATCTCGCACCCGTCATAGACCTGGTCAAGGACCGATGACTCCAGATGATACAAGGCCCCCGCACGGGCCCTTTTCTGATAATAAGCGTAGGTTCGCGCGACCACAGCCTGAGCCTTCACCGATTCGATGGGCCACTGGGACGAAATCTCGCAATTGATGAGGCCAACCAGGTAATCCTCAAGCGGAAGCTCGTTCACGACCAGAATCCCCTTGTCAAAGGGGATGATCTCAATGGCGCCACGGTAACGCTTGCCGTTGACCACCATGGTAGAAGGCGAGGCAACAGTGAGCCGGTCAACGGCCTGTCCGCTTACGGAAAGATAACCTCCTGCGCGCCTCACTTGAGCGGGAAAGGCCAGGCGAAGCGGCTCACCCCTTCCATCAGCCGCAAGCAGACCGTCGCCGTCGACCCTGACGCTATCAGCACCCTTTATGAGGGCAACCCGGATACTATCCTGCAATGGAAGCGGCGCAGCGAAACCGCTTCCCGCAATCAGCAGAATAAGAGCTGCTATGGCAAACAGATGCCTCACTATGACGGGACAACCTTCCGATTAAAAACTTTCGGCCACACTGCTAAAAAAAACAAAGAGATGGAAGAAGCATCCCTTTTAGCATACAAATCTTGGCAACTGATTTGCTTAACCTTTATAAAACATACACATTGACCCTTGTCGCGACGGATGGTAATCATAGGTGCAGACCAATTCAATGTCAAGCGTTTAGGGGGCGGAACCCGCTGTTCACGCAGCTTTGTACAGGTGTACCCATTGGCGGGCGAACCACCTGCAACAAAGCCTCAAACGAAGACTGAAGGCTTCCATTTTTTTGACGCGTAACGCCATAAGACCAACTCGGGCCAATACAGCACTGGTGGATATCCGCCTCAGCACAGGGCATTCGGCAAGTTGACCCAATGAATTCACTCAAAGTCAAAATACTAGGGACTATAACCCTCATTGTGGTTGTGCTCGTCTTCGTTGTCAACCTTCTGGAGTACCAGCACCAGAAACGTCTGATAATGCAGGTCTCGGCCCAGAATGCCGTCCTTCTTGCCACTACGGTACAGCACACCATCGAGAATGTGATGATGAGCGGCAGAACCGATGAGGTTCAACATATTCTCTCCCAATTAAAGAGCAGGGAAAGAATCCGGAACCTCCGCATTTTCGACGAAAGAGGTCTCATTCTCAACTCCGCCATCAGTAGGGAAATCGGTTTTCAGGTCACCCCTGACGAGCTCGAGATGTTTAAAAACGGCAAGCAAATTGCCATAACTCCTATCACAACCCCGAACAGCGAGAAGATTTTCAGAAGCATTGCTCCAATTTACAACAAGCCGGCCTGCCACGCCTGTCACAGCGCCGACACCCCACTTCTCGGAGCCCTGGAGATCGACCTCTCCATCGATTACCTGCAATCGTATCTGGACCAAGACAAACTCTTCATGTCCATATCGATGATTTTATTGGTTCTGCTCATCCTCCTTACGATATTCATCTTCCTCAACACGTACGTAAATCGCCCACTGAACACGATATTCAAGTTAATGCAGCGGGTTGAACAAGGCGATTTCAACGTGCAGGCCAATTTCACCAGCAGCACCGAGATGAGCGCCCTTGCCAAGAATTTCAACATGATGGCAAAGAAGCTCCGCTACTACATGGATACCGCCGTAAGCCACGAACGTGAGTTGGCCTTGACCCAGTCGAAACTTGCCCACCACCACGAGATGCACCTCGTAAACCAGAAGCTAGAGGATCAGCTCCGGGAGATTGAGAACCTCAACGTCAGCATGGAGGAGAGAATCGAGGAAATCGAAGAGGCGAACTACCGCATAGCCGACCTGGCAAGCGAACTGGAAGACAAGAACACCAACCTGGGCAGAGCGGTAGACCGCCTCTCAACCCTCTACAAGGTCGGGCTTGCCGTCAACTCCACCATGGAAAGCGAAAAAATCTTCGATCTTATCGTGGAAACGACAGTCAAGACGCTAAAAGCGGAGATCGGCTACATCATCCTCTACAACCCGTCGGGGCAGGACCTCCACGTCACCACCCTCAAGGGGCACGAAATTCCAGATGAAGCCGCCACCACCATACCGATGAAGCCTTCAAGCGTCTCGACCTGGGTCATCGAGAACCGCACCCCTCTCCTCATACCCGACATCAACGATTTCCCCCAGTTCGACCGTTACAGCGCCCTCGGGTACGAACGGAAGAACCTGATCTGCGCGCCGCTTCTCGTCAAAGACGAAATCATCGGCACCATCACTGTCGTCAACAAGCTCGACAACTCCACCTATAATGCCGAGGAACTGGAACTCCTGGTCACTATCGCCGCCCAGGCAAGCATTGCCATAAAGAACGCCCAGCTCTATGACGAGCAGCAGTCCACCTACCTCCACACGATTCAGGCGCTCGTCTCAGCCATCGAGGCAAGCGACAGCTACACCCGCGGCCACTCGGAACGGGTAACCCGGTACTCGGTGGAGCTGGCCCGAAAACTTTCCCTTGCTCCAGACCGTTTCAAGGTAATAGAACGGGCCGCCATTCTCCACGACATCGGCAAAATCGGCATCGACCTCACCCTGCTCCACAAAGAGGGGGAGCTTTCGCCCGAAGATGTTCACGCTCTTCAGCAACATCCTGTCATCGGCATGAAAATCCTGGAACCCATCGATTTCCTGAAGGATGTGCGGATCTGCATCGGCCAGCACCACGAGCGCTTCGATGGCAGAGGCTACCCCAACCGCATCGCCAAAGACAAGCTGCTGCCTGAATCACGCATCCTGGCCATCGCCGATGCCTTCGATGCCATGACCTCGGACCGCCCTTACCGCAAGGCTCTTCCGGTTGAAGCAGCTGTCAAGGAGCTGCTGGACCATGCCGGCAGTCAGTTTGATCCCGAACTTGTGCCGCACTTCGTTGAACTCATCGAGAGCGGCATCTTCGGTTTTTCCTTTAACAGGGAAAATCTTCCCCGTGAGTCGCGGAAAGTGGTCCCCATCAGCGGCTACAGCGTCCGGACCTTTTAATCCGGCCATCCGGCCCGTTATCCGCATTACAATTTGCCCCCTTCCCTCCGCTCATGGTATAAAGGCGCCCTGATCCACAACGCACCGACGCACAACAAATTACCCGTTCAGGAATCTCCATCGTGCCGGACCTTCTTACCGTCAGAGGACTTACCACCCGTTTCCGCCTTGCCGAGGGAGACGTTCATGCAGTGAACGGCATCGATTTTTCCGTTGCCGAGGGGGAAACCGTCGCCGTCGTTGGAGAATCGGGATGCGGCAAAAGTGTAACCGCGCTGTCGCTTCTGCGCCTCATTCTACCACCGGGAACAATCGCGTCCGGCGAAATCATTTTTGAGGGGCAAGACCTCCTCCGCCTCAGCGAAGACGAGATGCGACGCATCCGCGGAAACCGGATCGCCATGATCTTCCAGGAGCCTATGACCTCCCTGAACCCGGTTTTTCCCATCGGCAGGCAGATTGCGGAAGGGCTGATCATTCACCGGGGCCTCTCCCGGCATGAAGCCCTTGAGGAAGCAGCACAGTTGCTGGCCCAGGTGGGTATCCCCTCCCCTGCCGATCGGCTCAACGATTACCCCCACCAGCTTTCGGGCGGAATGCGCCAGAGGGTTATGATCGCCATGGCCCTTGCCTGCAAGCCAAGGCTCATAATTGCGGACGAACCGACCACTGCCCTTGACGTTACCATCCAGGCGCAGATACTGGAACTCATGGACCGGTTGCGGGAAGAGAACCGGATGGCCCTTATGCTCATCACCCATGACCTGGGCGTAGTGGCCGAGCGTGCCGATCGCACCCTCGTCATGTACGCGGGACGGATCGTGGAAGAGGGACCGACCCACGAACTCCTCTCCTCGCCCTTCCACCCCTATACCGAGGGGCTGCTTGCCTCCCTCCCCCAGCGAAGCGAGCCGGGCCGCCCCCTCACGACAATACCCGGCCATGTCCCAAGCCTTCTGGAAGAGATCCCCGGCTGCGGTTTCTGCTCTCGCTGCCCCGACAAACAATGGGAATGCGGCCAAGAACAGCCCCAACTGAAGGAGATCGCGCCGGGGCACCGCGTCCGGTGCTGGAAATACCGATGACAACACCCCTTATCGAAGCTGAAGATATAGCTAAGTCCTTTGCGGTGAGGCCGACTCCCTTTGCCACCCGCAAGACGCTGAAAGCCGTTGACGGGGTGACGCTGCAGATCCGGCCCGGCGAAACCCTCGGGCTTGCAGGTGAATCGGGATGCGGCAAGTCCACCGTGGGAAAAATCCTGATGGGACTCCTTGAACCCGACGGCGGAACCATACGCTTTCGGGGCAAGGATCTGGAATCTGCGACAAAGGATGAGCGTGCGGCCTTCCGAAAAGACGTGCAGATGATCTTTCAAGACCCTTTCTCATCGCTGAATCCGCGGATGAGGGTCGGAGAGATTATCGGCGAGCCCCTTGCAATACACCGCCTCGTACCGAATGAAGGCCACCGCAAGAAAGTACTGGAGCTCATGGGAATGGTGGGGCTCTCGGCAGAGCAGATCAACCGCTACCCCCACGAGTTTTCCGGAGGTCAGCGGCAGCGTATCGGCATCGCCCGTGCACTGGCGGTCTCCCCGAAACTGATCGTTGCCGACGAGCCGGTATCGGCCCTTGATCTCTCCATTCAGGCCCAGATAATCAACCTCCTGGACGAGCTGAAGAAAACTCTTGGGCTCTCATATCTCTTCATCGCCCACGACCTCTCCGTCATTCGGCACCTGAGCGACCGGGTGGCGGTCATGTACCTGGGGAGAATCGTCGAAACCGGCCACCGTGAGGATATTTTCAACCGATTCCGGCACCCCTATACGGAGGCGCTGCTCTCGGCCGTCCCACGAGTGGCCTCCACACCTCAAAAGAAACGGATCATCCTGAACGGAGAACCGCCCACCCCCCTCGACCCGCCGCCGGGGTGCCCCTTTCATCCCCGCTGCCCATACGCTGAGCCGGTCTGCGCCACTACACGCCCCCCCCTGGAAGAGAAGGCTTCAGAACATCTGGCAGCCTGTCATTTCAGCAACAAACTGTTTTCCTGAAGGGCACCTTTTCCTTGACAAGAGCGGCCTGGGACAATATAAATATATCTGGATTATTATTAAAAACAGGAGCGGTGCACGTTACAGGATAACGCCACGGCCCCGCCCCACAGGACTGGACTCATGGACTTCGACGTCAACAGGAACTTCTCTGATGAAGCTGAAATCTTCAAGGTGCTCGGCCATCCGGTCCGTCTCAAGATCGTAGCCGGCCTCTGCACAAGGGAATGCAACGTTAAGCATATATGGGAATGCCTCGGCCTTCCCCAGGCAACCGTTTCCCAGCACCTGGCACTCCTTAAGAACAAAGGGATAATTGAAGGAAAGAGGGATGGGGTAGAAGTGCATTACACCGTGGTTCATCCCCTGGCAAAGAAGCTCATCGCCGTTCTCGGCTAACCGGCTCCACCCATTCGACAAGAACCAGAAATCCCCTGCCACGGCAGGGGATTTTTTTGCGTCAATACCTTTCAACAGCCTTTTCAGGGCACCTTAACTCCCGCCCCATAGATAACTGAATATGTGGCTGGTATCCCGTCGCCGTCGCCGAACAGTTCCCCGTAAACCCGCATCATCTCCACCATTACCCGCCGCTCCGCAAGCCCCCGCGAAGGAAGTGGCGAAGCATTGCCGGCGCCGGCCCGTTTTACGGCTCGAAGGAATGTGGGCACATCGGGATGGCGCTCGACCTCATCCTCGCATAGGACGCGGCAGGCCGCGAATCCGGCCCGCGTCATCGCAGCACTCACTTCATCCACCGGGAAAAAGCGCTGGGTTCGGTCCTCTCCGGCACGGCCAGATGAAGCAAGGGCAGCACGGTACGAAGTTTTCAGTTCATGGAAAGTGCCTTGGCCGAAAAGGGCGAAGGCAAAGCGCCCTCCGGGCGCGAGCACGCGCCATGCCTCCCCGAAAGCGTTATCGAGGGTGGTGAGCCACTGGAAGGTGGAGGCGGAAACGACGCAATCGAAGGCTTCCCCCGCAAATGGAAGGTGTTCCGCATCGGCTACGGCCACCAGGCCCCGCCGGCCGAGGCGCTGCCGGGCCACAACCGCCATGCCCGGGGCCAGATCAATGCACGAGAGGAATGCATCCGGGTAGCGATCTGCCAGATGCCGTGCAAGAAGCCCGGTGCCCGTTCCCACGTCGAGAATCCGCGAAGGGGTCTCCCCCTCTTCGGACAAGATATCGAGAAGCCGGGCCACGACCCTCTTCTGGACAACGGTATGATTGTCGTACTCGCATGCCTGGCGGTGGAAGGATCGCTGCACCTTGGAACGGTCAATCACGGCCGATCACCCCGGCAATGAATTCGCTGAGCTTACGGTTGAACATCTCCGGCCGCGAAAGGAACGGTGCGTGCCCCTCCCCCATTATGAGAAACTGCGCACCGGGTATGGCATCGGCAATATACCGTCCGGCGCCGGGCGGACAGATTGAATCCCTTTCGCCGTGGACAACGAGAGTCGGGGAGGTGATGGCGGCCAGGAGGGCTCGGTGGTCCCCTTCGGCAAGGGTTGCCAGCGCTGCCTGAACCGCTGCGGGATCCGGGAGGGGCCTGGGGACGACGATATCCCGGACGATGCCCTGGTACTGGTCGCGGGTAAGCTCGCCCTCGGCAAACATCCGCCGGAAGAATGCGCCCAGTGTCCCATCGTAATCACGCTTGAGACGCAGGCCGAGCCCTCGGGCCTCAGTGGCGGGAAGGCCATGGGGCCACCCATCGGCAGCGGTGAATTTTGGAGTCGCGGCGACGAGAACAAGCGCAGCGACACGATCTCCCAGCAGCGCGATTGACTCAAGTGCAACCTGGGCACCCATGGACCACCCCACCAGGGCCGCGCGGCGGAGCCCCAACCGGTCAAACAGGAGAGCAACATCGGACGCGAAATCGCCAAATGAATACCCCGACGCGGGGGATGATTTCCCGTGCCCCCGCAGGTCAAGATTGATGACGCGGAATCTTTCCGCGAGGGGGCGCTGGTAAGCCCATACGCTTCCGGACATGGCCCAGCCATGGATGAAAACGAGCGGGAACCCCTCACCCGCCTCCTCATAATGGAGCTTGACATTGCCGGACGTTTCCAGAAACGGCATAGGTCAGACGACCTCCAGTTCGCGACCGATCCTGGCCATGCGCTCGAGGGCACCGGCAAGGTCATCTTCCGTGTGGGTCGCCATCAGGGTGCAGCGGAGCCGACAGGTCCCGGCAGGCACCGTCGGGGGCCTGATCCCCTGGGCAAAGACCCCCTCCTCCAGAAGCCGCGCCGTAAACGCCATGGTCTGCTCGGCCCCCCCCACAAACAGAGGGACAATCTGGGTTTCGCTCCCCATGGTGTCGAAACCGGCGGCACTCAGCCCTTCGCGGAAAAATACGGTATTGCGGTCCAGTTGCTGCCGCAGTGCTGCCCCTTCGGGAGAATCGATCAAATCGATGGCGGCAAGGGAAGCGGCCAGAACCGCCGGGGGAAGAGACGTTGAAAAGATGAAACTGCGGGCGTGGTTAGCCAGGTAGTCGACTATCTCCTCAGAAGCGGCGGCGTAGGCGCCGAAGCTGCCGAGGGCCTTGCCGAGAGTCCCCATGTGGATATCGACCGACTCCAGGACCCCTTGCACTTCGGCGCTCCCCCGGCCGGTAGCGCCCAAAACCCCGGTACCATGGGCATCGTCCACCATGAGAAGAGCGCCGAATTCCCGCTTGAGTTCCACCAGTTCCCTAAGGCGGGCCAGGTCTCCATCCATGCTGAAAACACCGTCGGTGACTATGAGGCGGCGCCCGGCGGTCTGGTGCCGCTCCAGCAGACGCCGCAGGGCGGCAATATCATTGTGTGGATAGCGGACCATGGTGGCACGGGACAGGAGGCAGCCGTCCACGATGCTGGCATGGTTTAGCCGATCGGAGAAGACCATGTCCCCCTTCCCCGCCAGGGCCGGGATGATGCCGCTGTTGGCGGCATAGCCGGAGTTGAATACCAGTGCGGCCCCGGTCCCCTTGAAGCGGGCGATGCGCTCTTCGAGAAGGGCGTGGAGCTCCATGTTGCCGGAGACGAGCCGCGAGGCGCCGCTGGATGTGCCGTAGCGCTCCACGGCGCTGATCGCCGCCTCGGCCAGGCGCGGGTGGCCGGCCAGGCCAAGGTAGTTGTTGGAGCAGAGGAGAAGCGAATCCTTCCCATCCACGACAACCCTGCTCCCCTGGCTCCCGGCAATCCGGCGCATCTTCCGATGAAGCCCCCGGGCTTTCAGAATCTCCAGTTCTTCGGCAAAGCTCTTCGACACTGTTTCTCCTTTCAGCAGATACCTTTTGTAACACATTCAAACCAAAACCGTCAACCTGGCCATCAATGCAGGTTGACGACTGCAAGGTTTACTTGAGAGGGGCCGGCATGGTATAAATATTTATTGTGTCGAAGGAATTTTACTTATCACCGGTATATTAGTGAATAAAAACAGCCTCTCCCGCCGCTTCGTCATCCCAGATATCCATGGGTGCGCCCTGACGCTGGATCGCCTGCTCCGTGAGGTCATCCGCCTGAAGCGCTGCGACGAATTGTACCTTCTGGGGGATTACATAGACCGGGGACCCCGCAGCCGTGAGGTTCTCGACATCCTCATGGGGCTCGTCATGAAGGGATATCGGGTTTTCCCTCTCAGGGGAAATCACGAGGAGATGTTTCTCAACAGTTGCAGCGACCGCGATTTCTTCAGGATGTGGATCCTGAACGGCGGCCGCGCAACCCTTGACAGTTTCGGCGTGGAGGACGCCTGCGACATTCCCCTCAAGTACCGCCGGTTCCTGGCCGAGATGCCCTATTACCGCATTCTTCCGGACTTCGTACTGGTGCACGCAAGCCTCAATTTCGACATTCCCAACCCCTTTGCCGATACCGAGGCGATGCTATGGAGCCGCTCCCTGGAAGTCCGCAAGGAGCTGACAGGCGGCCGTCGCGTCATCGGCGGCCACACCCCCATGAACCGGACTGAAATACTGCGGGGGCTCGCAACCGACCGGATAGTCCTGGACAACGGATGCGCATACCCGGAGAAACCCGGCATGGGGTGCCTCGTGGCACTGGACATCGACTCCATGACGCTCTTTTCCCAAGAAAATATTGGCTAAAGTTTTCTCATTTTTCTCCGATACGATTGCTTAAGAGCCATCGATAAGGAGCCTTTGCAGCGTGCATGCTCTTTCAATGAAAAATCTGACTATTTTTCTCATTCCCACAGGGCTGATCATGGCAACAATCTGGTTTTTTCCCCAGGTGGCCATGCTCCCTTCGGGGAAGCTGGCACTTCTCCCTTCCGCTCCTTACCTGATCATTGCCATGGGACTCCTGCTCTCGCTCTATTTCCACCGCGGGAGACCGTTCTTCATGTTTCTCGTGCTGTCCGCCGTTTACTGGAGCTTTCAGGGGCATTTAAGAGGAGCGCCGGCGGGAATAGCCGCCACGGTGCTCTTCCAGTCGGCCTGCGTTCTCGTTCCGCTGAACATCGCCATTTTCTCCCTCATGCGCGAACGGGGGATCGTCACCGTTGCCGGCCGCCTCCGTTTCACCTTTCTGGGGCTCCAGGCCCTTTTTGTGGGATGGGCCGTTGAGCCGGGACATGTGGCGGTGCAGCAGTTTCTCGCTTGCAGGTTTACGGAGAACCAGATCCTGGCCGGGCTCATCCTTCCCCAACCGGCACTGCCGGTCATTGCCCTCGGGGGGATTGTGGTTGCGGCGAGGGCCATCAAGAGCCAATCCCCCATCGACGCCGGCCTTCTGGGGGTCATGGCGGCCTTCACGGTCGCCTGTAACGGCATCGCAACCGACCACCTCACGCCGGTTTTCATGACTACGGCAGCAGCCATACTCACCCTGGGTGTTCTCAAAGACTCATACAATATGGCCTTCAAGGACGACTTGACGGGGCTGCCTTCACGCCGGGCACTCAACGAGCAGCTCACGTGGCTCGGCCGGCGCTACACCGTTGCCATGGTCGACGTGGATCATTTTAAATGGTTCAACGACACCTACGGTCATGACGTAGGTGACCAGGTTCTGCGGATGGTGGCGTCAAAGCTGCGCAGTGTGGGGTCAGGCGGCAAAACATACCGCTACGGCGGCGAAGAATTTGCCATCCTCTTCCCACGCAAGGGTCGTGACGAGATTATCGAAAGCCTGGAAGAACTGCGCCGGACCATAGCGGACTACCAAATGCGCCTGCGCAGCTCCGATCGCCCGAACTCGCCAAAGGAGGGGAAAAAACTCCGCCACGGGTCGAGTCGCGGCAACAGCACCGTTTCGGTTACCGTCAGTATCGGCGTATCCGAAAACAACGGCGACCGCCGGCACCCATCCGACGTCATCAAGGCAGCCGACCAGGCGCTTTACCGGGCAAAGGGGAGCGGGCGCAACCGCGTCTGCTCCTGATACCGCCGCTCACTCCGTCGATCCCCCCCCCCTTGCACTAGTCCCCCTTCACGCTATACTTATGTCCGTCGGGAATTATTAGTTTTGTCACGGCCTTGCCGGAGCCAGGGAGGACACCATGGGAATAAAGTTGATTACACTATTGACGTTGGCAGCATTCACGCTGGTTGGAATTGCCGGATGCATCACCGTGCCGAAGGAACATGAAGGCGCGGCGAAAGGGGCGGGGTACGGCGGCGCCGCCGGTGCCCTCGCAGGCGCAATTCTGGCAGGAGAAGGATCGCGGACCAAGGGGGCGGTGCTCGGAGGGCTGGCCGGGGCACTCATCGGCGGGGTCATCGGCAACTACACCATCGACAAAAAGCTAACCGCCGAAGAAACCTCTGCCAGATACAATGTTCAACCCTCATCGGGAACCATGATCCGCCTTGAAAACGTGACCACCATCCCCGCAAGCGTCGCACCCGGAGAAAGGGTGGAGGTTCAGTCCACCTACGCGCTCCTCACTCCGACAACCGGCGAACAGGTGGCGTTGACCGAATCCGTCGAGATTTACCATGAGGGCGAACTCGTCGGCAATCCCGAGGCCATGGTTACCCACAGTGGAGGCACCTACACTTTCACCATCCCCATCATTCTCCCAAAGGACGCGAAGAAAGGGACCTACAAGGTGATTTCAACGGTGAAGACCGCCACGGCAAAGGATCGGCGCGAAACCAGCTTTACGGTGCGTTAATCTGCCGGAAGGCAACAAAAAACGGGACCCGGCTGCGCCATGCGCCGGAGTCCCGTTTTATGTGTCTAAAGCCCGAAACCGTCAGTCGTACTCGTATTCCTTGCCCCAACGATCCGTGAACGTTATGCGGCGAAGCCGGTTCTGGGACATGATCTCGTCGATAATCGTCTCGGCCTCCCCCTCGTTAAACCCGACGCTTGGGCGCACCCCCATCCAGTGGGTCGCGTCCGTAGAAGGGTTATCAAGGGGACGCGGCACCGGCGGCCCATGCTTGTATTTGCCATTGAGAAAGAGAGCCGCTTCGTACTGACGCGGCCGTTTCACGAGGCGCACATCCACCAGGAACCCGTTCTTAGTCTCTTTGGACAGTATAGAATCCAACACATCCATATCCCGCGGTACATCTGAAAATTCTGGCATACCTTCCCCCACCGTTCGGTCTGATAACTGGGAGGCCATCGCCTCCCCTGGTTAACTATATCGGGTTACGGCCCATTTTCTTGAGAAGAAATTCGCTCGCTGCCTTGTCTACGGTAAGAATATGTGATCTGAGCCAATCTATGAGTGCCTGGTTTACCCTGAGGACAAAGTCCCGGGACGGTGCGGAGGTGGCTATTTCTTCCTTCAACAGGTTGATTCGGTGCAGGAAACCTTCGTGCTCCCGTCGGTGTTTTTCAAAGTCCGGATAGCAATGCTCCCGCTGAAGCCCCTCCTCAGTGGCAAAATGGGTCACCACATAATCATCAAGAAAGTCAAGCATGGCCAGCACCTCTTCCCGTTCCCCGCCGGCAACACATGCATCCAGAAGCTTCTCCAGTTGCAGGAAAAGCGATTTGTGCTGACTGTCAATTTCATCGATGCCCACTGTCAAATCATCGGTCCACATGCGCTTCTCCCCAGGTAAAATCGGGCTTTGAACGCCCCAACCAACTCAAACAGCAAACCATGGGCCATAATTCCGGGGGCAGACCCAGTAGTGAGTCAGCACCGTTCGAACATCACGAACCCGGCGGCCGGCACTGTTACCTGAATCGCCAGAATGACGTCATTAACCCGCCGGGCAATGGTCTTTCCCCGAATCCGGGTCGAATCGGTTGAATACAGGCAGCTGAAGCGATCCCCTTCCCGGTGGAGGCTCCCGTCAACGAGAACCCAGGCGGTGCGCGGAGCGTCAACATCGGTATTGATGGCAAGCACCATCTCCTCGGTATCGAAGATGCGCGACCAGGGGACCACCGAGCGGATTTCCCCCCCAATTACGTAGGGGAGGCCGAAGTTGACCCCGTCCCCAGAGATCTCGCGCAGATATTGGCGTCCCCGGCGCAGAGGCGGTTTCTTCCTGCGCAGGGCGAGGATCTTCGAAAATTCCCGGTAGACCGGATTCTCCTCGTCAAAGAAGTGGACTCCCCGAGTACGGAACGCCCCGAAGGAGCCGCCGAACATGCACTCGCGGAGATAGCGGTCATCACCTCCTTCGCCGTCGAATGACTGTTCCGTGCCGTAGTAAATGCAGGGGATGCCGAGGGTTGTGGCGTTAAGGGCAAGGGCGTTGAGGACGAGTTTGCGCCACACGGGGGCACCGGCACAGAATCGTTCTTTCTTGGCACCGCGGCAGACCTGGTCATGGTCGTCGATGACCGTCACAACCTTGTCGCGGAACCATACATGGGACTCCTTGCGTACCAGGAGCGAGTTTCTGAAGAGATCGAAGTAATCGATGGGATTCGTCTTCCCCTTCACCAGATCCTCGAGCCGTAGCGGAATATCGTCCACCCCGAGGGCTGCGTTGAGTCCGGTGGTCTCAAGGGTTTCGAAGGCATTGGTCCGGCCGCCGGTAATCTCACCTATCAGATAGAAGTTCTCCTTGCCGATTGCCTGGGCGAACTCGTGGATAACCGAGGCGAAGAAGCGGGTAGCCCCGGCCCCCATATGCTTCACCGTGTCAATGCGGTAGCCGTCCACGTCGGCAAGGGCAATCCAGTACTTATAGACATCGCAGAGCGCCAGGAGCGCCGGCGAGGGGCGGAAGGAATCGGCCTCCCCATCCCCCAGATGGATATCCTTCAGATCGAAGAAATCCCCCTCCAGGTATTCGTGATAGCGGTCCCAGTCCCGGATGTACCCCATGCGGGTAAAGGCGTCGAAGCGTTGCAGCTCCCGGGGCCAGAGGGCGCCGTCGGGCCAGGGGCCGGCCTCGGTGTCGATGGGGCCGAAGGGAAGGTTCGGCGTTCCGTCGGCGGCGCGGAACCCCTCCACCGGATAGACCGTCGCGCCGTCATAGGGGGTGTATCCCCGGTCATAGGCAAAGACGTTGCCGGCGTGATTCAGGATGATGTCGAGGATGACGTAGATATCATTGGCGTGGGCAACGCGGACCAGCTCCTGCAAATCGTCGGCAGTGCCGAAGTGAGGGTCCACATCGAGGAAATTCTGGATACCGTAGCCATGGTAGGTGGGAACGAAGGAGCACTGCTTGAAGAGGGGGCTCACCCAGACGGCGGTCACCCCGAGCCGCCGGAGATACCCCATCTTCCCCGTGAGCCCCTTGAGGGTGCCGCCACACCAGCGGTTTCCAGCCTCCCGCCAGGCGGACGCTTCGGGCTCGGTGCCGATGGCGTTTCCCTCATCGCCGGGGCGGAAGCGGGGCGTTCCCCCCTTCGTCACCCGCCGTCCCCGGTTGTCGCGGCAGTCGGTTTCCTTGCCGTCGGAAAAGCGGTCCAGGAGGAGAAAGTAGAGCACCTGGTCCTCCCAGGCCACGGGAGACGGATGAAAGGTGCGGCTGGCGAGGTGCTTAAGGTCCAGGTCCCTGACTGACTGCGGTGCCGTCATGGCTGCCTCCTCATCCTAAGCAGAAGGGGCACCGTCGCCGGCACCCCTCCTCTTGTCTGCTAGGAAATCTTCAGTACGATCTTCCCGAAGTGTTTATCCTCTTCCATCATCCGGTGGGCTTCCACCACCTGGTCGATGGTGAACACCTTCTCGATGATCGGAACGATGGTCCGGTCGGCGAATTTCGGCAGCGCCGTCCTGGTGAACTCGGCAACGATATCGCCCTTGTCCTTAACCGGCCGCGACCGGAGCACGGAGCCGATGATCTGCTGGCGCTTCACCATCATGAGAGCCAGGTTAAGCTCGGCCTTGATGCCGCTGATGACCCCGATGATGACCAGACGCCCGGCGTAAGCCAGTGAATTCATGTTGGGCGCCAGGTACTTGGCCCCCACATGGTCGAGGATCACATCGGCACCCTTCTTGTTGGTGAACTCCTTAACCGTCTCGGAAAAATCGGGGGTCTGGGTGAAGTCGATGACGAGGTCGGCCCCCAGTTCCTTCACCCGCTCCATCTTGCTCGGATGGGAAGTGACGATGATCTTCGTGTAGGGTACAAGGGCCTTGCAGAGCTGGAGGCCGGCCGTATTGACCCCGCCGCCGCCGCCGTGGATGATCACGGTATTGTTGTCCTTGAGTCCGCCGACCATGAATATGTTGAGGAACGCCGTGATGCTCGATTCGCAGACGCAGGCCGCCTCTTCGAAGCTCATGGTCTCGGGAATCCGCATCAGGTGGCTGGCATAGGCAACGGCATACTCGGCATAGGCGCCGCCACCCACCAGGGTCATGACCCTCTCGCCCACCTGCCAGCCGGTCACGCCGGGCCCCAGCTCCTCGATGGTGCCGGAGACCTCAAGCCCCAGAATCTCCGAATCCCCCGGCGGAGGCGGATATTTTCCTTCACGCTGCACAAGATCCGGCCGGTTGATGGAAGTAGCCACCACCTTCACTAGAACCTGCCCCTCCGCCGGCTTCGGCTTCTCAACCTCCCCCACCGTGAGCACATCAAGACCGCCGAATCCGTTAAGCAGAACTGCTTTCATACGACTTTCCTCCTTGCATGGATAGGTAACGAAATCAATCCGGCAACTCTAACGAACCGGGAAGATTGTGTAAACAGAAAAACCCTCCACACCTCCAGGCTTCAAGGCTTCCCCCCTGACAAGGGGGGTTTGATTTTAGGTATTTATCGCTCTACCCCTTGATGCGAAGGACCGGAATCTTTGCCAGAGCCCGCCCCCGCTTGTCCGGATCGGCATTGAGCTTGACCGAATCCATCATGAAACCGACGGTTTCCACAAAACCCAGAGCATCCCCCACCACCCGGGAGCACTCCGCCGCGTCCGCCGGCTGTTTTTCGGGAGAGTAGACAAGCGTTGAATTGTCCACCGTCAGGCTCCATGCCACGTGGACCCGGAAGCGCTCCCCACGCTTGAGGGCGATGATATAGGCGCCGCAGGGCTGGGGAGGGCGCCCCGCCGGGGTAATATTCACTACGTTGAGAGAACTGTAGACATCGATGACTTCCGACGGATTGCCGCACTCGATCATATCCAGCGCCTTGTCGAGATTGAACTCCACGCCCGCACCGGAATTCCCCTCTCCGCCGGGGGCACCGAAGGAAACAAAATCCTCTCCCCCTCCCATAAAACTGAAGGGGTCGGTTTCGCCCTCCTTAAGAGCCTCCTCCACGGCAGAGGCAACATCATCGTCCCAATCACCTGCGACGGCAACAGCCGGAGGCGCTGCGGCAGCAACAGGTACAGGCTCAGGAGGCCTCGGTTTGACAGGTTTTTCTTTGACCGGCTCCTCTTTGACTGGTGCAGGTTCCTCCCTGACACTTTGCACGCGCCCATGGCGCGACGGAGCAGTGGGTTCTGCCGGAGAAGCGAGACGGACAACTTCCGCCTGAACGGACGAAAGACGGGCAGCGGCAGACTGCTCGGCAAGGGCCTTTTCCGCCGCAAGCCTCTCCACTTCGCGCCGGAGAGCCATCACCTCAGCCTCGGCCCGCGCCAGTGTTTCGGCCATCTCTCCGCCGCCTCTCCGGGAGAGGATCTGTTCGACGGCCTCCCGCTCAGCCTCCAGCACCTCAACCTCGGCGGCCAGGGCAACTAGCCGTTCAACAGCCGACTTGCGGGCTTCTTCCTTTTTTGCCTTCTGCTTTTCCAGCAAAGACTCCAACGTGGCGATGTCCTTGGCGGCCCGTTTCCCGGACGACGACACCTCGGCGGTGAGCCGCTCCACCTCGGTCTCAAGTTCCTTGACCTTGGCCGCCCTCTGCTCCTCAGACTTTGCCTGTTCTTCAGCAAGTGATGAAAGCTGCGCCTTGAGGGATTCGATCCGCTTGGCGGCAGCGCGCTCCTCTTTATCCCGCGAGGAAGTCAGTTGTGCCACCTCGGCACGAAGCCGCTCTTCCTCCCGTGCAGTTTCCTCCCCGGCTTTGTCCTTCTCGGCCTTAAGCCACGAGATTTCGTCCCGGAGAGATGCAACCGCCGCCGATGCCCCCTTACCCAGCGACTCCAGCTCTCCCTTGAGGCGGTCGACCGTCCCCTTCAGGGGGGCAGTCGACTTTTCATGTTCACGCTCGGCCTTTTCCTTTTCCTTGGTCAATCGGGCAATTTCGCCATGCAGCTCCTCCTCCTGGGTCGAAAAGGCGGCGTCTTGCGCCTTCCGTTCCGAGACCAGGAGGTCAATATTTGCCTTGAGCGCAGCAAGCCTCTCCCGAGATTCCCGTTCCGCTTCCGCCTTTTCGGCGGCAAGGCGCTCGGCAACAACCTTAGCCTCATTCTCGTCCCGGGGAGATGGCTTCACCTCACGCGCTTTCTCAACCGGAGGAGCCGCCCCCTTCTTCTCCTCCGGAGGAACTTCCTTCTTCCCGTCTCCCAGGGAAGAAGCGGGCGCACCCGGCGGCACAGTCCCCTTCGATGCGTCAGCGCTCACCGGCTCAACCGCGGATGGACGGCGAATTACCGGAATATCACGGATGACAACCTCGCGCATCGCTTTGCCGTAGCTGAGATTGACCTCATGCAGGGTGAACCCGAGGGAGTTTGCAAACGCAAGCCCTTCCTTGAGCAGCGGGAGATAAGCATCCCCCTCCCCGGCGCTCTCCGGCGCAGTAAATACCCATCTCCCCTTCCGGTCCGAATGCTCGAGAACAACATAAACCCGAATCACACCCTTTCGCTGGATGACGCAGACATAAGCATTGCACGGACGTGGAGAAAGACCTTCCGGGGATACTGTCAAAGACTCCGTTGAACGATGGATCGCGACAACGTCGGCCTCATCGGCTTCAACAATAGACAGCGATTGATCATAAGCAAACATGACAGACCTCTGAGACGTTAGTTTTGCACCGTTTTGTCTATGGAGAACTGCAGGAGGGATAAAATACCATGGTGGAAATGCCACCGAGTACACTCTACCCGATTTTCCCACTAAGGCAACCTTAGTTTTTTGAGGCATGCCGGGGGTTTAACGAGGATAGCAAACTGGCGGGAATATTATTGACGGAGTGCGTTACGCAATTTCGACAAGCAGGCCATCACCCTGCACCGTCTCAAGCTTTTTCTCGATGGCGGAGCAGAGAATTATCTTCCCGTCGTAGAATGAGTCACTTTCATTGACTACCATGACAGGAAAAACTCCGGCTACTCCATTAACTCTGTTGGTGAGTTTCAGCTTTTTGAAGGGTTCACTCTTATAAAAAGAAGCAATCTGCGTAACGGTAGCCGGTGTCAGTGCCGCCATACCGAACTGCTCGAAGGAGCTCCCCTTTGTCCTGTCAGCAAGATGGCACACCGGCAACTCCAACAGGTTAGAGGCTCCGGCAACGCCCTTCGACGGGGGCGCCGGGGGGGCCGCCATGCATGACTCAAGCTTTGCTTTTGCCACGTTCAGGGAAATGGTCAACTCCCCGAGGTTCACCTTCTTGGTGCAGAGCAGCAGCACAAAGGCATCATGCATGGGCTTCACGACGATTCGACCATCCCCATAGCGAAAATCAATGAGCTCGGGGGAACCGGCAGCATTCATGGCCCCCTCGGCGGGGTCTGCAACGGCGGAACAGACCCCCTCGATGATTGCAGTATCGAACAGGGGAGGAAACACGCAGGCCACGGGAACGCCCCCGTGACCGCAGACGAGGCTTCCGACCACACCGGGAACAGCATTGAGTTTTTGGAGAATTGCGTCCATGTGAATCGTCTATCCTCTACCAGTCCACTATTTCCTGCTTCCGAAGGAAGCACGGATATCCGACTCAACCTGGGTGAGGGAGCTTTCCTGCTCGACGGAAATGGAAATATAGTGGTTCTTCGCATCAAAGAGAAGCTGCTGTTCTCCTTTAGCATATACTGCCGCGGATTTCACCCCTCCGAGGCCGAAGATGTCCCCAAGCCTGTTGCCGAGACCCGACAGGCAGCACCCTTTGGCGGCAAGGGCTTTTGCATCGGCGCTCTCGTCCTCGACCGGAGTGCCGTCCTTCTTTAGGAGCACCGCGTACTCAACCCCGGCGATTTGGAGCAACCGTTCCGCGATAACGCTCATCTTGCGATGCTCGCCCCCATCGGCCGCCACCTTGGGCCGCATCCCGGCGTTTTCCTCATCCATGATGCGGTGGGCTTCGATAAGGAGATAGCTGACACACTGCTGGATGGAGCGGACGGTAGTCGTCACCTTCGGCTGAATGGCGAAACGTCCGCCGGGCCAGCGAAGAATCTCGTAAAGCGCATCCTCGCCGGATGCCCCGTCCTGCTCTGCATGAATGATGTCGCCGTCACGGAAGAAAATCATCCCCTTCCGTTTACGGAACTCCACCGAAATGGCGCCGGTGAAGCGGTTGTGCCCCTTCAACTGGATTACGTCGCTGAGCGGAAGACCGGCGATGGAGCCTTCGAAACCATTAATGGTATTTTGTACAGATTTATCCAGCATCATTACGGCTCCCCCCCTTCTTCGGATTTTCTGCATTTCTCGTGCCTTGCCCCACAGGTCAGGAGAATGTCAATTATGGCAAATGGCACAATTTCGATCCGGGGTGAAATCAAATTCAGGTATCCCACCGGGGCCAATGATAAACGAAAAGCTATGACAGTAAAAACATCCGTCGGTGGCTACCCACGGTTCATTGCTGTTCATAAGAGCATGGTGCCTGTCCGCCAGGCTTCGCTCTTGGCCTGTCGGGTCATCGTGACAGCGCCTGCAGACTTGCTGATCGACACTTTGCAAATGAAGCACATCGTGGTTTGTTGCAGGCGAGACGTCGCGCTTATGGTAATTCCCGCTGCTGACATTGTCTCTGAATTCTTGGCTAATGGGTGTTCCCCGCCTTGCCGAGGAAAAGCGGGCGAACCATTTATCAAATGTGACAACAGGACTTCCACCGTGGCAAGAGTAACACTGGAATGGATAGGTAACAGGGTCAAGGATGTGACAATTGAGGCATTCCGGTGCGTTATGCAGGTCTCTCACACCCCTGGCATGGCAAACATCACATTCATTCATAATGTGACTGTTTATAAGAGCACGACCAGTAGAGTACTGGTCAAACGGCGCAGAAGTATCAATCAAAGCATTCCGGTGGTACGTAACCCATGACGGCTCATGGGCTTCATCCGCCTTAGGCGCATCGGAATTCGAGGAGTTCATGCCGCCGCACCCGCCAAGCAGCATCACCGCAACCGCCACCATGGTAAGCAAGGAAATTCGCATACTGTCTCCGCGCAGTCGTCTCATTCCGCTACCCATGGCACGGCCGGCATGTCTGCGACGATTGGGGATTGCCGTGGCAGCGGTAGCATGAAGTCGGATCGAGGCGGCCGTCGATCCGGTGACGGGAGAGATATTCCCCCCGGTGCTGCATCCGCCGGTAGTTTTCCGTCTGGTTCTTGATCGACGGTCTCAGTTCCGTGTGGGTCACATGGCAGTCGTTGCAGAAGCTCTGTTCGTGGCAGAGGGCACAGATCCGCTGGTCCTGGTAGGCCACAAGGCGATGGGATTCGGTGAAGAGCGGCGTATGGTTGTAGCGCTCGAAGTCCACCGGCGTTTTTTTATAGCCGTGGCACTTGGTGCAGAACTCCCGGCGTTCGCCCAGTTCGTAAATTTGCGGATGCTTGGCCGGCAGGCGGTAGGCGGGGGTCGAGACGCACGCCGCGAGGAAAGCGACCAGCAGCCCAGCCGCGAGAAATATCAAAATTACGCTTTTTTTCATATTAGGTTGCTCCGTCCTCAGCCGTCACTTGCCAAAGGCGTAGGAAGCGGCGAGAGTGCCGCGGTAATCCTTGTCGAAATAGGGATCCTGGCTGTAGTCCAGAGAAAGCTTCACGTTGAGTGATTTATCGAGGAACTTCCTTCCAACGCCGAACGAAGCGAAGAAAGCACTGTCTTCGCCGTACATGCTCCAGACATCTCCCTCGTCATAGTTCACATAAACCACATCAGCCGTAACGAAGACCGGGGCCACATCCCAATAGGCGTAGGCCCTGCCCAGATAGTACCGGTTCTGGGCCATGTCCCCGTCAACCCGGCCGAATTCCCCCCCCACCTCGGAAAATATCTTGCGCCTGATGGCAGCCAGCACCGTGTACATATTGGCGGAACCGTAGCGGCTGTCATACTCGTAATGCTTGTAGCGGGCTCCGCATTCGACGTTTTCCGCCGGGTACCAGAAGGCCTCGGTACCCGCGATATCCACCTTTTCCCCAAGCTGGGACATGTAACGGAAGGGTGCGGAGCCGCCGGACCGCCGGTTGAGGAAATCCTCGTACCGGTAGCGCTGATAGAATGGGCGAAGCTCAAAGGCCTTGAATGGAAGCCTCAGCTCGTAGGAATGCTCTCCCCATCCGCCAGTGACGAGATTGTAGGTTGTATGCCCCAAAAGGGTCATGTCGGCGGGAAGGAGCAATGTGGCATCGGCCCCGACAAGCTGTTCATCGGTGGAGCCGTGATTCAGCGTCTGTTTGTAGGCCAGTGCCACGTCGTAGCGGCCGGGAATCCCCTGTGCGACACGGGCGCCGTAGATCCAGTCGCCCCCCCTCCCCTTTTCATCCTCCAGGTTGACTGGTAAACCGGCGTAGGCCGAAGCAGTCACCGTCGGCATCATATCGGTCTTCACGTAGAGGCCGTCGATCGCCTCCCGCATCAATCCCTCGAAGATGTACTGACGCCCGGCGCGGACCTGGTAGTCACGGTTCTTCGGATCCAGGTAGTCAAGGTATGCGTAGATGAGTTCTCCGTCGACCGTATCATCTGCATTGCCGAAGTCATCCCTCAGGTTCGCCCGTCCCCACCCGTACGCATGAAGCGACAGGCCCGGAGCTTTCGGAGCGGTGTAATCAAGCCGGAGAAACTCGTAAACAGGCAGAAGGGAGCGTTGCCGCCCACCGCTGTCGTCCCGCTCGTAGAGGCGAACAATGGTGTCGGAGGTGATGCCGAGATCGGCAGCAACAACCGCCGCCGGTGCCGTAAGCTGCGCCGCGGCCAGTATCGAAACCCCTAAGGTAAAGCCTAGCTGAAGCTTCACGCATCCTCCCTGAAAGAAAACCATGACATCTGGATAAAGCAGCTGCGGGGTCCCCCTTCTCCGAAGAAGGCCCCCGCGAGGTTTGCCGTCAGCGCTGCCGCACTGGTGGGTTGTGCGCATCCTGGTGGCAGGTCAGACACTTCGGGAACCGCTCGTGGAGCGGCTTGCTGTGGGGCAACCCGTGGCAGTCGGTACACTGGGGGATAAGGCCGTGCCTGGTGTGGCATTCGGCGCAATTGACCTTGGCGTGCCGGCTGGGGGTCTTGGTCCAGGTGGCGTATATCTCGGCATGGCAGGCTCCGCAGGTACGGGCGCCAACGTCCTTCTTGTAGGTGATCTCCTTCGGCTTGTGAACGGGATGGCACTCGCTGGCGCAGGTCTTGAACTCCTGTCCCTCGTAGTGGGGCTTGTGGCACATGTTGCAGGACGGTATGAAGCCGTGGCGCGTGTGACAGTCGCCGCAGGAGACGTTTGTATGCTTGCTGGGGAACTGCTTCAGTTCCGCCGGCGGCCCGACGTGGCAGGTAGCGCAGGATGCCAGGAGCTTCTGGCTCATGGGCATGTTCTTGATTGCATGGGGATTTGTATGGCATTCGGCGCACTGGTCGAATATCTGCGCATGGGCAACAGTTGCCGGAGTGTGGCAATCGGAACACTTGGGCATGATCTCGTCCCAGTTGTTCTTCCGGGGGCTGTAGCTATGGAAACTCTTGTGACACCCCTGACAGGTGAAGGTATGGCGCCCGCCTTCCTTTTTGATGTCCTGAAAAACGGAGGGGTGGCACTGTCCACACTGGGTTGCCGTGAGTGGAGGCGGATCAGATGCGAACATCTCCGGCTGCTTCTGAATCTGGACTGTCGCCACCGGCGTACTCGACCTTTTTCCCATCTCAGCCTTGACTGCCGCCTGATCCGCAGCTGTCGCGACGCCAGCACCAGCCGAGATCACCCCCAATAAAGCAGCTCCAAGCAGTAACTTACCGAATCTATACAGTCCCTGTTTCATCGGATTTTAGTCCCTTTCTGAGAGATTCCGAACCCCTCATCCAACAAAATTACCGATCCAGACGGGCGAATTAGCGCATATTAATAGCCTTCAACCTGCCGGAATGTCAACCTGAAATCTAAAAATCTTTCATCGTGCAACCTCAGGAAAGTGTCGCAGAGTCAATATAATAAGCGATTTTTACCCTAAAGAAAAACAGCAGGCTGCCGAAGAGAATATCTAACTAGCGTATAATACAATTCATTTCATCCAGGCAAGGCATCCCGATTTTTCCGGCAGGGAATCATGGCGATTGACACCATATACAACCGCATACTCGGCTATTTTGAAAATGAGATTGATGCTGCCCGCGATCAACTGGAAACGGGTAAATTCAAAAGTTTCAAAGACCAGGTCATTGCCGGGCGGAAAATCTCCAACGCGCTGGAACTCCTTGCACCCTACGTGCGGCAGGATAAACGGGCACGACAGCTTGTCAGAAACGGCGAAGCCGTAATCCGCGACCTGCTGTCGGTCCGGAAGGTCATCCAGAAGCATAATGACTCGCCCCAATGCCGGCAGTTACTCCTCATATGCCAGGTGATGGCAAAGCGGTCTTATCTCCAGTAGGTGTCCGCCCCTCCCCCACTCCAACCCCCGTTAACGGTCAACGCTTGCTTTCAAACCTTCCGGCAAGGTCGGATAGAGCAATTTAATCCCCAGTTTCCGGAGCATCTTTGCATTGCCCATACGCCGCGACTCGGTGACATATGAAAGCATGAGAGGAGTCATGACCTTTTTTGCCTCCTCCATGGTCACCTGGCGGGGACGGGGATAGCCCAGGGCATCGGCGCAGGCGGTGAAGTACTCCGTCATGGTGCCGGGATTGCCGTCGCTCACATTGAAGATATCGCCGTTCTCACCCCGCTCGGCTGCGGCCATGCAAATCCGGGCCAGATCCTCCGAATGAATACGGTTGGTAAAGGATGCATCGCTCTCCTGAAGTACCGGCTGGCCGCTTGACAACTGCTGGAGCGGAAGCCGCCCCGGCCCGTAGATGCCCGTGACCCGCAACACGACGGTCGGAACGCCCCGGTCCTCCCCCCAGGCACGCACCGCAGTTTCGGCATCGTAGCGCCTCTTCGCCCTCGCAGTCTGAGGATTGGCGGGGGTCTCCTCGGTGACCTCCGCATCGCCGCAGTCGCCGTAAACGCCGCTGGTACTGAGATAGATTACCTTTATCGGCTCGTCGCCCGGCCTGATGGCGGCACAGAAAGCACGAACCCGAGGTTCGGTTATCCCTCCCCCGGGCGGAGGGGCAAAGTAGAAGACAACGGCATCCCGCGTGGGCAGACCGGAAAGGGATGCGGCATCGTCCAGGTTCCCCTCCGCGGTGCTAATGCCTAGACCTTTCAGTCTGGCGGCGCTTTCCTCCGAACGGACGAGTGCCGCGACCTCAGCACCCTCGACCATGGCAAGCCGTGCTACCCGTCTCCCGATATCGCCACATCCAACGATGAACACCCGTTTCACGCTCGCCTCTCCCATTCCGGCTCCGCAGAACCACAATCCATTCACGAACTAGCTCTAATAGCACCCACCGTGGAATCATGTCAATACGCACGGCGACTCAGCTCTTCCTGAAGGCCCTCATCCCCCCGACTACTCACTTGTTAACAATCAGGGCTCCCCTGACGATATTTTGTTACGCCACCAGCCTCTAACTGTTGCTCACATGATACCCAATAAATCATCATCCGTCCACCGTAGGCGCCCCCTAAGCCCCTATAATCCCTATATCAATATCATTAAATCGTTCCAAATTATTCTAAAGCAACCCGAGATCAATGCCGACAAGAATAATATAGAGAGAGGAACGGTACGCGTTCCGGATGGGTCGAACAAGTTCGGCCGTTCACACCAAAGGCGGTTGGGAGGATGTATGTTTGGAAACTTGAAGATCGGCGCACGACTAGGCTTCGGATTCGGGCTTGTGGTGCTGTTGCTTGTGGTCACCGGTGGCGCGGGATTCCTTGGAGTCAAGAAAATCAACAAAGCCAGTAATGAGATTCTTCACCAGGAAGTCAAGGCCGGAGAATATTTTTCACGGGTAAGGGCCAACGTCCTGTACATGAGAATGTACGAAAAGGACATCTTCATCAATGTAAATAACCCTGAAAAAATCGCAGAATATGAAAAGAAATGGAGCGAGAAGAAAGAACGTCTCGACATGTGGATTTCCAAGGCAAGCGATTTAAAGCTCAACGAAAAGGGTAAAAGCCAGTTCGCCGTAATTCAGGAAAACTACAAACAATACGTGGAAGGATTTGGGCAACTGCTGGGGCAAATCAAGTCCGGCGCCATCACCAGCACTCAGCAGGCAAACGAGCAGATGAAACCGGTCAAGGACGCAGCCCACGCCATTGAGAAGGTATCCACAGAGGCGACACGGACGTCCTTCGAGATAAGTGACAAAAGGGCCAAGGAAGTCGACGACATCGGAAGAACCGCCGTCACAACAATAATCATCTGTCTGACCATTGCCCTTGTATTCGCCGTGGCCATAACCATCGTCATCACCCGCAGCATCACCAAACCTCTTAGAGCAATGAACTCCATGATGGACGACATAGCCCAGGGAGAGGGGGACCTGACCAAGCGGATCGAGGTTCTCTCCAACGATGAACTGGGTCGTCTGGGGTGCTCCTTCAACCTCTTTGTCGAGAAACTTCAGCAGATCATTGCCATGGTTGCTGAAAACACGTCCCAAGTGGCAGCGGCGGCCGGCCAGGTCTATTCCACGTCAGAACAGATGGCCACGGGCGCTGAAGAAGTGGCGGCCCAGGCAGGAACGGTGGCCACGGCCAGCGAGGAGATGGCGGCAACATCAAACGAAATTGCCAACAACTGCATGATGGCGGCAGAAGGATCACGGGAGGCCAGCAGTTCGGCCTCCGGCGGCAGCCGGGTGGTTGAGGAAACCATAACCGTCATGAACCGGATTTCGGAACGGGTGCGTGAAGCTGCCCAGACAGTTGAAGGCTTGGGTGCACGAAGTGACCTGATCGGCGAAATTATCGGCACTATCCAGGATATTGCCGACCAGACCAACCTGCTGGCCCTTAACGCCGCCATCGAGGCGGCCCGAGCCGGGGAACAGGGACGGGGATTTGCCGTGGTAGCCGACGAGGTGCGTGCCCTGGCCGAACGGACCACAAAGGCGACCCGGGAGATCGGCGAAATGATCAAGGGGATCCAGCAGGAAACCGGACGGGCTGTCTCTTCCATGGAAGAAGGGGTTAAAGAGGTGGCCACCGGCACCTCTGAAGCAGCCAAGTCGGGCGACGCCCTGCAGGAGATTCTCGACAGAATCAACGGGGTGACCGGCCAGGTGAGCCAGATTGCCACGGCGGCGGAACAACAGACTGCCACCACCGCCGAGATCACCAACAATATCCAGCAGATTACCACGGTTGTGGAAGCAACGGCCCGCGGCGCCCAGGAATCAGCGTCGGCGGCAAGCAGGCTGACCGGCCTGGCAACGGAACTGCAAGGGCTGGTGGGGCAGTTCAAGGTGTAAGCGCCGCATCTCTCCCTCGTCAACGGGAAAAGCCGGGATCTGCATCTCCTCGGCGAGATACGTCCAGGTAAAGGCCAAATACAGGAAGGGGGGCGATACATCCGCCCCCCCGGTTTCATTTTATGTCAGCCGGCGCACTCAGCTACGGCAGGTATTCCCGCGTGTTGTACTGTTGCAGGTAGAGCTGGTGCTCCCCGTCGACGGGATAGGTATCCGGCGGCGCGTAGGGATAACTTTGCATCCCGCGGTACGGTATCGGCTCAACTTCATTATTGTTGTCGAATACCTTGTAGTAAAGCTCCCCCTTCAGCACAAACCCGCGCTTCATACCTTCCGCAGGCTCTCCCGGCGACGGGAATACCATGTCCAGGGTATCGCCGTGCCGCATGATCACATACTTGTCGTCGCGGGCCGCCAGAGGCTCGCCCACATCCCCGAGGCGGGTGAACCGCCCGTAGCCGAGGGCATCCGGGATCAGGGGAAGATTGATGTCCTCGGCAATCAGCCGATGCTGCATCGTGCTCATCGCCCGGACCGCCCGACCCTCTTCACGCAGAGTCCCCGCCGAATGTTGCAGTTCGCGCACCGATACCGCCACGGGGGCAGAATCGTCGAGGCGCACCCGGTCCGCCAGCCAACGGCTCGCCGTGCGGACACCGACGTGAATCCTTATGCGGTGATCCTGGCTGATGAAGAGGTTCGACAAATCCACCACCATGGTCTTCAGATCGCCGGCAGGGGTACCGAAGGATTTGACCTTGACCCAGTTCCCGTCGTGGTCGACCACTTCCACAAAGGGCTGAACGACCTGATCGGTGACGAATTTTTTCACCCCGTAGACGGACCAGCCGTCGATCAGCAGCTTGGCGTACTCGGGGCGGGCAATGGGGCCGAAGTCCAGGGTATAGTAATCGAGGGAGCCGTCTACCGAAAGGGGTGCCGGGTTATCGTCCACCGCGGTGAGCCGGGCCAGGATGTCGTTGCCCTGCCTGTCCGTGGCCGACAGGGGGAGGACCGGGTTCCGCACCGTGTAGATGCGGAAGGGGTTGACGTAGCCGTAGTGGTACGTGTTCTCCCCCCCCGACGTTTCGATCCGGTACCCCTTGGGATAGTCAACGGCCAGAAGCCTGATCTCGTCGAGATAGGATATCTCCGGCAGCGATTCCCGCACTTTAACCCGATACTCGTTGTTGCCGTCGGCCGCCAGGCCGTAGAGGACGGTATAGATCGGCTGGAAGATCCCCACGTCCTTGCGCAGAGTGGCTGAGCCGAGGCCGAGGACCGGTCCCTGCAGGTCGGTCACATACCGGAAAGATGTGCCGTCCGAGGCGAAGACCAGCGGGCAACTGCCGCTCCAGCAACCGCCTC
The DNA here is from genome assembly GCF_017338855.1 of Geobacter benzoatilyticus. Lineage (NCBI taxonomy): Bacteria > Pseudomonadati > Thermodesulfobacteriota > Desulfuromonadia > Geobacterales > Geobacteraceae > Geobacter > Geobacter benzoatilyticus. Next base: position 179,798 of record NZ_CP071382.1, read on the forward strand.
CGTCGCCGAACGCGTCCGTTGCCGACCAGGAGATGGCGTCGGGGTGGATGATATCCCGTGCCAGCACGCGCCAGGTGAAATACCCTTCGGGGGGCGCCTGGATTGTCAGGCTGGTGCCGGCCTGCCATCCCTGCAAGGCACCGTTCAGTTCAACGTTATAATCCACGGGATCGGCATCCGGCGCTGCCACCGCTGTCCATTCAAGCACGACCGGCACCGGGTTGACGCAGTCGCTCGCATACCCCCGGCTGCCGGGATTGATAATGGTGGAGGCCGGCGGGGGCAAGGCGGTGGTCAGCCGGAAGGAGCTTGCGGTTGACCATGCCGACACCGCCTCCGGGTGCCCGCCATCCCGGGCTTTGACCCGCCAGTACCAGGTATTGGCCGTTGAAAGGGAGGGGGTCCAGTTCGTCCCGCTGATCCAGCCGGAATTCTTCCTGTTGATGCTGTTAAAGGCGCTCGTCGTGTCCGCTTCTGCATAATATTCTACGGGGCCGTTGTCGGGGATATCCTGGGAGGCATTCCACTGCAAGGTGACGGCGCAGGAACCGGTGCAGAGCGCATCGGCCCGGGGATCGAGAGTTGGAACGGTCGGCGGAAGGGATATGGAAAAGGACTGGTCAGCCGAAGCGATGGAGCGGCCCGAGTAGGAAACGGAGCGGACGCGGTAGTGGTACGTGGTGTGATTTTCAAGATTATTCACCACCTGGACATGGTTTTTCACCAGGTCGGCCGTTCCCGCCGTCGCGCCATAACCGGCCGTGAGTCCGTAATCCACGAAGGTGCTGGCCGCGAGGCTTGTGTTCCAACTGATGGTGCCCCCCACTCCCGACAGATAGCTGGCCGTATAGTTTGAGACTGTCGGGCCGCTGGTTATGGTAATGGGGGGCTCGTAGGACCACGGGGTCACGACGTTCCACCCCTGGTCGTTCACGTTGCCGGTGTTCCCTTCATGGCAGGAGGATGGATAATTCCCCGGGCTGCTGTCACCATAGCTGCTGTAGCTTCCGGGGAAGTGGCCGCTCCCCTCTCCCCAATCGCCGGAGCTTGATCCCTGTAAAACCGGAGCATAGTTCAGCCCAAGGCGCCCCTTGTGCCTGTTATCGAGGCAATTGGTCACCATGAGACGGGGGAGTACGGCATTGGTGTGGGGACTGTGACACTTGGAGCAGGTATAGGTATGCTTGATGGTTCCGTTGGCGGTTTTCCAACCCTTGACCGATTCGTGGATCCGGTCCTTGCTCTTCCAGGTGTGGGTCACGCCGTCCGTAAGGCTCCCCTTGGCGTGACAGGTGAGGCATAGTCCGGCAAACCGGGAGTCCGGCTCTCTGATACCGGCGGCAACCGCATCGCTTGGCCGTGCGCCGAAACTGTTCTGATCGATGCGATAGGGAGATGTGCTGTACCAGCTCCTGGCAATCTGGGGGGAATTCCACTGGGGCGCCGCATCTTCCCGGTAGGGGGAGGTCACCCAGGTCCCCTTGAGCAATGGCACAGCGTATTGCATGTCGCCCCCCAGGGTCGGACTCACGCCGTGGGGGTCGTGGCAAGGGGTGCAGAGGCCGTCGATGCCCGATGCCGGCGAGGAGGCAAGGGGAGCGGACGCGCCGAAGTGCCCCCCCTTCACCAGGCTCTGCTGCTTGTAGACATACCGCTGCTTCGAGCCGTCAATTCCCGATGTCATGAAGGGAGAATCCCAGTAGCCGAGAATCGCCTGGCTCGCGCCGTAGGTGGAGGTGTAGCCCCAGGGGGTCGTGTAGCCCCGGAAAGCAAGGGCCTGTTTCGGCGTTGAACTGAGATGGCAGTCGAGACAGAGGCTGGCGCCGGGATTGCGGTAGTTTTTCTCGCCTGCGGAACCGCCGGCAGTCGGAGCATAGGTGGTCGAATAGCCGCCGAACCCCCTGACCGTCTGTTTGAGTATCCCCCCGCGGTTACGGCCGGTGGCACTCGAATAGCGGCTGGTGATCCCGGCAACGGCGGAGCCGTGGGAGTTATGGCAGTCGTAGCACTGGACCCCAACCGCGCCGCTGGTATTGGCGATTGTGCCGTCCACGCCGGTGGTGGTGTTCCAGCCCCGCTCGTTGGCGCCCGCATTGCCATGGGGTGAGAGTGCCTTGGCGATTTTCTTTTTGGCAACATTGGGAAGGGAGGCAGAGGTGTATTTCCCCCATGCCGTGGTGGCAGCCTGGGAATAGCGAGCGGCAACGCTGGTCCCGTCCCAGGCGTACTGCCGCGGAGTCTTGCCGTCGCCGAAGGGGACGGTGGCGTTGTTTTCGTCCCGGTGGCACCCGAGGCAATGGGTGCTCACCTTCTGGATCTCACCCCGCGAGCCGTTTGCCGTGTACTGGACGGCGGTTGCCGTCCCGGCCAGCTGGTACGATGCCGGCCGGGAGCCGAGCCCGTAAACCACCAGATCGACCGGGGCGCCGGGGTTCGCCGCTCCGCCATGGTAAGCGGCATTGATGGTGCCGTTTCCATTTGCCTCCCAGTGGCACTGGTAACAGTGGGAATTGGTGGCTCCACCCTGCACGTGATGGGAGCCGCCGCTGAACTGGGAAGTAACGGCAACCCGCTTTCCCTGGGCCACAGAATGGCAGTCGAGACAGGCTCCAACGCCCCATTGGGCAGAGGTGCCGCCATGGCATGAAATCCCGGAGCAGCCCCCGTAGCCGTCTCCCGGCTGCGTGGTGCCGGTATAGACGGTGCCGCCATACATGGGTGGAAACGCCACATTGATCCGATAGTTCACGTGAAGGGCGCCGTTGTTGTGGCAGGTGGACGCACATCCGTTGAGGGTATCCGATCCCCCGTAGTTGTGGCAGCGGGCGCACCGATCAGCCCCACCGGGGATGCCGCCCAGCGACTGGAGGTGCTTGGTGTGGCTGCCGGAAGAAATCTCGGGGGACGCCTGGGGCATGCCGCCGTACACATACGCATGCATATTGTCCGCAGCGTGGCAGGTGCCGCAGCGGCCATCATCCACGTTACCCCAGGTGGGGGACGCATACTCTCCCGGCTGGCCGCTGAGGGGGCCACCCGTGGCGCTCTGGCCGATACTGTGGCAGTACAGGTTGGTGCATTGCCCCGAAGTGGTGCTGGGAACCGGGGCCTGCGACCCGCTGGACATCCCCCGGTACAGGGCCTCCCGGAGCAGGGGGTGCGTGGCGGCATCAAAGCGCCAGTCGGCCCTGCCGTTCACATGGACGCCCGTATAGCCCGAATGGCAGACGGTACAACCAGTCTGCCGTCCATAAATGTAGTAAAACGCGGGGCTGGGAGGAACTGGCTTGCCGCCGCTGACGGGGGTGAAATAGGCCTGCCCCGCCGAAACGTGGGTCTTGTGGCTGCCACGCAGGGGAGGATTAGCGGAGGTCGCACCGTGGCACGATCCGCACTGGGCCGTTGATGCATCGCCCCAGGTTGGAACTGTGTTGGTGCCGCCATTCCTGTCGCCTTCCCGGCTCAAGGTTGAGCCATGGCAGTAGGTATTGCTGCAGGTGCCGTAGTTCTCCCGGTGCGCCGCAGCGCGGCTCGGCAGGTAGGCCGTTATGGCCGAAAAGGCCGCCGAATAGCTCTCCGTCACCACAAGCCCCCGTTTTCCGCCACTGGTGGCATGGGCGAAGGGACTCGGCTCGACAGTATGGTCGACGTGACATTTAACACAGTTGCCGGCGCCGCTGTAATACTCACCGTGCTTACCATGGCTGCCGGCGTCCCCCCCGGCGTAGCCGTTGCCGGCATCCCCCGAAGGAGGTGCGCCGTGGCAGGTCGAGCAGGTCGTCCCCGATGGGCTGCTCCCCCATACCGGAGTGGGAGATTCAAAATGGCAGTTCACCGCATTGCAGCTGCCAGGCACCGGGGAAGGGCTCTGCCTGAAGGCTGACGTGGAATTTCGATAGGGGGTCACAAGGGAAGAATCGTTAATGCGTCCCGCCACTTTGATCCATCCGTCACGGTGGGAAGATGTGTAGGACGAACTGCCGGGATGACAGGAAACGCAGGCGGCCGGCGATGCCGGCGTGGCCATGTGAGTACGGTGATTGCCGGCAAAACCGCCGGTTGTGATGGAGCGGAAAGCAGAATCGATGGGACGATAATCGCCGGAACTGCCATGGCACTGGTAACAGGCCATCGAAGCAGCGCATGCTTCAGGAGAAACGGAGGCAACGATAAAGCCGGCAACAAGGAGTAAACGGCTGCGTCCCCACCATGTCATCGTCATCATGCGTAGTCCCCCTTTTCAATGGCAAGACCCTGCACATGGCAAATAGAACACACCAATCACCCGGTCATTTGACTGAGCGATGACAAATTTCACCATCAGAGCACTTGGCGTTAAACCCTGCAAATCAGACAATTTTTTTATTACCTCTATCAACAACCTCCAAAAAACATCGCTACATCAATATTTTATACATTTATCATACCAACAAATTATCCATAACTCACTAAACCCAACCAATTCGGCAACCACTTAGGGGGAGGGCGCACGTATGCCCCGGCAGCCTGCCGGACTTCCAGGGATTTTGTGTGCCGCTGCCGGGTCACGGTTACATCAATCCGCTGGATTTGAAAATTTCGTTAAAAAATTTCTCAACTTTCAATCTGATTATCCGAATAGATAATATCTACGGATGAATTTTCTCTGAACAAACATCATCACACAAGGAGGACAGGGAATGTTCCATATTCCCAAAGGGGAACCGCTTGAGAACATGCGGCCGCCGGCATCGCCCGACCTCGCGCAACTGGAAAATCGACTGAAAGAGATGTCTGTCAATTTTCTCGGCAAAGCGGGCCCCAGGATGCTGGAGAAATTGCTCGGCGACCTTGGCGGCAGGGCAGCCTTGCAGGACCCTGCAAACGTAGCCCGCTTTCTCGACATGCTGGAGAAAAATGCCCGGTTGCTGACCGGAAGCTCGAGGGTTCAGGAGATGCTGAACGCATTCCGGAACGAACTACAAAACGGATTGGTGAATTAAGCGGAGGGTCTTGTGGAAACCGGATTTATCCATACTATCATGTTTGCCCTTGCCAACTTCGACATCGCATCGATAGGGGTTGAGGGGATTATTCTCGTTATCTGCTGGTTTTTTGCCGGGGTGGTAAGCCTTTCTTTCAGTTCAGGAAACACGAGGATCTGGACCAGTATTTCCACCGGCTCGTTCCTCATTTTTCTGAGCCAGATTTATGCGATAAACCCATGGATCCTCTGGAACAAGGTAACAGCTTTCCATTCCATCACCAGTGCCCTGGCCATTTTACTGATTGCCCACGGCTTCCTGGAATACTACATCTTCTGCCGCACGTTCGAGATTACCGGCAGCAAGAGCACGGTCTACTTCACAACCGTCCTGATATGCCTCCTGGCAGCCCTGCTGCTGATCGTCAACCCCAAACCCAATTACCACGTGCTCAGGGAATTCAAGGTAATCGAAACGGCAATATGGGTATTCCTGTCGCTGTTCGTTATCTTCCTGATCTACAAGATTTACCTCGTTATTGAGGGCTCCAACATTTCCAGGGGTTTCGTCGCCTTTGGCGTCGCTTTCCTGTTCATCTTCCTCTGGAAGGGCTCGCTACTGTATCTACAGATTTATCATTGGGACAAGGAATGGCTTGATATCATCGAATTCAGCGGCGAGGCCACCGACATCGGAACGTACCCCGGACGGGTGGCGGCGGCAACGGCCATCAACCAGGTTACCGGCTATCTCTCTGGACTTTCAGTCGGCGGCACCTTCATCTATCTGCTGCGGTTAATGCGGTAAGCCTAAAACCGGGATACTCACCTCCCCTTGACTCCGGGCCGCTTACCGCTACCCTTTACCCATGCCCGAATCGATTCTCGCCACATTTTCCGTCAGGCGCCTGGAGCTCATCGCCCCGGACGGGACCGCCGACGAGAGCTTACTCCCCGACCTCTCGGGGGATGAGTTGCGCCGCATCTACTACCTGCTGCTCCTCACGCGCACCTACGACGGCCGCGCCCTGGCCCTCCAGCGGGAGGGGCGGATCGGCACCTACCCGTCGGTCCTGGGGCAGGAGGCGGCCCAGGTGGGGAGCGCCTTCGCCATCCACGAGCGGGACTGGGTCTTCCCCTCATTCCGGGAGATGGGGGTCCACCTCACCCTCGGCTACCCGATACACCAGCTCTTCCAGTATTGGGGCGGGGACGAACGGGGGCTTCGAACTCCCGACGGGAAGAACATCTTTCCCATCTGCGTCTCGGTCGGCACCCACATACCCCACGCGGCAGGCGCTGCCCTGGCCGCCAAGGTCAGGGGAGACCGGATCGCCGTAGCGGCCTATTTCGGCGACGGCGGCACCTCCAAGGGGGATTTCCACGAAGGGCTCAACCTGGCGGGGGTCCTGGAACTCCCCGCGGTCTTACTCTGCCAGAACAACCAGTGGGCCATCTCGGTCCCCCTCTCCTCACAGACAGCCTCCCAAACCTTGGCACAAAAGGCGGTCGCCTACGGCTTCGACGGCATCCAGGTGGACGGCAACGACGTCCTGGCCGTTTACCGGGCCACCCGTGAAGCCCTGGAGAAAGCCCGAAACGGCGGCGGTCCCACCTTCATCGAATGCCTCACCTACCGGATGTCGGACCATACCACCTCCGACGACGCCAGCCGCTACCGCTCCCCCGAAGACCTGGAGAAATGGCGGGAGCGGGACCCGATCCTGCGCTACGAGCGGTTCCTGGCGAAACGGGGGCTCTGGAACGAGGACTACGCCGCCGAGATGAAGGGCAAGGCTGAAGGGGAAATCGACGAGGCGGTGCGGCGCTTCGAATCGATACCGCCACCGGAGCCGGGGGAGATGTTTGATACCGTCTGCGGGGAGTTGTCGGCAAGGCAGCGGCAGCAGGAAGAAACGTGGTAGGGGTGAAGCAACCGCTTCACCTGCTTCGCCCCTACGAAAATTCCTGTTTTCAAAACAGGTAACCCCCTGAATCTCCAGAACGGACAACACGTTGAGAATACACGAGGGTTTCGCGATGCCCCAACTGAACATGGTGCAAGCCATAAACCTCGCCCTGCGGGAGGAGATGGACCGGGACGGCCGGGTGGTGATCCTCGGGGAGGATGTGGGACGGGACGGGGGTGTCTTCCGGGCAACGGAGGGGCTCTTCGAGGCGTTCGGCCCGGAGCGGGTCATCGACACCCCCCTGTCGGAGTCGGCCATCGTGGGCGCTGCGGTGGGGATGGCGGCCTATGGCCTCCGCCCCGTGGCGGAGATCCAGTTCATGGGATTCATCTACTCTGCCATGGACCAGCTCTTTGCCCATGCCGCCCGCATCCGCACCAGGTCCCGGGGGCGCTTCACGGCGCCGCTGGTTGTCCGCACCCCCTACGGTGCCGGCATCAAGGCGCCGGAACTCCACGAGGAGAGCTCCGAGGCCTTCTTCTGCCACATGCCGGGGATAAAGGTGGTGGTCCCATCGGGGCCGGCCAACGCCAAGGGGCTTCTCACTGCCGCCATCCGCGACCCCGATCCGGTCCTCTTCCTGGAACCGACCCGCCTCTACCGTATGGTAAAAGAGGATGTGCCCGAAGGTGAGTACACGCTTCCCCTGGGAAAAGCCCGCATAGCCCTTCCGGGAAGCGCCGTCACGGTGGTTGCCTGGGGGAGCATGCTCCAGCGGACCATGAAAGCCGTTGAGGGATATGACGCCGAGGTTATCGACCCCATGACCCTCTCCCCCTTCGACCGGGAGACACTCCTGGCCTCGGTAAAAAAAACCGGCCGCCTCGTCATCGTCCACGAAGCCCCCCTCACCGGCGGCTTCGGCGCTGAAATCGCCGCCACCGTGGCGGAGGAGGCAATCCTGCATCTCCGGGGACCGGTCATGCGGGTGGCGGGCCCCGACGTGCCGGTCCCCCTGGCGAAGCTCATCGACTCCTACCTCCCGACGCCGGAGCGGATCCGGACGGCGCTGGACGAGGTATTGCGCTACTGAGGAGCCCCAATGCCCTTCGAATTCAAACTCCCCGATCTCGGAGAAGGAATCACCGAAGCCGAACTGAGAAAGTGGCTCGTGAAGGAAGGTGACGCCGTCCGCGAACACCAGCCCGTGGCCGAGGTGGAAACCGACAAGGCGGTGGTGGAAGTTCCCTCCCCCCGTGGCGGACGGGTCGGCCGGCTGGCGCGGCATGAGGGTGAAACGGTCCGGGTGGGGGAAACGCTCATTGCCATTATGGAGGAAGGGGAGGCGCCGCCGGAGCGGCCCAAGTCCGTGGGAATCGTAGGGGAACTGCCAGAAGCGGAGGAGGAGCGGGAGATTATCGCCACCCCCCTGGTGCGGAAACTGGCCAGGGAACGTGGGCTCGACCTGTCGAAGGTGCAGGGAAGCGGTCCCCGTGGGAGCATCACCCCCGACGATCTGGAGAAGCTTTCCGCCGCGCCGCCGCAGACGCAAGAGAGCTTCGGCCCCGTGGAACCGGTCCCCCTGCGTGGGGTGCGGCGCGCCGTGGCCCGCAACGTCATGGCCTCCCAGCGGAACACCGCCTTCGTCACCGGAATGGAGGAGGCGGACATCTCCGAACTCTGGGAGCTGCGCCGGCGCGAGCTGGGGGCCGTCGAGGCCAGGGGCGCCCATCTCACCTTTCTCCCCTTTTTCATCAAGGCGGTCCAGCATGCCCTGCGGGAGCACCCCTACCTGAACGCGGCCATCGACGACGCTGCCGAGACCATCGTCCTCAAGCGCCACTACCACTTCGGCATCGCCGTGGAAACCCCCGACGGCCTCATGGTGCCGGTCATCCGGGACGTGGACCGGAAGAGCATTATCCAGTTGGCGGCGGAGATCCAGGAACTGGGGAAAAAGGCCCGCACCCGGACCATCGCCCCCGAGGAACTCAAGGGGAGCACCTTCACCCTCACCAACTACGGCCACTTCGGCGGGGTCTTCGCCACCCCCATCATCAACTGGCCCGACGTGGCCATCCTCGGCTTCGGCCGCATCAGCCAGCGCCCCTGGATCCACAAGGGGCAGATTGCAATCCGCCGCATCCTCCCCCTTTCCCTCACCTTCGACCACCGGGTCACCGACGGGGCCGACGCGGCCCAGTTCCTCCTCAAGGTGGTCGCCTATCTGGAGGACCCTGCCCTACTCTTCATCGAGAGCGCCTGACACCGCGAACATTTTGCCACAAATCCCGCGCCATTCTTGCGTCGATCTTGTTTACACTTCTTGTCGATATCCCTTACACAAACATTCAGCCCTAAAACTGTCCTTACAAACAAAACACAATAATATCGAAATATTACAATTTGGCACGCCTATTGTTAGGTTTAAAGTCCAGTACACATCTTAAGGGGAATTTAATGAAATCAACACTGCTGTCGCTACTTATTGCCTCGTTTCTTATGTTCGGGTCCATGGCCCACGCCTTTTCCCTGTCCCTGACGCCCCAATCCCAGGAGTTTGCGGTGGGCGAAAATGCGACCTACACCCTGTCGGTTTCGGACCTCGATACCTCCCTTGTTTACTATTCCCTGGACATTTATTTCGACCAGGCCGTCCTTGCTTTCCAAAGCGCCAATTTCTACCCCAGTCTCGGCAATCCGCCGGACGATGCCGAATACTCCCTTTTTTTAGACTACATTGAAGACGGAGTCCTGTGGCTAGATGCCATATCGAATACCAACGGTCAATCGGGGACGTTCAATCTTGCGGACATTACCTTCACGGGCATAACAGAGGGTGTCAGCGACATCATCATCAACCCTATTTTCATGTCGGATTCAGGCTTCAACGAGCTTTACCCCGACACCATCAATGACGCCACGGCTACCGTCGTTTCGGCTGCCGTCGTCCCAGAACCGGGCACCATGGTCCTCCTGGGCGCCGGACTGGCAGGACTGGCCATCTGGCGGCGCAGGCGTTTCTGATAACCAGCGGCCCGGCCGCTCCTTGCAACGCTGATTCATCCCTCCCCGTAAAATCATCTCCAGAAGATACTATGCCGCCGTTTCCCCCTGGAAGCGGCGGCATTTCATAATCCCCCGTCACCGCAAGCTCTCCGGGCATTTTCACACTTTTTTCCATTCAGCCGAAGAACCACCGTTTTTTGACCCACATCATAATTTTTTTGCGGGAATGGGGGTAAGGTACAACCATCACCAACGAAGGAGGCGAACCATGGAACTGAAAAACAATCTCGGCACCACGGCGATCCAGGACGTCATAGCAAAATACCCGGAAATCGGCGAGATCCTCCAGCGCTACGATATCGGCTGCGTCACCTGCAAGGTGGGTATCTGCCTCCTGAAGGACGTGGTCTCCATCCATGGCCTTTCCAAAGAGGACGAGGCCCGGATCGAGCAGGAGATTAACGGCTTCCTGACCCGGAAAGCTGCTTAGTCATAAAGAAAAGACGAATCAAACAACGGTCCATACGCACACTCACAAAAAAGGAGAACAAAATCATGGCAAATCTCGGTTGCGGCTGCCCCGGCAGCATGGCTCGCATCATCGAAAGAGAAGAAACAGTTACCACCGAAACCACCGCAAAGCCCCAGTCGGAGCTTCGCCAGTGGCCGGTCCAGCTCCACCTGGTGCCGCCGTCGGCCCCCTACTTCAAGAACGCCGACATCCTCATCTCGGCGGACTGCGTGGCCTTCGCCCTCGGCTCCTTCCACCAGGATCTCCTGAAGAACAAGGCCCTGGCCATCGCCTGCCCCAAGCTGGACGAGACCGGCACCTACGTGGAGAAGCTGGCCACCATCTTCCGGGACAACGACGTGAAGAGCATCGCCGTTGCCATCATGGAAGTCCCCTGCTGCCGCGGCCTAGACATCATGGTGCAGCAGGCCCTGGCAAAATCGGGGAAGGATATCCCCCTGGAAACTATCATCATCGGCATTGACGGCGAGAGGAGGAACTAGTCATGAAACGGGACATCACCCAGGCCCTGGTGGACGAGCACCGGCTGATCCTCCGGATGCTGGCCCTCCTGGAGCGGAACGCTCCCCGCACCGCTGCGGGGAGCTACACCAACTACCAATTCTACCGGGACGCGGTGGATTTCATCCGCAACTACGCCGACCGCTTCCACCACGCCAAGGAAGAGGACATCCTCTTCGAGGCCCTGATTGCCAACGGAATGCCCCGGGAGAACAGCCCCGTGGCGGCCATGCTCATGGAGCACGACCGGGGCCGGGCGTACGTGAAGGCCATGGAAGCTGCAGCTCTGGCCGCGGAGGCGGGCGATGCCTCCCGCACGGGCGACCTGGCGGAGAACGCCTTAGCCTACCTGACCATGCTCCGGGAGCACATCGACAAGGAGGATACCATCCTCTACCCCCTGGCGGAGCGGGTCATCCCCGATGGACCGCGCGATGGGATCATTGCGGGATACCGGGCGGCAGAGTCGCGCACGCCTGACGGTTTCGAGGCGCACTACCTGCAACTGGTGGAACAGTACGAAGCAGAATCTCCTGCAAAGGCCGCCTGATTCAGGGGGCAGGACCTCCACACCGCATAAAAAAAGAGCCCGGTTTCCCCGGGCTTTTTCCTTTCGCTATAAAACGCCTCGCTAATCACCCACCATACCCGTGCCCGGAAGCTGTACCGGGTCGCAGACGTCGGCAGGATTATGGGCCTTCACTCCGCACTTGCTGCACGCAACGGTAGCATTGGCCGTCAGGCAGTGGATCGTCTGTGCATCCTCGATATTGCAAAGCATCTCGTGTTTTCTCATGGTTTACACCTCCCTTGTGCTGAAGGCTAACCTGTTGTCCTGGTTATATTAAAGCACAATACGAGAAAATTTCACACGAGAAACATCGCGGTAACACAGATTATCAGAAATGCGGATTTCCGCTCCCGCCATAAACAGCTCCGCATCCCACGCGCAAGATTATCGCGCCCCTTCTTTTTTCCACTCTTCCCGCCCTTTATGTTCTTTTCGTTCTTCACCCTGAGGTGTGTTTGCAGGCTGCTTTACGGAGGGAGAGGCTGGGGCGGCCGTAATGCCATGCTCACCCTTCTCCCGTTTCTCACCTCCCTGGCCCGGAGGACGCCCCTCAGCACTGCCCGTTTGCTGGATTACGGCCGCCGGCCGCTGGCGAGGCGGACGGCTCCGTTTTGGCTGCGGATTTGGCGGAGCCGTGACAGCCGGTTGCGGGTTGTCGTGCGCCGCCGGCAATGCCGTTGCCGGTGAAGGTGACAGCGGCGGGGTCATCGTGCGCCCATCACGGGGCCTGCTTCTCCGTTTCACCTGTTCATCGCCGCGATCCCCTTTAACCGCCACCCCCTGACTTTCCCGGTAACGCACCGCCGGGGCAAGCGGTTTTCCTCCCCGGATATCCCGGTTTTTCATTGCGGGGGCTGCCGGTTTCACTGCCGGCTGTTTCGGAGCTTCGCGGCGGACAACCGGCAACTCTCCGGCAGGACGCCCTGGTAAAATAACCGCCCCTTTCCCATCGGGGGCATGCCGCCGTTGTTCCGGGGCATCATGCCGCTTCGGACGGCTCAGCCGCTCAGGAGGCCTTTTGACGGCCGGTACCGATTTGAATACCGGGCGTCTAGTCTCGCGCTCGGGCCTGAAGCGGGGAGGCCCGACGCTCCCGACGCGTGCCGTGAAAAGATTGCCTCGTACCGCCACGCGCTGCTGCTTCCCCTTGATGAAGGTGTCGCTATGGATTACCGTCACGGCGTTGCGCACCCGTATGTTGCGGTAATGCCGCACAGCGGATCTGGAAACGGTCGCGTTTACAATATTTACGCTATTGGGCCCGAAGTTCCCGTATCCATAGTAGATATCACCCGGCGCCAGCGGTACCCAGGCCACCGATTCCGGCGTATGTACCCACCCCACGTAACCGGGGCCCCACCAGGCCGCGCCCCTGGCAGGGGGAACCCAGCACCAGCCGAACCGGGGAGTGTGTGTCCATCTGCCGTAATGATAGGGCGCCCATCCCCACGGTTCGTAGGATATCCACACATAGTCACCCCTCACCCATACCCACCGGCCCTGACGATAGGGTGACCACCCAGCGGAAAGGGACAGCCGCGGCGCCCAGACATATCCGTACTCCGGCAGATAGTGCCAGCGGCCGTAATCATCCAGGTCGTAAGCATAGTCTTCAAGCTCGACCGGTACATAACGGAGGCTCTCGGCCGCGGTTTCCAGCCGGCGGTCCTGGTTTCTGTTCCACGCCAACCACTCATCGGGGGGATCGAGGGGGGCAAGCTCCGTTCCGCCTTCATAGTCAATGCGCAGTGAACGCCCCGCCGGTACGCGGACAGTGCCCCGCTCCGTGTCCACAAGGACATGCCCTCGAATGACCGGCACGCCGATGTTGCCGTCGTAATCCGCATCGACCATGACGATGGAGTTGTCCGCTATCACGGTCGAGGCATCGGGGGCATCCATCTGTATCCGCTTGGTCCCGCCTTTGCGGTTATTGATGTAGGCGCGCCCCTCGGCCAGATAGAACTGCAACGACTCATTACGAGCCGCCACAATGTCGAGCGAGGAGCCGGCATCAAGCCGCAGATAGCACCCTCCCCGTATCTGGAGCTCGGTCCGCCCCCCCTCCGGGACCCAGATGCGGTCCCCCTCGGCCAGGGGCATATTGGCAACGGCCGGCACCCATTCATCAGCATCCTGCGCCTGGACCTGCACATCGCCATCCACAAGGGAAAGCCTTACGATCCCCAGTTCAGCGCCCCATCCGGCGACCGGCACGGCCAACAGCAGCACCGCCATAACCATTCGCACTATTTTCATGACCTGCCTCCATAAACTCTTTATCCGGCATTCCAGGCATGCCATCCGCTCCGGCCTCTGCAATAATCCTTGCCTGTCCGCTCTCCTCAGCTATACTAATTCGAACACGTGCGCCTCCGGAGGCCCCATGCAGCACCCGCCCCTCGACTCCATCCGCAACATCGGCATAATTTCCCATATCGACGCCGGCAAGACCACGGTATCGGAACGAATCCTCTTCTACACCGGAGAATCCCACCGGATCGGCGAAGTCCACGACGGCGAAGCAGTCATGGACTGGATGCCCCAGGAGCAGGAACGGGGAATCACCATCACCTCCACCGCCACGGTCTGCCGCTGGGGAGGATGCCGGATCAACCTCATCGACACCCCCGGTCACATCGACTTCACCATCGAAGTGGAGCGGAGCCTCCGGGTGCTGGACGGAGCCGTGGCCGTTTTCAGCGCCGTGGAGGGGGTGCAGCCCCAGAGCGAATCAGTCTGGCGCCAGGCTGATCGTTACCGGGTACCCCGAATCTGCTTCATCAACAAGATGGACCGTGTCGGCGCCGACTACCGGGAGACCATACGGCAGATAGAGGAGAAGCTCGGCGCCCGGCCGGTGCTCCTGCAGATTCCGTCAGGAGCCGAGGCATCCTTCGCCGGAGTAGTTGACCTCATTGCAGAAGAATTTCTCACCTTCAGCGAAGCCGACCAGGGACGCATCGTAGAGCGTCATCCCATTCCGGCTGAAATTGCCGAAGAGGCACGCGCGGCACGCGAAACCATGATTGAGGCAGCAGCCGATTTCGACGACGCCATCCTCGCCGACTTTCTCGAAGGGGCCCCCATCACGCCGGAACGCATCCGCGGCGCCCTGCGAAAAGGGACCATAGCCTGCCGCATCTTTCCGGTTTTTATGGGAACGGCCCTGCGCAACAAGGGAATCCAACCCCTTCTCGACGCCGTTGCCGCCTACCTCCCCTCACCACGCGACGTCCCTCCTGTAATCGGACAACGCCCCGAAAGCGATATCGTTGACACGCTCCTCTGCGACCCGGCAGGGCCGCTCTGCGCCCTGGCCTACAAAGTACAGTCCGACGAGGGGAGGAAGCTCTCCTACCTGCGCATCTATTCCGGAACAGTGAAGGCGGGAGGCGCCCTCTGGAACAGCACCCGCGGCTGTTTCGAAAAGGCGGCGCGCCTCTTCCGGATGCATGCCCACAAGCGGGAGCAGATCGACGAGGCCCTGGCCGGCGACATTGTGGCCGTTGCCGGGCTCAAGGAGGTCCTCACCGGCGACACCCTCTGCAACCCGACCCACAAGGTAATCCTCGAAGGGCTCACCGTACCGGAGCCGGTGGTGGCCCTGGCCGTGGAGCCAAAGGGGGTCGATGACCGCGACAAGCTGCTTCCGGCCCTGGAGAAGCTCCAGTGGGAGGACCCCACGTTCCGGGTCCACGAGGATGAAGAGACCGGCCAGACCATCCTTACCGGCATGGGGGAACTACACCTGGAAGTGGTCACCGACCGCCTCGAACGAGAATTCGGCGTGCAGGTTAAAACCGGCCGGCCTCAGGTAGTCTACCGCGAAACCATCACACGGCCGGCGGAGCGGCAGGAGGTTTTCCGGACCGAATTCGAGGGAAAGGTCCAGGGGGGAGAAGTGCACCTGCGGCTTACCCCCCTTCACCGTGGCGATGGTGTAAGGATAGTCGTGCCTCCCGCCGAGGTGCTCGGCATCACTCGGGAGCTCCATAGTGCCATCACCGACAGCCTGACACGTGGGTCCTCTACCGGCTGCGTCACCGGCTACCCCCTCACCGACCTGGAAGTGAGAGTAACAGCAGTGCCTACGGAGCCGGGCATTACCACCGAAACAGGGGTGCGGGCCGCTGCCGGCCGCGGGCTCATGCACACGGCCCGTGACGCCGCCCCCACCCTTCTGGAACCACTCATGAATCTGGAGATCATCACTCCCGGCGAGTACGCCGGCAAAGTACTCGGTTCGGTCCAGCAGAAAAGGGGACGCGTTGAGGGGATTGTCTCCCAGGGCAGCACCGAAGTAATCCGGGCATTGGTGCCCCTGTCCGAAATGTTCGGCTACATGACCGAGTTGCGAAGCGCCACCAAGGGTCGTGGCAGTTTCACCATGGAATTCTCCCGCTTTGACCAGGCACCGGTTGCCGTGCTTCAGCAATTCGGCCTGGGGTAAATAATATCGTGCAACAATACTCATGTACCGGCTTTACTTGAGCAGCAACGGCTGTTAATATATTCATTAATATTTTTAAGCGGCACCATATCAACAAGGAGGTTATGCCATGGGAATGATGCAGGAATTCAAGGAGTTCGCAGTAAAGGGGAATGTTGTTGACCTGGCGGTTGGTGTCATCATCGGCGGAGCTTTCGGCAAGATCGTCACCTCCTTTGTCAGCGACATCGTCATGCCCCCCCTGGGGATGGTGATGGGCAAGGTGAACTTCACCGACCTTTTCATCAACCTCTCCGACACACCCTACGACAGCCTCAAGGCAGCAAAGGACGCCGGCGCCCCGGTCATCAGCTACGGCGTATTCATCAACACGATGATCGACTTCATCATCATCGCCTTCGTCATATTCCTGGTAATCAAGCAGATAAACCGCCTCAAAAAAGAGCCGGCTCCCGCGCCGCCCAACACCAAGGATTGCCCCTACTGCCTGTCGGCAGTCCCCGTGAAAGCGACCAAGTGTGGATTCTGCACCTCCGATCTGAAGTGAATTTCATCTCATAGATATCACTAAAAAGGCGGTTCCCCACGGGGTATCGCCTTTTTTTAGAGCGCATATCATCAGGGCATAATGTGTGCATATAAATTTACATCACTATTTATCACAAGGAGACAAGATGGATGTGACAGAGCAGAGGCATTTCCAGCGGGTCCCATTTGCTACTGGCTCCACCGTTGAGTTCAGAGGTGAACGACACGACGCCGAAGTCGTTGATATCAGCCTGAAAGGGGCATTGCTCAGGCTTACCGGACTCACTTCCATACAGCGGGGAGACGTGTGCGCCGTATCAATTTCCCTCTCAAACTCGGACATCGTAATCCAGTTCGAAGCGGAGGCAGCCCACCTCCGTGACCAGTTACTTGGCGTCAAACTTCTGAAAATTGACATCGACTCCATGATACATTTGCGCAATATTGTCGAGCTCAACACGGCCAATCCCGACCAGGTCCGCAAGGAACTTTCCTTCCTTCACTGCGAGGACTGACCGTTAGCAACTTTTTAGTTGCTCCCCCCGAGCTCCCGTGCTAACAGCTTTTGTTTTTCAATCCGCTCACGGGAGCCCAACTCCATGATTCACCTCTCCAACATCACCAAACAGCATGGCGCCCAGGTCCTGTTCCGGGACGCCAGCTTCCAGATCCTCCCCGGCAGCCGCACCGGCCTCGTGGGCCCCAACGGCGCCGGCAAGACCACCATCTTCCGGATCATCACCGGCGAGGAGGAGGTGGACGCCGGCGAGATCACCTGCGCCAAGAAGACCACCATCGGTTACTTCTCCCAGGACGTAGGGGATATGTCTGGCCGCTCCGCCCTGGAAGAGGTCATGGCCGGCTCCGCGGAGACGGTGCGCCTCGCCGCCGAGCTGAAGGAGATGGAGGCGGCCATGTGCGAGCCCCAGTCCGACGACGAAATGGCGGCGCTCCTGGAGCGCTACGGCGCTGCCCAGGAGGAGTTCGAGCACCGTGGCGGCTACGACCTGGATACCCGCGCCCAGACGGTCCTCACCGGTCTCGGCATCGGCCCCGACCGTTTCCATCACCCGGTTGAGTCATTCAGCGGCGGCTGGAAGATGCGGATCGCCCTGGCGAAAATCCTCACCCTCAAGCCCGACGTGCTCCTCCTGGACGAGCCCACTAACCACCTGGACGTGGAATCGATCATCTGGCTGGAGGAGTGGCTTGCCAACGACTTCGACGGGGCGCTCCTCATGACGAGCCACGACCGGGACTTCATGAACCGGATCGTCACGCGAATCATCGAGGTGGCCAACAAGACCGTCACCACCTACGGCGGCAACTACGACTTCTACGAGCGGGAGCGGGAGATCCGCCGGGAGCAGCTTCTGGCCAGCCACAGGCGCCAGCAGGAGATGCTTGCGAAAGAGGAGGAATTCATCGCCCGCTTTGCAGCCAGGGCTTCCCACGCGGCCCAGGTGCAGTCGCGGGTGAAGAAGCTGGAGAAGATCGACCGGATCGAGATCCCCCCCGAGGAGCGGGTGGTCCGCTTCGATTTCAACGAGCCCCCCCGAAGCGGCGAGGATGTGGTGGTGATGAACGATCTGGCGAAGGTCTGGCAGACCCCGGACGGGGGGGAGAAGCCGGTTTTCAGCGGCGTATCGGGAATCATCCGGCGGCTCAACAAGATCGCCGTGGTGGGGGTCAACGGGGCGGGAAAGTCCACCTTCCTCAAGGTGCTGGCGGGGCAGACGGAACCCACCGCCGGTACCGTGGCCATCGGGGCCAACGTGGCGTTGGGTTACTTCAGTCAGCACGCCATGGAGGTACTGGACCCGAAGAAGACCGTCTTCGAGACCGTGCAGGAGGCCATGCCCCTGGCGAACATCGGCGTCATCCGCAACCTGCTGGCGGCATTCCTCTTCCCGGGCGACGCCGTGGACAAGCGGATCGAAAACCTCTCCGGCGGCGAGAAGAGCCGGGTGGTGCTGGCAACACTCCTGGCCCGCCCCGTCAACTTCCTCGTCCTGGACGAGCCCACCAACCACCTGGACATCCGCTCCCGGGAGATCCTCCTGGATGCCCTCCGGAACTTCACCGGCACCGTGGTCCTCGTGAGCCACGACCGCCACTTCCTCCGCTCCCTGGTGAACCGGGTCTTCGAGGTGGACCACGGCGAGATGCGAGTCTACGAGGGGGATTACTCCTATTATCTGCACAAGAGCCACGAACTCCACGGAGGATAAAGAAATAATGGCGGACGCGGCGTTTCAGAAGCGGCCACAATCATCCTTCAAGAGTGAAAAAAAAAGTCGCCCCCTCATCCACGGCAGCTTCCGCCCAGACGCGCCCACCGTGGCGATGGACAATCCGCTGAACCGTGGCAAGGCCGATGCCGTCACCCTCGAACTCTTCCTCCCGATGCATGCGCTGGAAGGGGGTAAAAAGCCTGTCGGCACGGGACAGATCAAACCCGACACCATTGTCACGGACAAAGAAGATTTTCTGCCCCCCCTGGTTAAGGACCCCCACGGCAATCTCGGCCTGTTCCCGCGTCCGCGTGTACTTCCAGGCATTCCCCAGGAGATTCTCCATAAGTACCCTAAGCAGAGACGGATCAGCATCAATCCGAATATTGTCGGCAATGTCGGAATGAACCCGGCGCTCGGGGCAGCAACCGGCAAGACCGTTCAGAATTTCACGGGACATCGCACTCAAATCGACGGTTTGCCGTCGGAAATCCCCACGGCTCAGTCGCGAGAGATTGAGCATACCGTTCACCATCTCCGCCATCTGCTGGGAAGCATGCTCGATACGTTCGGCGATCCGCTGCCCTTCATCATCGAGTCTCTCACCGTAGTCCTCCAGGAGCACCCGGCTGAACCCTGCAAGCCGTCGCAGAGGGGCATTCAGATCATGGGAAACTGAATAGCTGAAAGATTCCAACTCCTTGTTGGCATGCTCAAGCTGAATCGTCCGTTTGGTAACGCGCTGCTCTAGCTCGGCATTCAAAGCCCGCAACTCCGCCTCGCTGCGCCGCAGACGTTCCGCCATTTCGTTGAAGGATTCGGCGACATGCTCCAGTTCGGCGGTACCGGAGAGCTTCATGGAATATTCGAGGTTCCCCCGCTCTATCTCTCCCATGCCGGTAAGCAGCTCTTTCATTTCCCTAATCATCGTCCGTCCAAACCACCAGGCCAGCATCATTGCCATGAGTCCGGCGCTGAACGAAACCAGCAGGGAAACCCTGCTTATGCTCAGGGCCAGCTCCCTGGCCTTCGACAGGGGAATTGTTGCTATGACGGTCCACCCCCGGCCGTCAACCGGCGCGACACTGACCAGGCGCTCTATCCCCTTACTGTCGACCCAGTGATAATGGGGTGAGTCAACCGCAGCAATATTGCAAGGAACCAAGTTTTTTGAAAATTTGCTCCCCACCATCCCCGGCTCCTCGGTATCCACCAGGACCATACCGTTGCTGTCCACAACGACGAGGGATGTCTGAGGGCGCTTGTGCCAGGATGTTGCCATGACGGCGTTGAGTTTCCGTAGATCGAAGGGGACACCGACAACACCCACGATTTTTCCATTTCCGTTGCATACCGGGGCAGCCATCATGACCGCCGCCCGTTTGAACATCTTGGAGCTATGAATGTTTCCTATGACCTCCATGCCGCTGCGCGCACGGCAGAACCATTCACGGTCCAGGTAATTGAGCGATCTCGCCTGCGGGTCCGGAACAGCGCTGCCGATATTGTTGCCATTGCGGTCGGCGGCAAGGATATTGAGCCGCAACGGGAACGAAGGGAGTAGTTTCGCAAACAGTGGGTCTATCTCCGCCGAGTTTCCCGCGAGCACAGCCGGATGCGCGGAAACGGTGCGTATAAGGCTGAAGGTCTCGGCGATGAGGTTATCCAGCTTTGCGGCGACGCTGGAGGCCAGATCCTGATTATGATGGGCAACCTCAACGGTTTGCTTCTTTACGATATCGAAATAATGCCAAAAGGAAATCGCAACGGTGGGGAGCACCAGGATTACTATCATGACAATGAATTTCTGCTTGATGGATAACGCTCTGGTCATGGAAACCTTTATCCTGACAACCTTCATGGAAGCCCGCAGGGGTTGCCTCCGCCCCCCCACAGCACCTTGTCCCGGGCAATCTTGCGCTTCTCCCTCATGGAGAAGCAGCCTTACACAACATTATAAAAATCAAATTATACTAAAAAGAACGTAAAAACAATCTAATATAACACTCCTGCAACAATTCGGCGCCATCATCACGGGCTTGTCCCACTCCGCCGGCATCCCCTGCAATTGGCAACAAAAAAGGGCGACCTTTGCGGCCGCCCCTTTCACTCTTAATCCTGCTTCTCGAAGTTCCCCTTCTCCTGGCACTGGGGACATTTCTGGGGCTTGCACCGCCCCTCTTTGGTGAAGCCGCAAGTGCTGCATTTCCAGGTTGCCATCATTTCTCTCCTTTCGTTGCTCCGTTATCCAGCTCGATCTCCTCCACCGTTCCGAAGGTGGAAAGGGGTTTGTCGAAAGTCTTGTCGTCGCCGGCCACCACGATCACCATCTTGTCCGGCTTGAGGTATTTCCGCGCCACCCGGAGGACGTCCTCCTTCGTGACCCTGGCAATCCCGGCCCGGTAGTTCTCCAGGTACCCATCGGGATAACCGAAGAATTCGATCCGCGCCCGCTGGGCGGCAACGACGTCGGCCCGGGCAAAGCCGAAGATGAACGAGTTGACGATGGCATCCTTGGCCAGTGCCAGCTCGGCGTCACTGACCGGCTCCTTCGTCATGCCGGCGATAATGTCTTTCATGAGGGCAATAGCCTTGGCGGTGGATTCGCTTTTGGTCTCTGTCTCGGCCTCGAAGGTGCCGATGAAGCGCCGGCCGATGTCGAAGGAAGCGTAGACGTTGTAGGCAAGCCCCTGGTTGGAGCGAACCTCGGTCATGAGCCGGGAGGTGAACCCGCCGCCGAGGATGTAGTCCATGACCCGGATGGCATGGAGGTCGGGATTGTTCTTGTCGATCCCCGGATGCCCCATGCGGATGGCCGACTGGGGCACCTCCTTCCGGGCCAGGAATACGCCGGGGTTCACCTCCCTGGCCGGCTCGGGGATGGCGGGAAAGGCGATAGCTTCCTTTTTCCACCCGGCAAAGGTCTTCTCCAGGAGGGCGACGAGCTCCTTTTTGTCAAAGTCGCCGGAAACAGCGAGGATTACGTTGTTGGGATGAAAGTACTGCTTATGGAACGCCACCAGGTCATCACGGGTGATGGCCGTGACCGTCTCGACAGTGGGAAAACGCCCCAGGGGATGGTTGGGGTAGATGGCCTTCTGGAACTCCCGGTCGGCGATGGACTTGGAGTCGTCGTTCTGGCGGCGCAGGGCCTCGATGGCCCGGTTCCTGGCCAGGGTCACCCGGTCTTCGCTGAAAGCAGGGGCCGTCATGACCTGGGCAAAGAGCTCCAGGGTCCGGGGGAGGTTCCGCTTGAGACAGGTGAGAGAGATGCTCCCCGCGTCGGCGCCTATGCCCGACTCCACCGCCGAGGCCATGAACTCCAGTTCCGCATCGAGAGCCTGGGGAGAAAGCTCCTTCGTACCGCCGCTCCGCATGACCGCCCCGGTGATGCCGGCAAGGCCGGCCTTGTGGGCCGGCTCATAGATGCTCCCCACATTCACGTAGGCGGTGAGGCTCACCAATGGAAGCTCCCGGTCCGGGAGCATGTGGACGACCATGCCGTTTTTCAGCACCACCCGCTCCGTCTTCGGTACCTGGAAGTCCAGGGGGGCAAAGGTCATGGTGCGGGGGTCGGCCTTCCTGGCCTCGGCCCCGAGGGCCACGGCGGGAAGGAGCGCAACCGCAAGAATGAGTAGCAATCGTTTCACGATGGTCATTGTCTATCCTCTATCAGGTTAATTCTGTCCCCCCTCCGCCCCCCCCTTGCCAGGGAAAGAGTGGGCTCCTCCCCTGTCAAGGGGAGGCGGGGGAGGGGTTGTCACTGCCCGCTCTTCTTCGTGATGAACCCCACGGTCCGGTTCTCCCTGGTGAAGTAGGTCCGGGCCACGCGCATCACGTCGTCGGGGGTCACCTTCGCCACCTTCTTCCGGTGCTCGATCAGGTAGCGCCAGGTGCCGGCCACCGCCTCGTACTCGGTCAGGTTGCGGGCGAGCCCGCCGTTGGAGATCATCTGGCGGCTCTCCTCGTACTCCAGCTTGTTGAGGATTTGTTGAAGCTCCCGCTCGGTGACCGGCTCCTTCTTCAGGCGCTCAAGCTCCTCGTAGACGGCGGCCTCCACCTCGGCCACGGTGTGGGGGGCCCGGGTGGTGGCGGCGATGACGAAGAGGTTCGGGTAGCGGCTCCCCGGCGCCGAAAAGCTGGAAACCTCGGTGACCAGCTGTTTTTCCACGACGAGCGTTTTGTAGAGGCGGGAAGTGCGGCCGTCGGCCAGAATCATGTCGATGACGTCGAAGACGTAGTCATCGGCGGCGGGAAGGGTCGGCTTGTGGAAGCCGATGAGAAGCTCCGGCTCCGAGTCGGCCACGATCTCCAGGCGCCGCTCCCCCTGCTGAAGGGGCTCCACCACCGCCACCGGCCCCACGAGGGTCCCCGGCGGGATGGCGCCGAAGTACTTCTCCACCAGGGCGATGGTCTTCTCGGGGTCGATGTCCCCAACTATCGCCACGATGGCGTTGTTGGGCTTGTAGTACCGGGTAAGGAACTCCTCCGCCTTGGTCCGGGTCAGGTTCTCGATATCGGACATCCAGCCGATGATGGGCTGGCCGAAGGGGTGAGCGTGGTAGGCGGAAGCCACGAAGTTCTCCCAGAGCTTAGACCCCGGCTCCGTGTCGTAGGAGCGGCGCCGCTCTTCCATCACCACATCCCGCTCCGTGTAGAACTCGCGGAGCACGGCGTTCTGCATCCGGTCACTCTCGATGGCGGCCCATAGCTCCAACTTGTTGGCCGGCATATTGATGAGGTAGGTGGTGCCGTCCTTGCTGGTGAAGGCGTTGTAGCCGGCGCCGCCGTTCCGGGCGTAGATCTCGGCGAACTCCTCCTTGATGACGAATTTCGCCGCCTCGGCCTCCAGCTCATTGAGCTTCTTCTGCAGCTCGGCCACCTTCGCCCCATCGGCCTTGTCACCCTTGGCCTTCTCCGCCACCAGCAGCTGGGCCGTTTCCTCGATCTTGTCCAGGAAAGGCTTCTCGGCGGCGTAGTCCTTGGTCCCGAGGGTCTTGGTCCCCTTGAAGAGCATGTGCTCCAGGAGGTGGGCAATCCCCCGCTCATCGCTCCGCTCGTCCACGCTCCCCACCCGGAAGCGGATCCAGGTGGCCACCGTGGGGGAAGTGTGGCGCTCCACCATGAGGAGCTTCATGCCGTTTTTCAGGGTATGCTCCCGGACCCGCTCCTCCAGCCCCGCCCCGAAGGCAGGGAGGGAGAAGAGCATCACCATGAAGCAGACAACGAATCTAACCGTTTTCATCAGCACCTCGTTTCGTTCACTCTATTGAACCCGGATACTCCATTGGGCGGCACGGCGCACCTGCACGCCGTTGCCGGATACCTTTGCAAAGTCAACACAGCCGTACCGCCGGGCGATGGTTTCCAGTGTTTGTTTTCGGCGAAGGTGAAACCCTAGGGCTTTGTTGCGGTAAAGATTGCCCGCAGCGGTGCCGGGTGCCCTTCCATTGTCTTCCCGCCGTCATCCGGATCAAGAAAATCCGCCAGCGACTCAAAGCGCATCCACTCAGTCGCACGCTGCTCCTTGCAGGTGGTGCGGGTGGCATCGACACAGGCAATCTCCGTGAAGCCGCAGCGCTGCAGCCAGAGGGTAAGCGCCGCAATCGACGGGAGGAACCAGACATTGCGCATCTTGGCGTAGCGTCCCGGCGGCATGAAGATCGTCTCCTGCCCCCCTTCGACAATCAGCGTCTCCAGAATCAGCTCCCCCCCCGGACGCAGGCAGCCCTTCAGCTCCAGAAGATGATCCAGGGGAGAACGACGGTGGTAGAGGACCCCCATGGAGAAGACACTGTCGAAGCAGGCCGGATTCGGCGGGACATCCTCAATACCGATGGGGATGACATGATGCCGGGGATCCCGCAGGTAGCGCTGCATCACCTGGAACTGCATCACCGAAACCAGAAAGGGCTCGATGCCGAGGACGAAGTCGGCGCCGGCACCGCGCATGCGCCAGCCATGATAGCCGTTGCCGCACCCCACATCCAGGACTCTTCGCCCGGCGAGCGGCTGAATGTGCGGCAGCAGGCGCTCCCACTTCCAGTCGGAGCGCCACTCGGTATCGATCTCTATGCCGAAGAAACTGAAGGGGCCCTTGCGCCAGGGGTGAAAGGCCTGCAACCCGGCGATCAGCTCTTCGCGGGTGACTGCGCCGAGATCAGCGCCGGAACCGATGGTGACATTATCCTGCAGTGCAATCCGGGACGGACGCAGCTCCGGCAGCGCCTCCAGAGCGCTCAGCCACCCCGGCATATCGCCGTACCGTTCGAGGAGCATACTCTCGGACAGGGTCACCCGCAACTGCCCGGCCCAGCGCTCCTGCCCCATGGCGGCAAGGTGCGGAAAGAGAGAGTCGTACCAATTCATTTAATCGCGACCAGAGAGACGAAGTTGAAACACTGGAACCAGAGATCGGCAAAAGAAAAGCCCGCCGCCTGCAGGCGCTCATGGTGGCAGGCAAGGGTCTCGGGGATCAGCACCTTTTCCAGCGCCGACCGTTTCTGGCTGATCTCCAGATCGCTGTAGCCGTTGGCACGTTTGAAATCGTGATGCAACTCTTCATGGAACTGCTGTCGTCCCGGCTCGCCGAAAGCGATCTTCTCGGAGAGGATGAGCACGCCGCCAGGCCTGAGCCCGGCATGGATCCGCTCAATCAGCGCCAGTCGCTCTGCCGGGGGGATGAACTGCAGGGTGAAGTTGAGGACGACGACCGAGGCGTTTTCAATGGTGACATCCTGAAGATCGGCACAGCTCATGGTCACCGGCACCGTCGGCAGCGTATCGAGGGCCAGCAGCTCACGGCCGCGCTCGATCATCGCCGGGGAGTTATCCACCGCAATAATGTCACAGTCCGGCTGAGTGATCCGCTGGCGCATGGCAAGGCTGACCGCCCCGAGGGAACAGCCGAGATCATAGCAGTGACTCCCGGCCTGGGCGTATTTCGCGGCAACGATGCCGATATTGGAGATAATCATGCCGTAGCCGGGGACCGAGCGCTGTATCATGTCGGGAAAGACTGCAACAACCCGTTCATCGAATTGAAAATCGATCATTTTCTGCAGAGGTGCCGCATAGATGGCATCAGTCTTGTGGGTCACGGTCTCCTGGTCCTTTTCAATCCGGTTCTTCGTAAATAAGGTAAAGATATCGGGTTTGCTGCCGGACATCAACCCTTGTTCACTGCCACCGCACACACCGCCCGGAGCAGGGCGCAGGAAGCTGTAAGTGGTTGGGCTGCGTTCTTCTCGACTTTCCATTTGACATAACGTAGCCGGCGGGATACAGTTTATTTATGGTTGAAATCCGCAAAACCGAGCATTTTGCCAACTGGCTCGACAACTTACGTGATATCCAGGCGAAGGCTCGTGTCCTTGTAAGGATTGAGCGTCTTGCTTCTGGAAACGCAGGTGACGTCAAGCCTGTGGGTGAAGGTGTCTCGGAAATGCGGATCAACTACGGTCCCGGTTATCGAGTTTATTTTATTCAACGCGGCAGCGAATTGATCATCCTGTTGGCCGGTGGCGACAAGAGCAGCCAGTCTCGGGATATCAAGGCAGCTGTCCGGCTTGCTCAGAACCTATAGGAGTTGAAAATGGCCAAGACTGCTACCAGTCGTTATGATGTCGCGGAACATCTCCGTACTCCGGAAGAAATGGCGGCCTATCTTGAAGCATCGCTCGAAGAGGCTAATGGTGATGCAGCTTTCATTGCCAAAGCCCTCGGCGACATAGCCCGAGCCAAAGGGATGTCTCAAGTGGCGCGCGATGCCGGTCTTTCTCGTGAAAGTCTTTACAAGGCACTTTCAGGTGAGCGGGTGCCTGGTTTTGATACTATTTTAAAAGTCGTTTCAGCACTGGGACTCAAACTTCATGCAGAGGCCGCTCACTAGCTTCTCATTTTTTGTAGTAGATCGTGATTGCTAAACAGGTCGACTTCTAAAACGGCGATAGGAAGAGCCTTTAGGGGCAGGCCTCAACTTCTGACACTCTTGGCAGTACATCCATCCGGCCAACCACCTTTTTCAAAAAGTCGTGCCATAACCGCCTTTTTTGATAGCTTGCGATGCTTAATAGAATCCAATGTGTCACGAGTTGAGACCTGACCCCACTATTCTGACCCTTATCGGTAATGCCTCAATGGCGTGCTAACACAAGCCCAACCTTACTTTGTCAATTGTGTAGGTCTGACCCCTTTCAGCTTCACGCTTTTGATAGCTTGCGATGCTTAATAGAGACCAATTTGTCAAGAGTTGAGACCGACCCCACTACTGGCCCCTATTATCTGCGCAGTTTCCTATCGTTGCACCCCACACAAAGCCCTATACACAATACCGCTAGGGTAATCGGGTGCGGTCTCGGATGCGTCGTACCATTCGGGGTTGAAATTCGAATTGTTCAAACCGTCTACAGTAAGGCTAAATGAATTTGTTTGCCTCATTTGCTTTCTCTTGCAATCTACTATTTCATTCCACTTATTGCCAAACCAACCTTCCAGTGGTTTGTTATTCGTGCTGTATAGAATATCTATGTTTTTGTTGATTGTGACAATGTCCACGGAATAGGTTCCCGGCGTTTGAAGCTGTGTAACCTTGTAATGTACGCGCACTTCGTTGTGCCCCGTTACGCTATTCCACGGATTTCTCCTCTTTAAAGCTTCGTTAGCAATTTGATCGAGCGAAGCAGCCGAAGCAAAACTAGCAAATAACGATATTGATACAGTGAAGGCTATAATTGTCAGTTGAATGAATTGTTTCATTGTGGGTACTCCTTAACATTAGATTATTTTGTCAAATACAGCTAAATTGATTTTTACATATTTTTATTGACTTTAGTATCAACAAACATTCCCTCATTTTAAAATGCTTTTTAGTTTCTTGATCTTTATTTCTAGTTTCTCTTTTTGCTCTTCTTGATATTTCTCAATAGCTAGATCGAGAGTTCTAAAATGTCCTAACGCAACGGTTGCAGCTATAATTGCTGTAGCTGCAATCCACGGCAGCTTCTTCTCTTCAATTAACGATATTATTTTTGCTATCTGATCTGATTTTGAAAATATTTCATACCCAAAAACAATGCTTATTTCATTCGTTAATGCTATCACTGAAATTACAAATATTGCTACTACACACATTCTGCCCAAAAAATGGGACAGAACAACACATACTCTTGTAACCAGTTTTAGCCATTCGGCAAAATCAAATAACATAGAAAAACCTTGCAGAAAAATGAGGCTAACGAAATTTTTTAGCTTTGGAGAAGCGTATATCGAATACATGAAATACAAAAATATTATTATAATCGGTGACATATTTATCATCAACTTCACAAATTATCTCCTATTCTACTGGCTAACGGCTGAGAGCACAGCGGGTTCACCGGTGTTGCGCTTGGATACTATGTAAGGCCCCCTTTGGGCATACGGAATTATGACGTATGCCCAAGGGGTCAGACCTACACATTTTACTTTTGCAATTACGTCGGTCCGCCGCCCTCAGTTTAACCCATATTTCATGCTTTTCCCAGATTGACTCATATAAACAAATTGTTTACACTCTCACCATGATTACATCGTTCGCGAACAAGGACTCGGAAAAACTCTTTGCGACGGGGAAATCCAGGAAATTCCCTCCGGAAATCATTACTCGCGCGATTATGCGACTAACCCAGTTGGACAGCGCACGCGATGTTACAGATTTGTTGATGCCGCCGTCAAACAGGCTTGAATCTTTATCCGGCAACAGGTCAGGTCAGTGGAGCATCAGGATTAATGACCAGTGGCGGATATGTTTTTCATTCGCCAACGGCGAAGCAACTGAGGTTGAAATAACTGACTATCATTAAGGAGAAATCTCATGGCGACAAAAAATGGCCTTCCTCCTATACATCCCGGAGTGTTCTTGAAAGAAATTCTCGATGAGCTTGGCATCTCGCAGAACGCTTTTGCGCAAGCAATCGGCGTGTCGCCGATGCGAGTTTCGCATGTAATCAAGGGCACACGTCCTGTCACCGCAGAACTGGCACTCCTATTCGGAAAGGCCTTCGGCCAGACCCCGATCTACTGGATGAACCTGCAAACCAGCTATGACCTGAAGACGGTGGAAAAAGAGCTGGCTCCGAAGGTTCGACAAGTGCACCCGCTTTCGCGGGCAGCATAGCATTTGATATTCATCAACCTCAAAACAACGAAAACTTCACATACTTTTTGGGATTCTCCTTGATGTCCTTCACCAGGAGGTTCAGGTCCTCCACGGTCCGGTTGAGGCGGTCGTAGAGATCCCGGTCCGACAGGAGCTTGCCGGCGGTCCCCTCGCCCCGCTCCAGCCGGGAGGTGACTTCTTCCAGTGATTTGAGGGAGGCGTCGGCCCGGTTGATGAGGGTGAGCCCCTTGTCGTAGACCTCACGGTCGGCCATGAGGTTGCCGAGGGTCCCCTCCTTGGAAAGGAGCTTGCGGTTCAGCTCCCGCACTTCGTCGGCGGCGGTGCTCGCCTTGCTGGCCACGGCCACGAGCTTGTCGTAGAGCTCCCGGTCGTGGAGGAGCTTGCTCATGGTCCCCTCCGAAGACTGGATGTCGGTGAGGGTGTTGTCGGCCCGGTTTAGGATGCTCATGAGCTTCTCGTAGGGCTCCCGGCTCTTGTTGAGCATGCCGAGGGTCCCTTCCCCCCGGTTGACGGAGGCGGCAACGGCGTCCAGCTCGGCGGTGAGGCGCACCAGGCTGTCGTAAAGCTTCGGGTCGTTGGCGAAACGCCCCAGGGTTCCCTCGCCCCGCTCGGTCTTGGCCACGATGGCATCCACCCGGTCGAAGGCCCTGGCCGCCTTCTGCACCACGTCGTCCAGCTTCGGCATGGAGGTCCCCTGAAGCCGCTCCACGGGCTTTGCCACGATTGAGCGGGTGGGGGTGATGTCCACGTACTTCTCACCCAGGAGCCCCCGGGTCTTGACGGTCACGACCGAGTCGGCGCCGATCTTTTTCAGGGCATCCCGCTCCACCTCCAGGACAATCTCCACCTCGTTGGTGGCCTCGGGGCGCTCGAACTCGATGCGGGTCACGATCCCCACATCGACCCCGGCGAGCCAGACCGGGGCACCCACCTTGAGCCCCGCCACGTCGGTCATGATGACCGAGAGCCTCCCCTTGGGGACGAAGAACTTGGTCTTGTCCCCCATGATGAGCACGCCGCCGGCCAAGAGGGCCAGGGCCACCAGAATGAAGATCCCCCCCTTGAGCTGGGACCACGATACGTTGTCGCTTCGTTTCATAGGGCTCTGCTTTCCGTCTGGTTGTTGTTGGTGTCGTAGGTGAACAGGGAGCGGTCCGTGGGTGCCAGGAACTCGCGGATTTCCGGCAGCTCGCACCGCTTCATCTCCTCCTCCGTCCCCTCAAAGGCAAGCCGCGCGTGGTGGAGGAAGGAAAACCTCCGGGATACGGCAAAGGCGGTTTCCAGGTCGTGGGTCACCATGAGGGTGGTCTTCCCCTCCCCCTGGAGCCGGAGCATCAGGTTCCGGATGTTGTAGACCCCGATGGGGTCGAGGCCGGTGGTGGGTTCGTCGAAAAAGATGTACTCCGGGTCCGCCGCAAGGGCCCTGGCGATGGCGACCCGCTTCTTCATGCCGCCGGAAAGCTCCGCCGGGTAGAGGTCGATGGTCTGCTCCAGCCCCACGAAGGAGAGCTTCTCCAGCACGATCCCCTCGATCTCCTTCTCGGACAGCCGCCCTTCCTCCAGGAGGCGGTACCCCACGTTCTCCCCCACGGTCATGGAGTCGAAGAGGGCGCCACCCTGGAAGACGATGGCGATCTTCCTCCGAACCTCTATCAGTTCCCGCTCCCTGAGTCCCCCGATGGGGGTACCATTGATGGAGATGGTTCCCCCGTCGGGCCGCAACAGTCCCAGCATCAGCTTCAGGATTGTGGTCTTGCCGGCCCCGCTCATGCCGAGGATGGTCCGGTTCACCCCCGGCTCCAGGTGGAGGTCGAAACCGTCCAGAATCCGCCGCCCCCCCACCGCATAGGAGACCTGGTCCATCCGTATGCCCCGCGCGTCAGTCACATCATCACCTGAAGACAATGAAAATTTTCGTCATGAAAAAATCGCATACCAGCACCATGATGGAGGTGACGACCACCGCCCGCTTGGCCGCGGCCCCCACCCCCTCGGCGCCCCCTTTGGTGTTGAGACCCACGTAACAGCCGATGGTGGCGATGAGGAAGCCGAAGACGAACGGCTTCGCCACCCCTTCGATGATATCCTGGAATACCAGGAACTGGGAGAGGGATTTCCAGTACATCAGGATATTGATGTCGTAGCCGGAGGCGATGACGAATCCCCCCAGGAGCGCCAGGGCGTCGGTGATTACAGCCAACAGCGGCATGGCCACGAGCATTGCCTTGAGCCGCGAGGTGGCGAGCCGGGTGATGACGTCGGTCCCCTCCACCCGCATGGCGTCCACCTGCTCGGTGACGACCATGGTGCCCAACTCGGCGGTGATGGCCGAGCCGACCCGACCCGCCACCATGAGGGACGAGAGGACCGGCCCCAGCTCCTTAACCATGGTGACGGCCACCATCCCCCCCACGTAGCTGGTGGCGGCAAATGGTTTCAGCTGGATGAGGGCCTGAAGCGCCATGACCATGCCGGTAAAGAGCCCCGTGAGGCAGACGATGAAAAGGGAGCCGACCCCCATCTTGTCCAGTTGGGTGACGAACTCCCGATAGTAGAATGGCCTGCGAAAAATCCGCACGACGGCCCGGGCAGCCAGGGCGAAATAGGCCTGGAGTTCCTGGAGGAACCACTTTACGGTGCGTTCAGGGTTCATATCGGTTGCAGCACCGTCTCGATCGCCTCGCGCACGTCATCCGCGAAGACAAAGGCGATCTCCCCTTTCACGTCGTCGGGGATGTCCTCCAGGTTCTCCCGGTTGCGGGCCGGGGCCACCACGGTCTTCACCCCGGCGCGGCGGGCCGCCAGCACCTTCTCCTTGAGCCCGCCGATGGCCAGGACCCGCCCCGTGAGGCTGATTTCGCCGGTCATGGCCACGTCGCGCCGGGCCGGCCGCCCCGACAGGAGCGACACGATGGCAATCACCATGGTAATGCCAGCCGACGGCCCGTCCTTGGGGATGGCGCCAGCCGGCACGTGGATGTGGATATCGGTGTCGGCAAAGGCGGTTTCCTCCACCCCCCACTCGGCGCCGTTGGCCCGCACGAAGGAAAGGGCCGCCCGGGCCGACTCCTTCATGACGTCCCCCAGGGAGCCGGTCAGGATCAGCTCCCCCTTCCCCTTCATCCGGGTCGCCTCCACGAAGATGATGTCGCCGCCGGTCTCGGTCCAGGCAAGCCCTGTGACGACCCCCACCCGGTCTTTCTCCGAAGCCACCTCGTTGAAGAAGGTCCGGGGGCCCAGAAGCTCCTCCACCACCGCCGGAGAGATGGTCTCCCGCAGGGGCTTACCCTGGGTAATCTCCTTGGCCACCTTGCGGCAGACCGAGGCGATGTTCCGCTGGAGGTTCCGCACCCCCGCCTCCCTGGTGTAATCGCGGATAATCTTGAAAAGTGCGTCATCGGCAAAGGCGGGAGGTGTGCCTGCCAGGCCGTTCTCCTCGATCTCCCGGGGGACCAGGTAGCGGACGGCGATCTTCTCCTTCTCTTCGTCGGTGTAGCCCGAGAGCCGGATCACCTCCATCCGGTCCTTGAGGGCAGCGGGGACCGGGTCCAGCTGGTTCGCCGTGGTGATGAACATGACGTTGGAGAGGTCGAAGGGGACATCCAGGTAGTGGTCGGTGAAGGTGTTGTTCTGCTCCGGGTCCAGCACCTCCAGCAGGGCGCTGGCCGGGTCTCCCCGGAAGTCGAGGCCGACCTTGTCCACCTCGTCCAGCATGAAAACCGGATTGTTGGTGCCGCAGCGGTAGAGCTCCTGGATGATCCGGCCCGGCAGGGCGCCGATGTAGGTGCGGCGGTGGCCCCGGATCTCCGCCTCGTCCCGCATCCCACCCAGTGACATCCGGATGAATTTGCGCCCCAGTGCCCGGGCGATGGATTTGCCGAGACTCGTCTTCCCCACCCCCGGCGGCCCCACGAAACAGAGGATCGGCCCCTTCATCTTCTCCCGGAGGGTCCGGACCGCCAGGTATTCGAGAATCCGCTCCTTCACCTTCTTCAGATCGTAGTGATCCTCATCCAGCACCGCTTCGGCCTGGTTGATGTCGTTGTTGTCCCTGGTGGCGTTTTTCCAGGGCATCCCGGCCAGGTAGTCGAGGTAGGTGCGGGAGACCGTGTACTCCGGGGAGGCGGGATTGATCCGCTCCACCCGCTTCAGCTCCTTGTCGGCGATCTTCCGCACCTCCGAGGGCATGCCGGCCGCGTCGATCTTCTTCCTAAGGTCGGTCATCTCGGCGGCCCGGGTATCCTCCTCCCCCAGTTCCTCCTGGATCTGCTTCATCTGCTCCCGCAGCAGGTACTCCTTCTGGCTCTTGCCGACCCGCTTGGTCACCTCGGCCTGGACCTCCCCCTTCACCTGGAGCCGCTGCACCTCGCTCGTCAGGTGCATGTAGACCTTCTTGAGCCGCTCCAGGGGGTCGATAACTTCCAGGATACCCTGCTGCTCGTCCAGGGGGAGATTAACGTAGAGGGCAACCAGATCCGCCAACCGCGCCGGATTGTCGATGAGGTCGATCATCTTCATGACATCCTCGGGAAGGGGCCGGCCGTAGGAAAGGGCAATCTTCAGGAGGGCATTGAGACTCTGGACCAGGGCCTCGGAGACCATGGACCGCTCCACGAACTCGTGGATCGGCTCGCAATGGCCTTGAAGGTGCTGGTTAAACTCCACCACATCCGTCACCCGGACCCGGGTAACCCCCTCGAAAACCAACTTCGCGCCCCCTTCGGAGAGGCGCTGAATCTGATTGACCTTGCAAAGCGTACCGATCTCGAAAAGCTGCGAAATTGTACCGGGAGCAGTCTCCTGGCGGGGACGGATGAGGACCACGAACTGCTCGGGGCCGAGCATCTCCTCAAAGCCGGCAAACTCCTCATCCTTGAGGAACAGGGGGAAGATCATGTAGGGGAAAGCCACGATCTCCCGAACGGGATAGACCGGCAGAACGGAAGGTATTGTTATCGACACGGATTCGGACATGGTGTTCGGGTCCTTGGGTCGAAGGGGGCTTGGGGTGGCGCACAGGTATAGTAACCAGACTAGCCGCTGAGGCCGCTCCTGTCAAGGAACGGCGCGGGAATTGAAGTTTATTGCGGGGATATGCGCCGGGAGCCGCCCCCCCAATCACCCGGCACCTGTGGTTTCCCACTCTTCATACAATCCAGCTATCCGTGCCGTCAGGGCAGCATGCTCCTCCCCCCCCAGGCGGGCCCGCTCCAGGTCGTCGAAGAATGCCGGGTCGGCCATCTGCTGCTCCAGCTCAGACAGGCGCGCCTCTTCGGCAGCGATGGCCGCCTCCAGCTCCTCCAGCCTCTTCTGGCGCCGTTTCTCGTCCCGTTGACGGGACTTCTCCTCCTCCCGCTGCCGCGCCCTCTCTTCCTTCGATTCAGGGATCCGGGAAGCCGGGGCCGGGGACCGGGGATCGGGGACCGGGAAAGGCTGAACATCTGCCAACGCTTTCTTCGACAGGTAGTACTCGTAGTCGCCGTGGTAGCTGGTGAGCTGCCCCCCTTCCACCTCCACCACGCGGGTGGCGAGGCCGTCGATGAAGTAGCGGTCGTGGGAGACGAAGACCACGGTGCCGGCAAAGGTCTTGAGGGCGTCAAGGAGGACATCCTTGCTGAAGAGGTCCAGGTGGTTGGTGGGTTCATCCATGAGGAGCAGGTTCGAGGGGCGAAGGAGCATCTTGGCCAGGGCCAGGCGGTTCCGCTCGCCGCCGGAGAGGACCGCCACCTTCTTGTGGATGTCATCGCCGGAGAAGAGGAAGGCGCCGAGGATGTCCCGCAGCTGCGGCACCATGGCAAAGGGGGCGTCGGCGAAAAGCTCGTCGTAGGCGGTCTTGTCGCTGTCGAGGACCTGTGCCTGGTCCTGGGCGAAGTAGTCGAGAGCCACATTGTGCCCCACGACCCGCTCTCCCCCGTCAAATGGCTTGCCGGCCATGATCCCCATGAGGGTCGATTTTCCGGCGCCGTTGTGCCCAACCAGGGCGATCCGCTCCCCCTTCTCCACGGTGAGATTGACGCCGTTCAGCACCACATTGGCGCCGTAGGCCTTCACCACGCCGGAAAGCTCCATGGCAATCCGGCCGCTGGCGGGGGGATCTGGGAAGCGGAAACGGATTTTTTTGCGTTCCGGAGGGAGGACGATCCGCTCGACCTTCTCCAGTTGCTTGATGCGGGACTGGACCAGGGACGCCTTGTCGGCCTTGTAGCGGAAACGGCTGATGAAGTCCTCGATCTTCTGGACTTCTTCATCCTGGCGCCGCTTAGCCTCCCGCAGGGCCGCCACCCGCTCCTCCCGCTGGACGAGGTAGCGGCTGTAGGAGCAGTGGTAGTCGGTGAGGACGCTGTTCCAGACCTCCGTAATCCGGTGGCAGACCTGATCCATGAAGAAGCGGTCGTGGGAGACAAGAATCACCGAGTGGGGATACTCGCACAGGTACCCTTCCAGCCAGTTGCGGGCCTCTATGTCCAGGTGGTTGGTGGGCTCGTCCAGCAGAAGCACGTTGGGCTTTTTCAGCAGAAGCTTGGCCAGGGCGATCCGCATCTGCCACCCTCCGGAGAACTCGCCGCAGTCGCGCCCCCGGTCTGTGGTGAGAAAACCGAGGCCGTCCAGGACCCGGCACGCCTCCGCCTCCATGGCGTAGCCCCCCCGCAGCCGGAACTCCTCCTGAAGATGGCCGTAGCGCTCCAGAAGGGGATCGTGCTCAGGGTCGTCATGGGAGACTTCCTCCAGGCGACGGGTGAGCACTGCCAGCTCCCGCTCCATCTCCTGGAGGTCGTCCAGGGCCGTCATCACCTCGGCCAGGAGCCCCTGGCCCCGGGTGACGATGCCGTCCTGGGGGAGGTAGCCCACTGTGGCGCCTTTGGCGAAGATCAGCTCGCCGGCGGAATGCTCCACGAGTCCGGCAACTATTTTCATGAGGGTCGATTTGCCGGCGCCGTTCTCCCCCACGAGGCCCACCCGCTCACCCTTCTTCAGGTGCCAGTTGATGCCGGTAAAGAGGGGCCTGCCCGCAAAGTCCTTGGAGAGATTCTTGAGATGGAGCATGGAAAATCCGTTCCGTTACTGTGAGATGACGTCATTGTAGGAGGGGCTAAACGGCCTTGTCAATCTTCTCTCCTGTCTAAATGGCTGTTAAAGCCAGTTTTTTCTTATTAAAGGCAAAAAACTCTGCTATACTTTAGCGATTTTACGCAACTACAAAGCCTTTCTTCTTAATGCTGAGGCTTCGAACATAATACGGCGGGCCACGGCTTCATGCCGGTGGATACCGAAATTTCAGCGGCGCAGGGAGCCCCCTGCTGCCCACCTAAAGGAACCGGAATCAATGGCAAAAAAGATGCTCATCAACGCGATGCATCCGGAAGAGTCCCGTGTTGCCATCGTCGAAGACGGCAAGCTGGACAATCTGGACATCGAGATCGCGGGAAGCGAACAAACCCGCGGCAACGTCTACAAAGGGGTCGTGGTCAGGGTGGAACCGGGGCTCCAGGCGGCCTTCGTGGATATAGGGGCCAAGCGGCTCGGCTTTCTCCAGATGGGGGAGATCCATCCCTCCTTCTGGCAGTGGCGCGACGACGTCCCCCACGAAAACCGCAACCGCCGCCCACGCATTCAAGAAATCCTCCGCCGGGGGCAGGAACTCATCGTACAGGTGGAAAAGGGCGAGCGTGACATGAAGGGTGCGGCCCTCACCACCTACATGTCATTTCCGGGGCGTTACATGGTGCTCATGCCGGGAAGCGATTCTGCCGGCATCTCACGCAAGGTGGAGAGCGAGGCAGACCGCAAGAAACTGAAGGAAAAAATTTCCCAGATGGAAATACCCGAGGGGATCGGCTACATCGTCCGGACCGAGGCCCTTGGCAAGACCAAGACCGAACTGAACAAGGACCTCCAGAACCTTCTCAACCTCCACAATTCGATCATGGAAAAGGCAGCCGCAGCTAAGGCTCCGGCCCTCATCTACCAGGAAATGAACGTCGTCATCCGGACCATCCGCGACTACTTCACCGCCGAAATCGACGAAGTGCTCGTGGACAGCAAGGAAGTCTACAAGGAAGCCCGGGACTTTTTCAAGCAGACCATGCCCAAATACGAGAAGCTGGTGAAGCTCCACACGGAGAAGCGCCCCATCTTCTCCCGCTACCAGATCGAGGAGCAGATCGATCTCATCTACGAAAAGAAAGTCCCCCTCAAATCGGGGGGATATCTCATCATCGAGCCCACCGAGGCCCTGGTTTCCATCGACGTCAACTCCGGCAAGACCACCGGCGAAAAGGGGGTTGAGGACACCGCCTACAAGACCAACCTGGAAGCCGCCGAAGAGGCCGCGAGGCAACTGCGGCTGCGGGACCTGGGGGGGCTCATCGTTCTCGACTTCATCGACATGCGGGACCGCAAGCACAACAGCGCCGTGGAGAAGGTCCTCAAGACCGCCCTCAAGGAGGATAAGGCCCGGGTCGAGGTGGGGCGCATCTCCCAGTTCGGCATGCTGGAGATGTCCCGCCAGCGGATCAAACAGACCCTGGAACAGGGAAGCACCCTCGAATGCCCCCATTGCAGCGGCCGGGGCAAGGTAAAGAACGTTGAGAGCATGGCCCTGTCATTCCTCCGCAAGGTCCACGCCGCAGCGGCCAAAGGGACCGTGGCCGAGGTTCACGGTGGGCTCCCCCTGGAAGTGGCCTACTACCTACTGAACCGCAAGAAGCGGGAGCTTGCCCGGATTGAGGACGACTACGACATCGTGGTCACGGTCAAGGGGCGGACCTCCTTCCTCATGAACGAACTGGAGCTTGAAACCGTCAAGCGGGACAAGCCGGCTCATGTTGAACATAACGCTGAACCAGCGGAACCGCTGGAAAAGAAACCCGAAACCGTCACGGAAACAAGCAAATTAATCGAGGCAGAGGAAAGCGCGCCCCAGGAAGGAACGGAAGGGAAAAAGCGCAAACGCCGCCGCAGCAGAAAGAAGTCAACGGTAGATGACGCGCAGGCTGCATCTCTTGCTGGCGAAGGGCAGCACGATGAAGAGCAGCCCGACGAGGAGGCCATCGTCGAGCCGGAAGTCGAAGAGCAGCTTCCGGAGAACGAGGAACGTGCCGATACTCCCCAGGGCGATGAGGCGAAGAAGAAGCGGCGGCGCAGGCGGCGCAGGAGCAAGAAACCCCGCGTCGAAGAATCCGACGAAAGCCAATTGACCGATGAAGGCACCGGCGAAACGCCTTCCGCGACGGAAGCTGCAGCGGACACGGGCGAGGAAAGCGTTGTAAAAACCGCGGGAGAGGAAGAGCCGGCGGCCGATGAAGGGAAAAAGAAACGGCGGCGGCGCAAACGCCGCAGCGTGAAACGGGACGAAGACGGGGCAGTTGCCGTTGAAACCGCAACTCCGCAGGAAGCTCCCGTTGAAGCAGCGGAGCCGGTACAGGCGCCCCCGGCCGTCGAACCGCCCCCAGAAAAGGCAGAACCGAAGCCGAAGAAACCCCGTGCTCCGCGTACTAAAAAGAATGCCGCGGTCACCGATGCCGCCGAATCCCCGGCCGCCGTGGAGATGCCGGCAGAACCGGCATCGGTTGAACCGCCTCCGGCAAAACCGGCCCGCAAGCGTTCGCCCCGCAAGAAGGCGGCAGATGCAACGGCAGCCGACTCTCCGGAAACACCACCGACGGCGCCTGCACCGGAAGCAGAAGTGCCCAAGCGCAAAAGGGCACCGCGCAAGAAGAAGGAAGAGCCTTCCGAAACACCTTAGCTTTTAACTTTGCACATCTGCCACACCAAGCGGGGCTTCCCACGAAGCCCCGCTTTTCAACCACTAAGTGTATAACGTAAACATACACCACCGACAAAAGCAGATAAAGTCCCCTCACCTAAAAGGATTAAAACCTCTCTTCCACGCCTTAACCTCTCAATAATGGCGCGGGTATGTATGAATAAAACATACACCACCCTCTCTCCCCTTCATGTCCAAAAGGCTTTAAAAACCGGAATAACAACGCCAAATCAACCTGTTATCATTATTATTTCAAACACTTCACCGTTGGTACAACAGGTGCAAATATAGGAATCGTTCAATTACAGTCACAAAACAACAACAAATGAGACCAACCATGTCGCCTGACTATAGTGTTCATAATCTCGGAGACGCCTCTTCAACGCTTCTGATGCAGGGTTTCTACTTTGAAGAATTCCTGCTGGTGCTTTTCACCGCCCTCGGAGCCATTGCGTTTCTTAGCCAGCTGGTACCGGGGGTGTTGTTGTTTGTCTCTATGGCAAGGAGTATCTGTTCCTGCACCAAGCCCAGCCCTGGCACTTCATGCGACGGTATTGAATAGGTCGGGGGTCGTGAGGAGAATATGACAAAATCCATGGTCAGCACATATGCTCTAATTCTGGAATTCACCTCTCCCGCGCTATCACCGCTGGAGGGGTTGACCGGAGTATTCATCTGGATCTTTTTCAGCCTTTGTGCCACGGCCATCTTGTTTCAAACCTGTGCCACCGCAAACGCACTATTGAGTTCGCCACAGGGCGCGCGTAAAGGGGAGCGGCAGGCAAGAGTCTTGGCATAACCGGGCACGCCACGTTTTCCAGGCCGTCCATCGTCAGCAATTAGTCACTGCTTATGATGGGCGGTTTTTTTATTCCCATGCCCGGTCCCCATGCAATCGCTCGCAGACATGATACAGTGTTATCCATGATAACCATCGAGGCATTCAGGGGGAACTCAATACTGGACCAGCAGGTGGAAATCGTGGAGCGGAAAGGAAAAGGGCATCCCGACTACATCTGCGACGCGGCCATGGACGCTGTCTCCGTAGCCCTGTCTCAGGAGTATCTCCGGCAATTCGGCCGCATCCTGCACCACAACATCGACAAGAGCCTCCTTGCCGCCGGAAGCGTTGAAATGCGCTTTGGCGGAGGGCGCGTAACCCGGCCCATGGAACTCATCATCGGCGACCGGGCCACCTTCTCCGTGGGAGACCGGCGGATTGCGGTGGAGAAGATCGCCATAGATGCGGCACGTGAGTGGATACGAAGAAACCTCCGCTTCGTGGACCCGGAACTGCACGTGGATTTCCGGGTGGTACTCGCACAGGGCTCGGAGGAACTCACCGGCATATTCGCGCGGCCGGGCGAGGTCATGGCGGCCAACGATACTTCGGCGGCAATCGGCTATTGGCCTCTTTCCCCCACGGAGCTTGCCGTCCTCTCCCTGGAGCAGCACCTGAATGCCCGCGAATTCAAGGAGCGTTTTCCGGAAACCGGCGAGGACATCAAGGTCATGGGGATGCGCTGGGGTAACGATCTGGAGTTGATTGTGGCGATGCCGCTTCTGGCGCGATTCATTGAATCCGAAGGGGAATATTTTGCCAGAAAGAAGATAATCGAACGGGAGATAGGCGAATTCCTGACCGGAATCCCCGGTTTCG
Source organism: Geobacter benzoatilyticus (assembly GCF_017338855.1). Classification (NCBI taxonomy): domain Bacteria; kingdom Pseudomonadati; phylum Thermodesulfobacteriota; class Desulfuromonadia; order Geobacterales; family Geobacteraceae; genus Geobacter; species Geobacter benzoatilyticus. Next base: position 220,084 of record NZ_CP071382.1, read on the forward strand.
GCCGGAAGCTGGCCAGCCTCAACACACTTGACGAACCGGGCCGGGGGCTTGGGGGCGTCTACCTGAGCCTTCTTGGCACCTCGGCTGAAGATGCCGACTCGGGCCAGGTGGGGCGTGGAAACCGGGTCAACGGCATCATCGCCCTGGGACGTCCCCTGGGAACCGAGGCTGCCGCCGGCAAGAATCCGGTGAGCCATGTGGGAAAAATCTACAATGTCCTGTCCCATAGGCTGGCCAGGGAAATCTGCGAGGAAGTGGAGGGGGTGAAGGAGGCCCACGTTATTCTCCTGAGCAGGATTGGAGCCCCCATCGACCGACCGCTCATGGCTGCGGCCCAGCTTCTCATGAAAAAAGGGAAACTGACCGGAGACGTCGCAACGCGGGCCGAGGAGATCATCGAACGGAGACTGGCGGGAATCAACGGATTCTGCATGGAACTGGCAGCGGGGAAATACCCGGTCTGCTGACTGGAATCACATGAGCAGCGTCAGCAGCACCTGAACAGCGACGATCTTCCCGATGGTGGCCACTGGATACACTGATGCGTAACCGATATTGGGCAGGTCGTTGCCGGTCTGCTCAAGGGCATACCCCAGAACGGCTGGCTGAGTCTGGAGCCCTGCCACCATGCCGATCAGTATCCCCATGGGGATTTTCAGGAGCCGGTGGCCAATAAATAGCGTTGCCAGCGCCGCGGTGAACGTCACCACCGCCCCGGCGGCAAAGATGGTAAAACCTCCCCCATCGGCCAGGGTCGAGACGAAGCCGTAGCCGGCCCTGGTGCCGATGCCTGCCAGAAAGAGCACGAGCCCAATCTGGCGCAGCGTCATATTGGCGCTGTAAGGAAGGCTCCAGATCATCCCTCCCGAGCGTCCGATGGTCCCCAGCACAAGGGCCACGATAAGCGGCCCCCCTGCAAAACCGAGCTTGAGCGTCACCCCCCCCGGCAGGGGAATCGGTACGATACCAAGCAGCAGCCCAAGGGCGAGCCCCAGGCTGAAGGTGAGAATATCCACTTCCGAAACGGCCCGGTATGAATCGCCAAACAGAGCCGTTACCTCTCCCATCCGTTCCCGGCTGGTCACCACCCTGACCCGGTCCCCCAGTTCCAGAACCATGTCGTCATGGGGGAGAAAGTCGTCATCTCCTCTCCGGACACGGGTTACCGTGGCCCCGAACCGCTCGAAAAGGTCCAGGCTCCCCAGCCGTCGGCCGGCCACCCGGGGATTTGAAACGAAGATACGCCGGTAATCGAACTCGCTCCGGTCAGCGGTGATTTCCTCCTCGCTCACCTCGCCGAGAACTTCCGCCACCCGCTGCAACTCCGCACCGGTTCCGACCGCCAGCAGCAAATCACCCGGCTGCAAGCGGACCTGGGGCCCCGTCAACAGATACTCCCCATTTCTCTTTATCCGGCCGAAAACCACGTCCCACTTCTGCTGGCGTGAGAGTTCCACCACGGTCTGCCGCCCCGCCTGGGGCCAGGTTACCCGGATGGTTTTCGATCTCAGGGCCTCGGTGGCAACCCCGGCAATCTTGAACTGCTTTGCCTCTTCGGCATAGTCGATTCGCCAGAGTTTCTGGACAAGGCTTATGGCGAGCACTACACCCATGACCCCCATGGGGTACGCAATGGAATACCCGACCACCGGCTCGGCCAGGAGTTGTTCCATGAGATTCTGCGGCGCCAGGTGTTTGATGGTTTCGAGGGCGCCGGCAAGGGCAGGGGTATTGGTGAGGCTGCCGGCGAAAAGCCCCACGGTGATCGTCGCCGGCAGGGCAAGGAACCGCTGGGCCGCCACGGTAAGCATTGTTGCGAACGCAAGAACGCACAGGATAAGAAGATTGTTCCGCACCCCCTCCTGCCTGAGCGACGCCACGAAGGCCGGTCCGCTGGCGAGCCCGATGGTGTAGACAAAGAGGGCAAGCCCCAGGACATAGACAATCTCGGGAAGTTTCAGCTCTGGATGGAGTGCGCCGACACCAAGACCGACGAAGAGTACCGCCGCCACGCCCAAGCTGGACCCGCGAAACTTTAAGCGCCCCAGGGGATATCCTATGGCCGCAACGGTAAAGAGGAGAAGGAGAGGGTTTGCTATGAGGATTCTGATCATTGGAAGTCACATCCGCAATGTCGGCTTGATGTTGTCGGGCACGAAGCTTTCAGCGATTCGCCACCCCCTGCCGGGGACATAAACCGGGGCAAGCCGATACGCGATAAAACCGAGGAGATCGAAGGGCTCGGGCAGTTCAGGCTCCAGCTTTACCACCCGGTAACCCACCAGGTCGCCAACTTCGGGATAACGGAGCGATTCCTTGAGAGTACAGGCCTCCAGCACCTTTCCCCCCTCGCCATTTGCCAGGCGGATGAAAAAAAGCTGTTCCCCCTCCGCGCTGGTACCACGGCGCTCCTCGACCAAGGCCGGGATGACCGCCTCCAGAAGTATCCGGTTCTCCAGGTTGCGGCAGGCGTAGTCAAAGGCCGCCTCAGGACTTTCGAACTCGATCGGCTCACCCGGCTTCTTTCGGAAAAAACCAAACATGCTTCACCTTACTCGCCCTTTTTGCCGGGCGTTTTGAGAAAGACCACAACGGCGCCGCTCCCCCCCAATTCCTGGGGTGCAGGGGCAAACTCAGCCACCACTCCTTTTCCCTGCTCACGGAGCCATGAGAGGACAGCTCCGTGAAGAACCGGCTCTCCCGGCGAATTGTTTCCCTTGCCCGTGATAACAAGAACCGCCTTCTGCGCAAGGCGCTGGGCACTTGAGATGAAATGCCCCAGGCTCTCCAGCGCCTCCTCACGAGTGAGACCATGGAGGTCAAGTTCCAGCCCAATGCGAATCTGGCCATTCTTCAACTGACGGAGCCGGCTGGCCGGACGGTGATGCTCTCCCTCGCCTTCCGGGAGATTGTCGATGAACGTGACATCAAGGCGCAGATTTGATATGGCATCGGCGAATGCCCGGCGCTCCTCGGCCTCCTGTTGCCGGCGGATCTCCGCAGCCTCTGACTGTTCAGGGGGTTGCGACGCATTCCGGGCATCTTTTTTCCTTGACGGTTCCGTGCCGGTGCTGATCCGCCGCACGTCCGACATCTCACGGAAAAAAAGTGAAATATCGTCAGTCTCCGCAGCAGTTTTTACCGGAGCAGCGGGGGGTGCCTTGATCGGAACCGCCTCCCCGGATAAACCGTCATCGGTCTTCAATCCCTTGAGAGCTGCAAAGGGAAGCGCCGCAAACTCCTTCGGTTTCGGTTCGTTCTTTTGTGTCTTCTTTTTCATGACTAAAGGTTTGTGTTCCTCTCCGTATTGGTCAAGGCGCGTCTCTGGGGACGAGGACAATCTCGATCCGGCGGTTCTTTGCCCTCCCCTCGCCGGTGTCATTGGTGGCAACCGGCCGGTACTCACTGTTGGCCACCGCCGCAAGTACAGCCGGATCGATGCCCCGGCTCTGGAGATAGCGTGCCACATTGATGGCGCGGGCCGCGGAAAGCTCCCAGTTCGTGGGGAAGCGCCGGGCTAGGTTGCCGATGATCCGGACGTTGTCGGTATGCCCCTCGATCCTGATCATCTTGTCCTGGACCCCTTTCAGGATATCGACCATCTTGGCCAGCACATCCATCCCCCCTTGCTTCACCTCCGCCTCCCCGGAATCGAAGAGAATGGCGTCAACCATATTGACCGTCAGCTTCCCCTTGAGTTCCGAAATGGTTACCTGCCCCTGGGCAATCTCCCCTTTCATGCTGTCGAGAAGGTCCTCATAGGTCTTGCTCACCTGGCGGACATTTTCCTCCCTGGCCTTCTGGGCAGCTGCAATCTCTTCCTTCAGCCGGGCGTTTTCGTCCTCAAGATCCGACACCTTTTGCCGCAGGTCGGCAACAGTCTGTGAAAGGGAATCAGTCTTGGACCGGAGGACCTGGTCCAACTCCCGGTTATCGGCAGAAAGTTTCTCCTTCTCCTTCGCCAGGACGGCGGCTTCTTCCTTTACCCTGGAAAGCTGTGCCTTCAAGGTGCCGTTCTCGGCTGAAAGTTCACGATGCATTTCCTGAAGTGTGGCGGCTTCCCGCCCGAGGGCATCGGCCTCCTCCGCCTTTTTCAAATATTTGCTCTCAGCCACGAGACATCCCGAAAGAACGAGGCTGGTGAACGTCATAAACATGAAAAGCACAATCCGTTTTGCCATAGAAACCTCCTCGGGTCCGGAAAACAACAGCAATGCGCAACGCAGCGCAATACACAAGGTCAGGAAAAAATATACACCGGCACTACGGCAGCCGCAAGCACCAAGGATTGAGGAATCCAGAGGCGGCGATAGACTCTCCCCATGTCGGCCTCAAAGTATTCCCGCGTAAGAACGAGACAGAGATGAACCGGCGAGAGCATCACCCCGGAGAAACCACTGCCGAAAGCCAGGGATAGAAGCCCCAGCGAGGGGATGTCGCCTCCCAGAAGCGGCATCAGTATAGGGAAGGTAATCCCCACGAAAGCCACGGTTAGCCCTGTCATTACGCCGGCAAGAAACGGGATGACCGTAATTATGAATAGCAACGGCAGTCCGCTCGCCACGAAAAAATGCGAGATGCCATCAAGTGCCCCGGTAACTCTCAGGGTCTCCTGAAAGATCATGACCCCGAAGATAAGAGACAGGGATTTCAATGAGACGCTCTCCCGGAGTGTCGCCACTATTCTGCCCGGTCCATACCGGTGAGCAATGAAAAGCAGTACCGTCATCCCACCCATGGCCGCCACCGGATTGCCCCCCAGTACCACCACTAAAACGAGCGTCACCAGAATCGGCGCCACCGAAATGACAAAGGTTCGGAGGGCCCGCCGCTTGCCGACCGTCTCTCCCTGTGGCACGGGGGCTGAATCGACTCCCCGGAAGCAGAAGAAAACACCCAGGACGATCACGGCTACGGAAAAGGTGATGTTCGCCAGGGCAATCTTCTGGAATGGAATGCGGGAGAGTCCCGCCACCAGGATGATGCCGGGATAAAGTGGCGAGACGTACTCCCATATGTGACGGAACCAGTAGTTGATGAAGGCCTTCTGGTCGGGGGAAAGCGTCAGATGGGCCGAAGCCTCCCGCACCATGGGAGCCGAAAAGACAGCCCCTCCCGGAGAAGGGAGCATCCCGATCATGGCCGGCATGGCAGCCATGATGAGCCTGCTGTCTGGAAGAATCTCCGAAAGGCTCGCCACCATCCGGCGGAGGGTGCCGGTCGTGCGGAGAATGTTCTCCATGATCATGGTGAAAACCAGGGTTGCCGTCATGTCCAGGGCACTGTCCGTGGTAAGGGCGGTCCAGGCCCCCGACAGGAACCGGAGCGGCGGAGTCAGGCAGGAGAACGCCAGGATTGCCGCCCCCAAGGCCATGACCGCCCCCAGGTGCCATCTGCGGCGTACCATCACGACCACGGCGATGAGGACGGCAAGGGTTTTCAGGAGATCAACCATGCACTTACCACCAATCAAAATGGAAAAAGGGACGCAACCCCGTCCCTTTCCCGCACTTCACACTATTTGCATGCCGGCAACGGCGGCTATCTCCTGACCACCCGCCGTTTCATCCCACCCATGGCCGCCATCTGCTGCTTCATGACAACCCCCTGGCGCTCCAGGTGGAACTGGAGCCACATGTCTCCGTAGACTTTCATCTTCATCTTCTTGGACTCCTGAAGCGACTCAAGGTTGGTCTTCAGTTTTTCGTCGCCGGGAAGCTTCTTGAGCCCCCGCTCCAGCACAGCTTTTGCCTGGCCGATATCGTCGCACTCGGTCCAGCAATAGGCGTAGAGCGCCCAGAGGAGAGACTCCTTCGGGGTCCACTGAACCGCCTTCTCGAAGGTTTCCTTCATTTTATCGCGCTTGTTCCGCTTCATGTAGCTGACGGCCAGCATCCCCATGGTAACCCAGTTTTTGGCGAAAGACTTTTCCAGATAGGGAAACGCCGTGGAAAAATCCCGCTTGAGGTAATAGATCATGCCGATCTGGGAATTGATCTGCCCGGTGACGTACATTTGCCACTTGCCGAACTTGAAGGCCTCCTTGAGCTCGCGTATCGCCTTGTCCACCCGCTGGGCCTGGATGTCGCGGTTGGCGGTCTCCATGATTGCCAGAATCTTCTTCATGATAATCCGGGATATGAGGAGAAATGAAGCGCCGAACAGGATGAGCCCCACAAGGATGGCCCACCACCAGGCCGATGAGCCTGCGGCGATGAAGATTATGACGATTGCGACAAGGGCTATGCCGCCGGAGATCAGAAAATTGTACATAGAATATTAGATCCTTTCGTGCTGAGCAGGGGGTAAGTCGTTATCCGTTATCGTCATCGGACACCGGAACCATGGAACCCTTCTTTTCCACATATTTGGCGACGATAAGCCGTTTGCCGGGGCGAAGCGCTATCTTCCCCTTCAAATTGTTCCAGGCCGTGAGAATGCGTGACGAGACATTGAATTTTTTTGAAAGCGACGCAATGGTGTCGCCCTTTTTCACGGTGTAATACTTGTTGAATCCCTTGGTCCCCTGCGGGCGTGGAGCCCCAACCTTCGCCAGCTGAACCTCTGGCGCCTTTTCGGCTGCCACCGGCACGAGGAGGGTCCGGCCCCGCACCTTGGCGGTCACCTTCAGCTTGTTCACCTCGGCCAGGGCCTCTGGGGTAGTGCCGTAACGGCGGGCAATGGCCGCGAGGGTATCCTTTCGCTTGGCCCGGTAACGGGTGTACACGATACGCTCGGCATAGCGCTGATCTTCGGGAAGCTGGGCGTAGGCCTGCTCGAACGCCCTTCTGCTCCCCCTTGGGATCTTCAACTCGTATTCGGGATAGTCCGGCGGAGTGCACCAGCGGCGCAACTCGGGGTTCAGTTCCTTGAGCACCTTGTAATCGACATTGATCAGCTTCGCCGCCACCTCCAGGTCTGTTCGCGCAGGAATGGCAACCGTATCGAACTCGATGGGGGGAAGGTAGGCCACATCGGCAAAACCGTAGCGGGCCGGCTCCTTGGCAATTATGGCGGCTGCCAGGAGCTTCGGCACATATTCCTTGGTTTCCCGCTTAAGGTACGACCCCTTGGATATTTCCCAGAAGTCACGGGTGTTGTACCGGTCGATGGCCCGCAGTATCTTGTTCTCCCCCGCATTGTATCCCGCGGCAGCAAGATACCAGTCGTTGTTGAACATGGCGTAAAGCTGCTTCAGATACAAGGCTGCCGCCACGGTCGACTTCAGCGGGTCGCGCCGTTCGTCGATCCATTGATCGATGCGGAGATCATAGCGCTTGCCGGTACCGGAGATAAACTGCCACGGCCCCACGGCGCTCGCCACCGAAACAGCGTGGGGGGTAAAGCCGCTCTCGATCATTGCGAGATAGACCAGATCCTCGGGGAGGCCATTTTTCTTCAGGACCTCTTTCATCATGGGGATATAGCGCTCTGAACGGGAAAGCCACTTTGCAAAGGACTTGCGGCCGGAGGTCTGGTAATAGCGGATAAAGTACTCAACCTGATCGTTAAGGGTGAGAGGAATGTCGGAATCGGGAAGCGGCCCCTCGGGAAGCGTCAACTCGAAATCGGTATCGGCGGCCAATTGGTCCTCGATAACGATCAAGTCCCCCAGGGATTGATCGGAGCGGCCAGATTTGCGGGCGCCCTTCGACCTCGAGTCGGCACCCAGGGGGAGGACCCCGGAGAGATCGGGAAGCGAAGCGCTGCCCAGCGCAGCCAACTCCATCAGGGGTGAGTTACGGGATTCCGATGCCAGGGCGGGGAAAACCGGAAGGATGCTTATGATGAGAAGGATTACTGCTTTTTTCATGGAATACCTTCCGCGCATGGCCGAAGCGGCCGGATGTGGGAAGTCGGTGCCGGATGAAGTCGGCAGTATAGGCGATTAGGGTCGAGGTGTCAAGGTTGGGGGGCAGAAGACCAGAAACGGCGCTCCATTTCCTGGAGGAGGGGTTCAAGGCTTGCGTGATCCGAGGCGCTGACGGTGATGGCGTTAAAACGCCGGGAGAGCTGGCGGATCTTCATGAAGGCAAGGGGATTTTTTTTCTTGAGAGCGGGCAGGAGATCTACCTTGTTGAACACCATAATTCGCGGCTTTCCGGCCAGATTCAACTCCTCCAGAATCCTCTCCACCTGCTGAATCTGTTCTTCCACGCGGGGGGAAGCACAATCCACCAGATGGAGCAGGAGATCCGCATCCTGAAGCTCCTCCAGGGTCGCCTTGAAGGCACCCATGAGGGACTGGGGCAGGGAGCGGATGAAGCCGACCGTATCGGTGATGATCACCTCCCGTTCCCTCGGGAAGCGAAGGCGGCGGGTAGAAGTATCGAGGGTGGCGAAGAGCAGGTTTTCGGTGAAAACCCGGCTACGGGTGAGCGCATTGAGAAGCGTTGATTTTCCGGCGTTGGTGTAGCCGACGATGGAAACGATGGGAAGCCCGGCCCGCACCCGCTTCTGACGGCGCTGCTGCCGTCCGCGGGAAAGTTCGTCCAGCTCCCGCTCGAGCTTTGCGATCCGGTCGCGAATCCGCCGCCGGTCAGTCTCAAGCTTCGTCTCGCCGGGCCCCCGTCCCCCAATCCCACCCATTAGGCGGGACATCTGCACCCCCCTGCCCGTAAGGCGCGGGAGAATGTATTTGAGCTGGGCAAGTTCCACCTGCACCTTTCCATCAAGGCTCGTGGCCCTGCGGGCGAAGATGTCGAGGATGAGCTGGCTGCGGTCGATGACCTTCAGTTCCGTCATCTCCGAAATGGAACGGACCTGGGCCGGGGAGAGCTCCTGGTCGAAGATGAGGATCGTCGCCCCGAGCTGGAGCGCGCGGATCACCACCTCCCGCATCTTCCCCTCCCCCATGAGGTAGCGGGGGTTGAACTGGCGGCGGCGCTGGACAACCGCATCGAGGACGGAGACCCCGGCGGTGCGGGCCAGTTCCCTGAGTTCGTCAAGGGAGTCGTCGGCCTCTTCGTGGGACTGTTGCGTGACGGAGATGAGAATCGCCCGCTCCCCGGTCGCTGAAACCTCGCGGGCCTCGGTGGCCACCGATTTTTCCAGCTCCCGCTCCAGATGCGAAACAATGGAGCCGAAATCCATGCGGAAGGTGGCGAGGGGTTCGGACGCCTCCACCCGGTAGGGCTGGCCGGAGCCGGCAGTGAGAAAGGCTGTCTGGATGGCAGTCCGGCGATCATCCTGGTGAAGCTGGAGAATCGCCATCAGGTCGAAGCGCAAAAGCGCCAGGTCGGTCAGGTCGTCCTCGGAAAAGGACTCGCCCTTGAGGTGGGTGTGTATGTAACGCAGCCCCCGCAGCAGACGGCGCCCCAGGGGGTAATCGGAAAGCTCGGGGATAAAAATCCCCTTCTCGTCACCAACAATCACATACTCCACGGCCCCATGGCGATCAACGAGGACTCCCACCTGCCGCCGGATCTCCCGCGAAATCTCAACCATCCGCCCCGCCAGCTCGGCAGTGATGAGCTCGCCGGCAGGGACGCGGCGCCGGTAAAGCCTTTCCAGCGAAGAAATCTGGTTCGGCTTCAGGCCAATGAGGTTACCATGCAGTTGTTTGATATCAGTTCTCCGCCTTTACAGACCGATAATATTATAGCCGCTGTCCACAAAATGAATTTCGCCGGAAACGCCACTTGAAAGCGAGCTCGCCAGGTAAACAGCCGCCCCGGCCACTTCGTCCTGGGTGATGTTTCGCCGAAGCGGCGCCTTCTCGGCCACATGGCCGGCAATCTGGTTGAATCCGCCGACCCCCGACGAAGCCAGGGTTTTCAAGGGACCTGCCGAGATGGCATTGACCCTGATGCCGTCGGCGCCCACCGCCTCTGCCAGATACCTGACGCTCATCTCAAGGGCCGCCTTCGCCACTCCCATAACGTTATAGTTCGGGAAAACCTTCTGGCCGCCATAGTAAGTGAGGGCCATAACGCTCCCCCCCCTTCCCTCCATGAGAGGATGGGCTTCCTTCATCAGGGCTATGAGGGAATAGGCGCTGATATCGAGAGCGAGGGCAAAACCTTCACGGGATGTATTAAGGAACGATCCCTTAAGTTCCTCCTTGCCGGCAAAGGCAATGGAGTGAACGAGGATATCGATCCCACCCCAGGCTTCGCCTATCTCGGCAAAAACCTGTTTGATACCGGCGTCATCCCGCACGTCACAGGGGAGCACCAGCGATGCCCCCACACTCTCCGCAAGGGGGATCACCCGCTTTGCCACCATTTCATTGGCGTAGGTTACGGCCAGCTCGGCCCCTTCGCGTTTAAAAGCCTGGGCAATGGCCCACGCGATACTTTTCTCGTTGGCGATACCGAAAATTACCGCCTTCTTGCCATCCAGAAGCCCCATGCAGATTCCTCCCAAAACAGAGACGGCGCTCCCATGGCGCCATCCTTCGTTCTCATCCTGTTACCGCCGGTTTTAATTCTGATACAGATGCAGCCGCCCGACGGCGGAGCCGGCATTAAGCCCCACGTCGGTACAACTGCGCCGCAGGAATGAGGCAGAATAATAAAAAAACCTATTTTTGGCAAGACATATGGGGTGTTTGATGGCAAACTACAACGAGAGGTGCGCACCATGATAGACACGTTCAACGCCGTCATTGAAGGAAGCGAACGGCTGAGTGGCCTTGCCGACGTTGACGAGGTAGTCAAGGACCTGTCCCGGCTCCTCAAGAGGCTTGTCAAAAGCCGCTGGATTGCCGTCTATTTTTTTGACCGGGAGCGGCGCGATTTCGCCCCGGCGCGCAGTTATGGCCTCCCATCGCGTTTTGTCCCGGTATTCAGGGAGATGCCCCTCGCCCCCGACAAAATTCCGCTGCTCAAGGGAATGCTCAACAAAAAGCAGCATCTGCTCCTCACCGATCCTTCGGCATCGGATCTACTCCCGGCAAAATTAAGAAAGCTTCTCCGCAACCTGACGCTGCTGGCAGTGCCCATGATAGCCCGAAATCAGGTGATCGGCGCGGTATTCATAGCCCGGACAAGGGAACTCCCCCCATTCTCCCAGGACGAAGTGGCGGTAATACGCGACATGGTTTCCCATGCCGCTCTCGTCGTCTCCCACATCCAGATCTTCGACGAATCCCTCGACATGGCCCTGGATCTCGCGGGTCGCATCGACGTGATTCTGACGCTCGACGAAATAAACAAGGCGATCTCCTCGTCACTCTCCCGGGAAAAGATTCTGGAAACAGCAATGGAGCACGTGGAGCGGATAACCCGGTGCGAATTCGTTGCGATTCTTCAAGTTGAGGGAAGCGGCCTGACCGTAACGGCATCCTACGCCGGAGGGCTTTCCGTCCCCGACATCCTGCAAGCAGGCGCCAGGCTTCCCCGGGGGCGCTTTGCCGCCTGGCGCGCATACCGCACCGGGCGGAGCACGGGCACCGATTACTCCGGCAAGACCAACTGCCTTTCAGACATGGATGCGGCTCTCTTCTCCATGGGCATCCGCTCACTCATGGCCATACCGCTCATGGTCCGGGACGAGGTTAAAGGGGTGCTCATGCTGGGCGATACAGAGACGGGAGCATTCGACCGGGGATCAACCTTCACCATAGAGAAAATCGCGTCACAGATGGCGGTAGCCCTGGAAAACGCCCAGCTTTACGAAGATATGCGGAGCCTCTTCATCAACACCATTTCGAGCCTTGCCAACGCCATCGACGCCAAGAGCCCCTGGACCAAGGGGCACTCGGAGAGGGTCATGCACATCGCGGCCCACATCGCAAAGGAAATGGGGCTTCCCGAAACGACGGTCGAGCGGATAAGGCTCGGCGGACTCCTTCACGACATCGGGAAGATCGGAGTAATCGAGGCAGTACTGGAAAAGCCGGCGGCCCTATCCGAAGACGAGTTTCCGCCGCTGAGGGCCCATCCGGAAAAGGGGATCGCCATTCTCTCTCCCATCGCGCAACTGCGCGACGTCCTGCCCGCCATACTCCATCACCACGAGCGGTACGACGGCACCGGGTATCCAAAGGGGCTGAAGGGAGAAGATATCCCTCTTGCGGCTCGGATAGTTGCGGTTGCCGACGCCTTCGACGCCATGGTCTCGGAGCGCCCCTATCGAAAGGGATTTGACATAGGCGAGGCAATCGGCGAACTGCGCCGGGGAGCAGGCAGCCAGTTCGACCCGAAGGTGGTGGACTGCTTTGCCGATTACGTGAAGCGAAACATGGGAAAAGAGCTCAGCGCCGTTTTTCCCGAGGTGTTCAGCAAGGCAGCGGGAGAATAATCACGGCATTCCGCCCCCCTGGAGATGTTCTTCAAGGGAGGAAAGGCGCCGGTCAATGGATTCCAGAAGCGCTCGGTTCTGCTCAACTTTTCCCTTCAGCGCAAAAACTGCGAACGGCATTATGAGCCAGACCACCGTCAGAAACAGACCGAGTATCCACATCATCACCATGAAGCCGCCAACGATTTCCATGCGTTCCCCCCTTCATCGCTTACCACCGGATTTTAAAGGGTAATTCCCGCCGCAGCGAATGTCAATTCCCGCAACCTGACGCTCCGTATTCCGCAGAGAATTTACTTGCCTTTTTCGTCCCCCATGCTACCATGCTTAAATTTTAAGCACGTTATCGCCTTCACGAATAGATACCATAAATGCTCAAACCCTTGGCCATCGGCTCTCTGACACTGGAAAACAACCTTATCCTGGCCCCCATGGCAGGAATTACAAACCTCCCCTTCAGGCTGCTGGCGAGGGATGAGGGAGCAAGCCTCTGCTTCACCGAGATGGTGAGCGTAAACGGCCTCGTGCGAGAGGGTCGCAAAACGTTCGAACTTCTGCGAAGCAGGCCGGAAGACCGCCCCCTCGGCATTCAGCTATTCGGCGACGACCCTCGACTCATTGCCGAAGGAGCCCGGATGGTAGAGGGACACGGCGATCTCATCGATATAAACATGGGATGCCCGGTCAAAAAGGTGGTCGGAACCGGGGCCGGCAGCGCCCTCCTGCGGGAACCGGCCAAAATTCGGGCCATTATTCGGGAAACGCGTCGGGCCACCAAAATCCCCCTCACCGTTAAGATCCGCAGCGGCTGGGTCTGCGAGGAGGCAAACTTTCTGGAGATCGCCCGGATTGCGGAGGATGAGGGATGCGACGCCATAACCCTCCACCCCCGGAGCCGTTCCCAGATGTTCGAGGGGCACTCCGACTGGCAGAAGATTGCCGAGATGAAGCGGAGCGTGAAAATTCCAGTCATCGGCAGCGGCGACCTTTTCACGGCAGCCGACGTGACCGCCATGCTGGCTGAGACCGGCTGCGACGGCGTCATGGTGGCCCGGGGCGCCCTTGGAAATCCGTGGATATTCCGCCAGGCCCTGGCGCTCTTAGAGGGAGGTGAACCGGCCGCTCCCGCTCCAGAGGAACGGCTTCGCGCGGCACTTCGTCACCTGGAGCTCTTTACGGAGCTGTCCGGCGAACGGGTGGCCCTGCGGGAGATGCGAAAACATTTCGGCTGGTATTCCCACGGGCTTGCCGGCGCAGCCCAGTTCCGCAAAGCCGTCAACATTATCGAGGGCAAGGGCGCCCTTCTCGAAGCATTGCACCGTTTTTTCTCTCCGGAGGCGCCATGAGCCCTGAAAGCACCAACGAGGCGTTTCTTGCCACCATCATCGACAGCGTCGGCGACGGAGTCATCGTCATCGACCTTGCGGGGCTGGTCACCCTCATGAATCCGGCAGCCGAAGAAATCACCGCTGTCTCGCGGCGCCAGGCCGTTGGACACCCCTTCCCGGCCCTCTTCGGCAGCCAGGAAATTTTGCTGGAGATGGTCGAAAAGACCTCCGCCACCGGCATGACTATCTCCGACCACGAGAACATCGTCATCAAGAAGGCGAAGCAGCTGACACCCGTTGCGGCCACCACCTTCCCGCTCCTGCTCCAGAATGGCGTGCCCATCGGAACAATCCTCATGCTGAGGGACCTGACGAACATCCGCGAGCTCGAAGGGGCTGTGCGCCACGCCGACCGGCTCTCCACCCTGGGCACACTGGCCGCAGGCCTGGCCCACGAGATCAAGAACCCCCTGGGGGGAATCAAGGGAGCCGCCCAGCTCCTTGAACTGGAACTCCCCCCCGAGAGTGAACTTCGGGACAACGTCCGGATCGTAGTGAGGGAGGTGGACCGGGTCAACCGGATAGTGGAGGAGCTCCTGGCGCTGGCATCGCCCCGCAAGCTCCAGCTATCCAAGGTAAACCTTCACAAGATACTGGGGGATATCATAATCCTCCGGATGCGGGCTACCGAGGGAAAGAACATTGCCTTCCAGCAGCAGTTCGACCCAAGCATCCCTCCAATCCTGGCTGACGAAGGGCTCCTCACCCAGCTTTTCCTGAACCTGATCAAAAATGCCGTGGAGGCGGTGGAAGAACGGGGACTCGTCAAAGTTGTGAGCCGGGTCATCTCAGACTACAGCATGACACAGAAGGGTGAACGGCGCTCCCGCATGGTAGCTATCGACGTCTGCGATGACGGTCCGGGTATCCCCCGGGAACAGCTGGAGCAGTTGTTTACCCCCTTCTTTACAACCAAGGCGAAAGGTACGGGGCTTGGCCTCGCCATCTGCCAGAAAATTGTCTCAGAACACCGTGGGATGCTCAAGGTAGAGTCAAACCCGGGCAAAGGAACCACTTTCACGGTGATGCTGCCGTTAATTCAGTAACCAGGGATCAGGGACCGGGGGCCGGGAAAACCGAAGCTAAATTTTGGTTTTTTGCCGGTCCCCGGTCCCCGATCCCGGATTTCAGAGGTTTTATTATGTTATTGCACCGCATTCTGGTTGCCGACGATGAAGAAAGCATGCGCTGGGTCCTATCCAAGGCCCTGCGGAAAAAGGGATTTTCCGTTGACCTCGCCCGCGACGGAGAAGAGGCGCTGCGCCTCATCCAGTCCGGCGACTACGACCTGGCGATCCTGGACATCAAGATGCCCGGCATCTCGGGGCTCGACCTCCTGGACCGGGTGAAAGAGCTGAAAAGCGACCTGCTTATGGTAATCATGACCGCCGAAGCGAGCATGAAAAACGCCGTAGAAGCCATGAAACGGGGCGCCTACGACTACATCACAAAGCCATTTGACCTGGATGTGATCGACGCCATCATCGAAAAGGTGAACCGGGCACGGGAAATCACCTCCCAAATGTCGATCCTCAAGGAAGAACTGAAGGACCGCTACCTGCTGGAGAAAAACGTCGTCGGCAACTCACCGGCAATGCGGGATGTCTACAAGACCATCGGCAAGGTGGCCCCCAGCGACGTGACGGTACTGATCCAGGGAGAGTCTGGAACCGGCAAGGAACTCATCGCCCGGGCCATCCACTTCAACTCCAAGCGGTTCGGCAAGCCGTTCATCGCCCTCAACTGCGCGGCAATCCCCAAGGAGTTACTGGAAAGCGAACTCTTCGGCTTTGAGAAAGGGGCCTTCACCGGCGCCGTGGAGCGCAAGCTAGGCAAGTTCGAGCAGGCCAACGGCGGCACCATTTTCCTTGACGAAATCGGCGACATGCCCCTGGACCTCCAGGCCAAAATATTACGGGTCCTCCAGGAAAAGGAGGTTACCCGCACCGGCGGAAGCCAGAACATCTCCGTGGATGTGCGGATCCTGGCCGCCACCAACCAGAACCTTGAGGAACTGGCCCGTACCAAGCAGTTCCGCGAAGATCTCTACTACCGCCTGAACGTGGTGCCGATCCAGCTGGTGCCGCTGCGGGAGCGCAAAGAAGACGTCCCGGCTCTTGTGGAATACTTCCTCCACAAGACCTGCGCCGAGCTGGATGTTCCGGGGAAAACCTGCTCCCCCGAGACCATGGCGCTGCTCACCGCCTACTCCTGGCCCGGCAACGTCCGGGAACTGGAAAACACCATCAAGAGAGCCGTTATCCTCTCATCCGACCCGCTCCTCATCCCCGCGGACTTCCCGGGGCTGCGCATCCAGCGGGCCGGCGGGAGCTCCGCCACCGATGAATTGTCACTGGAGGCCCTAGTGGACATGAAGCTACGGGCGAGCCTCACCAACCTGGACAAAATGGAAACCGGTGATATCTACAACCTGGTCCTCAAACAGATCGAACGCCCCCTCATCCGCTTTGTACTGGAAAAAACCAGAGGGAACCAGGTGAAGGGAGCCGACATCCTCGGCATCAACCGGAACACGCTCCGGAAGAAGATTCAGGAACTGGGCATCGAAATCAGAAGGGACTGAAAGGAGGGTTCACCAGATGGGCATAATGGAAACGTTTTTTCTCAATCGCAACCAGGCAGTGCTCGTAGTAGTCGACGTGCAGGAGAAGCTCTGCGCGGCCATGGACCCGGAAGTACTGGAGCAGCTCACAAAGAACACCTCCATCCTCCTGGAGGCGGCCCGGGAGATGGGCATCCCGGTGGTGGCCACCGAGCAGTACGTTAAGGGGCTCGGCTGCACCGTTCCGGAGTTGCGGGAGAAGTTCGAAGGGGCTGCCTTCGAGAAAATGACCTTCAGCTGCTGTGGCGACCCGGACTTTCAGAACCGTCTGGCCGAGCTTGGCCGGAAGCAGGTGATCGTCACCGGCATGGAAACCCACGTCTGCGTGCTCCAGACGATCCTTGAGCTTCGGGAGCGGGGGTACAGCGTCCACTTGGTAAAGGACGCAGTCATGAGCCGCAGGAAGGAAAACTGGGAGATAGGGCTCAACACCGCTGCCGCGTCCGGCGCGGTCATAACCTCGACCGAAGCAGCCCTGTTCCAGCTTCTGCGGGTGGCGGGGACAGAGGAGTTCAAGAAACTGTCGAAACTCGTGCGATAGGCGAACGGTGCACTGTCGTCGGCAAAAAAAGAGCCGCCCCTTGGGGACGGCTCTTTTTTTGTGCCTCGATGGAGTTGGCCGGTCGATCAGGCTATGAGCCGGCGGGCGATGATGTCGTGGTTCAGCCAGAGCACCGGTGCCTGGGGGTTCCAGGAGTGATCGAACATGAGGCGGCCCACCGCCTGGAACACAGATTTAGAAAGCTCGGCGCAAACAACGTTCTTGGTGTCAGCGCTCATGGCCATGAGCTCGTCGGAGACGGTGAGCATGAAGCCCGCCTGCTCGGCGGTGTTGTGGTGGGGCCACTCTTCATAGGTCCCGAAGGGCTTCAGAACCGGCGACGAAAGATAGGCTTCGGCCTTTCCCAGGAGGGAATCGAGAGTTTCTCCTTCTTTCAGGAGTCCTTGACAGGCATCCTCGATTGCCGTGGCCGCGGGACCGCCCCCTTCTTTGCGCAAAGCCGCCAGCAACGGGTAGAGGGAAATCTCCACCCCGAGGAAAAGGGCACTGGAGTTGGTCTGGATCTCGGGTGAGTTGTAAACCGTGGCTTTCACCCCCCCTTGCCAGGCCTTCGCGGCGGCCTCTTCCAGACGGATCTTGGCCCATCCCTGAAGGTAAGGGGTGTAGGACTGCCAGCGATATTCGCCGCCGATCAGCACCGCGCAGCCATGGTAGCCGTAGGCCGAATAGGAAATGCGGGAACCAGAGCCTTCCACACGGCTCCGGAGCCCGGCAGTGGCTGCCATGAGGGCGTCGAAGGTGTCGGCGGTCACCTCATCGAAGGAGAGGGAGCAGAGCTGCCCCACGTCGGAATTCCAGAAGGGCCCCGACGCCAGGTAGCGGTCACCCTGCCCCTTGAATACCCGGTTCAGGATCGGCATGAGAGTGCGAACCCTGGGTATGCCACCCGCCATGGTGTGGGCGATGAGGACATTGGCCCCGGCAGGGATGAGTCCTTCCAGTTCCTTCGCAAAGAGGGCCAGGTTATCCCGGAAGCGGGCGCGCCCCTTCCGGCGCGACTCCTCGATGGCGGCCATGTCCAGCTTGGTCTCCACCACCGTATCGGGTTTCACCCCCTTGAGGCGGTCGGCGGGGGTCAGGCCATCGGTGGCCGGCTCCAGGTCGAACCCGGCCTCAAGCGGCACGTTGATGATCTTTCCCCCCAGGTTGGCCTCGGCCGCGGCAAGCTCCTCGGGGGTTAGGGAGCGGAGCGGCCCGTTGTTGTCTCGACGTCCGACAGTGGCGCCGACAATGGTCATGCCGGCCTTTTTAGCCTCGTCCACGATGCCGTTGGCGTAGCCACGGCCGAAGAGCTCGCCGAAAAGGACAAAGATGTCACCTTTCCCGTAGCCGGCGGTCTCGGGAAGCTGTGCAAGTGGTGTGTATTGGGTCATGATTAATTCCTCGATTGGTGGTTTATTCTTTTTCTTCAACATCCACGATCACGCCGCGGCCGAAGCAGACGCCGCGCTTGGCGCTCTTGATGAAGTCCAGGAGGTAGCGGACATCATCGGTGATATTGAGAGTGCGCTCCGCCTCGGCCAAGGCGTTCTGCATATTGAGCCCCGATAGAAAGAGGAGCTTGAAAGCGTTCTTGATGGCACGGATGCGGGCCTGATCGAAGCCGTTGCGGCGCAGCCCCACGATGTTCAGTGCCCTGACAGTGTTGGTATCATCCATTATACAGAAGGGGGGGATATCTCGGGTAGCGCGCGACATTCCCCGCATCATGGCGAACTTCCCGATGCTGCAGAACTGGTGCACCGCGCAGTTGCCGGAGAGGATGGCGCGGTCAGCCACCGTCACGTGCCCGGCCAGGAGCACCCCGTTGACCAGGATGATGTTGTTCCCCAGCACACAGTTGTGCCCCACGTGGGAGCTGACCATCAACAGGTTGTTGTCGCCGACTACCGTTTTTGTACCCGGCCGGTTGCCACGGTGGATGGTGGCGTACTCGCGAATGATGTTGCCGTTGCCGACGAAGGTCCAGCTCTCCTCCCCCTTGTAGCCGAAGTCCTGGGGCTCGTGCCCCACGATGGCGCCGTAATGGATGACGTTGTTCTCGCCGATGGAGGTCCATGGGCCGATAACGGCGTTGGCCATCACTTTCGTGCCGGCGCCGATGGAGGAGTGGTCCCCCACAATGACGTTGGCGCCGATTTCCACGCCGTCGGCGATTATGGCAGAGGGGCTTATCTGGGCAGTCGGATGAATACTAGTAGTCATGACGTTTCTCCAGATTCTCGAATTTTGTGAACTGACCGTTGAACAGGAGCCTTACCGTCCCGATGGGGCCGTTACGCTGCTTGCCGATAATGATCTCGGCATCCTTGTCGTGCTCCTTGGTGCAGGAGCCGTCACGCTTCTTGCAGTCGTCGCAGTAGACGGCATCCCGGTAGACGAACATGATCACGTCGGCATCCTGCTCGATGGCTCCCGATTCCCGCAGGTCGCTCATGATTGGGCGCTTGTCAGTGCGGCTCTCCAGGGAGCGGTTCAGCTGCGACAGGGCCACCACCGGAACATCCAGCTCCTTGGCCAGGGCCTTGAGAGAGCGGGATATCTCCGATATTTCCTGCTGGCGCGATTCCGTATTGGAACCCCGCATGAGTTGCAGGTAGTCGACCACTATGAGGCCCAGGCCGTGCTCGGCCTTCAGGCGCCGGGCTTTTGCCCGCATCTCCAGAACGGGAATGGCCGGGGTGTCGTCGATGAACAGCTTAGCCTTGGCGAGCTTGTCGGCCCCGCTGGTCAACTTGTGCCAGTCAGTGTCCACCAGGTGGCCGGTTCTGAGACGGCTTGCATCTACCCGCGACTCGGAGCAGAGAAGGCGCATCACCAGTTGTTCCTTGCTCATCTCCAGGGAGAAGATGGCCGCAGGCGCAGGCGTGCTGGCGTGGGCCGCTGCGTGCTGGGCGATGTTGAGGGCAAAGGCGGTCTTTCCCATTGAAGGACGGCCGGCTATGATAATGAGATCCCCCCGCTGGAAGCCGGCGGTCATCTCGTCCAGATCATAAAAACCGGTGGGAATGCCGGTGACGTGTTCCTTCTTCTCGTAGAGAGTCTCTATGTGCTTGAAGGTATCTTTCAGGATAGTGCCGACCGGCGTGAACGCAGGGCGAAGCTTGTTGTCGGCAATCTCGAAGATGGTCTTCTGGGCCGCGTCGAGGAGCTCCTCCACGCCGGTCTCCACGTCGTACCCCTTGGTGACGATGTCGGTGGCCGCAGTGATAAGGCGGCGCGTGATGGATTTTTCCTTCACCATCCGGCAGTAGTAGGCGATGTTGGCGGCCGTGGGAACGTAGTCCACCAGGGTAGCCAGGTATGCCGCCCCCCCCACCTCGTCCAGCTCGCCGGAACGCTTGAGGGTATCGGTGAGGGTGATGAGATCGCAGGGCTCGTTGCGGGTGGAGAGGTCCACCATGGCCCGGAAGATCTTCCGGTGGGTCTCCCGGTAGAGATCGTCTGCCTCGATAATCTCCAGGGCACGGTTAATCGCCTCGTTTTCGAGGAGAATCCCGCCGAGAATAGACATCTCGGCCTCAAGGCTCTGGGGAGGAACTTTTCTCAGATCAACTGCTGACATGGCCTGCCTTGGGAATGAATGCTGGATGAGATTCGGAGAGGAATCACTATACCCCGCGCGCTCCACCGGGTCAACGATTTTGCCTTATGAACCATGGTTCCAAAACAAAAGGCGGAGCGGCCATCAGGCCAACTCCGCCCCCTTCCCGCTCCCGCCATGGAGTGGCTTCAGTCGCAGTCGTCCCGCCACAGGCATTGGTCCTGACCGCAGACCGCGGCCTTCCCTTCAGCGTAACAGTCGGCGTTTCCTTCCATTCGCTGAATGGCCTTGATCAGCTCCGCCTTCTTCAAGTTGCCAGCCTTAACCCCACGCTGCTTTGCAATCTCCTTGATCTCCTGCATTTTCATTTGCCATTCCTCCCCATTTAGTTTCAGAATGTATCAGGTGTTATGTAATGTCACGATATCTTTATTGTATATACCAGAAGGACAGCCATTCGCAACCCGGCGGCAACCACCCTTGTATTTATTGAACTTCCCTCTCGACAAAATGAAAAATATTACATAAGATTGCCCATTGCATACTGTATACAAAAAACTCCTCATACCCAACACGAAAGGAGAGCATGTATGTCCACCAAGCCGTTTGTCTACCAGGAACCCTTCCCCCTCGGAACCGATGAAACCAAGTACTACAAGGTTCCCGACTCGGAAAAGTACGTCAGCGTCGCAACTTTCGAAGGCAAGGAAGTCCTCAAGGTAGATCCCGAAGGGCTCACCGTTCTGGCCAACACGGCCATGAGGGATGTATCCTTCCTGCTTCGCCCCGAGCATAACGAATCGGTGGCAAAGATACTCCGCGATCCGGAATCTTCCCAGAACGACAAGGGCGTGGCCATGGCCTTCCTGCGCAACGCCGAAATCTCCGCCAACTTCGAACTCCCCCTCTGCCAGGATACCGGCACCGCCACCATCGTCGCCAAGAAGGGCCAGCAGGTCTGGACCGGCGGCAGTGACGAAGAATTCCTCTCCAAAGGGGTATACAAGACCTACACCGAGGAGAACCTCCGCTACTCCCAGACCGTCGCCCTGGACATGTACAAGGAAATCAACACCGGCACCAACCTCCCCGCCCAGATCGACATCCAGGCCGTGGACGGCGACTACTACAAATTCCTCTTCATGGCCAAGGGTGGCGGCTCCGCCAACAAGACCATGCTCTACCAGGAGACCAAGGCCCTTCTCACTCCCGATAAGCTCGTCCAGTTCCTGGTTGCCAAAATGAAGTACCTGGGGACCGCCGCCTGCCCGCCGTACCACATCGCCGTGGTCGTGGGAGGAACCAGCGCCGACGCCTGCATGAAGGCCGTCAAGCTCGCTTCAGCCAAGTACCTGGATGCACTCCCCACCACCGGTAACGAGCACGGCCGCGCCTTCCGCGACCTTGAACTGGAAGAAAAGCTCCTCCAGGAAGCATACAAGCTCGGTATCGGAGCCCAGTTCGGCGGCAAGTACTTCGCCCATGACATCCGGGTCATCCGCCTACCGCGTCACGGCGCTTCCTGCCCCGTGGGGATGGCGGTTTCCTGCTCCGCCGACCGCAACATCAAAGCAAAAATCACCAAGCACGGTCTTTTCGTCGAAGAACTGGACCGCAATCCTGGGAGGCTCATCCCCGAGCAATACCGCGGCAAGCACGGCCACGGCGTCAAAATCGATCTGAACCGCCCCATGAAAGAGGTTCTCGCCGAACTGAGCAAGCACCCGGTTTCAACTCCTCTGCTCCTCACCGGCACCATCGTTGTGGGGCGCGACATCGCCCACGCCAAATTCAAGGAGATTCTCGACAGCGGCAAACCGCTCCCCGACTATCTCAAGAATCATCCGATCTACTATGCCGGCCCGGCCAAGACCCCGACAGGCAAGCCTTCCGGCTCCTTCGGCCCCACCACTGCCGGCCGGATGGACTCGTACGTTGATCTCCTCCAGGCCAACGGCGGCTCCATGATCATGATCGCCAAGGGGAACCGTAGCCAGCAGGTGACCGACGCCTGCAAGAAGCACGGCGGCTTCTACCTGGGGTCCATCGGCGGCCCGGCCGCAGTCCTCGCCGAGGAGAACATCAAGAAGGTCGAGTGCATCGACTTCCCCGAACTCGGCATGGAAGCGGTATGGAAGATCGAGGTAGAAGACTTCCCGGCCTTCATCCTCGTTGATGACAAGGGGAATGACTTCTTCAAGCAGTTGGGTCTGTAGTTCACCAACCTGAAAAAGAACCAAGCCCCCGGTTGCTCATGCAGCCGGGGGCTTTTTCATATCGCCATCGCCGTCAGACGGCGATGGCGGGTCAGGGTTTTGGACTTGACATGAAGCACAGGGATAACGTATACCAGACAACCACTGTTTTATCGTGTTTTTTCGGGGTGTTAACTGTTTTTCACGCGGCCGCGGCCGAAGAGTCGGAAACAATGAATCCATCTGTAACGAAAGAGAGACCCATGCTTAACCTGAAACCAGAAATCGTCGCACAGCTGGAGCGCGTACTCAGTTCCGTGGAAATGCTTCTTCCCCGGGCCGTAAAACCCATCGACTGGGCCACCTGCAACGCCGCCAACTGGCGCCGCCACTCCTTTTCCGGTTTCCTCCAGCCGGTCACCGTGACCGACACCACCACCCTCGACGAACTGCTGGGGGTGGAGAAGCAGAAGGAGATCATGATCAGCAACACCAGGCAGTTTCTCAAAGGGCTGCCGGCCAACAACGCTCTTCTCTGGGGTTCCCGGGGAACGGGAAAATCGTCGATCGTGAAGGCGCTTCTCAATGAGTATGCCTCCGAGGGACTGCGGGTCATCCAGGTGGAGAAGGAAGACCTGATCTATCTGTCGGACATTTTCTCCTCCGTGGAGAACGAACCGTACCGCTTCATCCTCCTCTGCGACGACCTCACCTTCGAGGTGGGAGAGCTGACCTACAAGATGCTCAAGAGCGCCCTGGACGGCTCGGTCTACTCGGCCCCCGAGAATGTCCTGATCTATGTCACATCCAATCGTCGTCACCTTCTCCCCGAATACGAAACCGACCTTCGGGGAGGAAAATATGTAAACGGCGAGCTGCAGGAAAGCGAAGCCACCGAAGAGAAAATTTCTCTCTCTGATCGCTTCGGCCTCTGGGTGCCGTTTCACGTCTTCACCCAGGACCGCTACCTGGAAGCGGTGCGCCTCTGCGTGGAACGGGAGGCCCGGACCCGGAAGGTGGAGATTCCCTGGACCGAGGAACTGCGGCTGGATGCCATCCAGTGGTCCCACGAAAAGAAGAAACGCTGCGGCCGTACCGCCTACCAGTTCTCAAAGCACTGGGTGGGGAGGTATCTGCTCAACCGGTGAGACCCGTGAGGCACGAAACAAAAATGAACCACAAAAGAGGGGGAAGCCGCCGGAACAGCTTCCCCCTCTTTATTTCTTTTAATTACGAGCGCACTGCTCAGCGGGGCCGGCGCGGCTGACCGACGCGCTGGCCGCCGGTTCCGGCGGTACGGGCCGGGTGTGCCTTGGCTCCTTGGCCCTGGGGGCGCCTTCCCTCGGCGGGCTTGGCGCTTCCCGGCTGGGAGGCCGCACCCTGCCCGGCTCCACCCTTTTTCGCCGCGGCGGGCCGGCGTGAGGGCATCGGCTGCCGGGGGGGACGGGCGAACTCGGTATCCTTTTTCGGTGCCGGAACGCTGTAGTCGAATCCTGCAACGGTGCGGCGCTCCAGGGATGCGTTGAGCTTCCGCTCGATGGTGCGGACCATGGCCGTGTCTTCGCTCGTCACCATGGTGAAGGCGTCGCCGCTGCGGGCGGCCCGGCCGGTGCGGCCGATGCGGTGGATGTAGGCCTCGGGGGTGTCGGGGATGTCATAGTTGATGACGTGGGACACCTGGGAGACGTCGATTCCCCGGGCCGCGATGTCGGTGGCCACGAGTATCTGGAAGGTGCCGTCCCTGAAGCCGTCCAGGGCCGCCTGGCGCCGGTTCTGGGAGAGATTCCCCTGGATGGACGCGGCCTTATACCCGGCCTTTTCCAGTTGCTCCCCCAGGCGCTTGGCCCGGTGCTTGGTGCGGGTGAAGATGAGGACCGACTCGGTGTCGGTGTGGCGCAAAAGCTCCAGCAGGAGCGGCGTTTTCAGATGCTGCTCCACCGGATAGAGGGCGTGGGTGACGGTGACCGCCGGAGCCACGGTCCCCACCTGCACCGTAACCGGGTCCCGCAGGATCTCCTGGGCCAGGACCCGGATATCGATCGGCATGGTGGCCGAAAAGAGGAGAGTCTGGCGCTTGGGTGGGAGCTGCTTCAGCACCCGCCGGATGTCGGGGAGAAAACCCATGTCAAACATCTGGTCCGCCTCGTCCAGGACGAGCACCTCCAGATGCGAAAGGTCGATGGTCCCCTGGGCCATGTGGTCCAGGAGCCTTCCCGGGCAGGCCACGACGATCTCGGCGCCGGCCTTGAGCTTCTGGATCTGGGGGTTGACGTTGACGCCGCCGTAGACGGTGACGCTCCGCAGGCGGGTCTGGCGCCCCAGGGTTACGAAGCTGTCGTTGATCTGCTCGGCCAACTCCCGGGTCGGGGCGATGACCAGGGCGCGGACGCGGCCCCGGTCCCCCTGGGCGAGCCGGTGCAGTATCGGCAGCGCAAAGGCTGCGGTCTTGCCGGTGCCGGTCTGGGCGAGTCCCATAACATCCCGCCCCTCCATAACCGTGGGAATGGCCTGGGCCTGGATGGGGGTAGGTGTCGAGTACCCCGCCGCCGTGACGCCGGCCGCCACCTGAGGGTGGAGGTTGAACTGGGTGAATTCCATTGAATCCTTCTTTCTGCGTTCCTCGAAGCAAAAAAGCCCCGGTTAATTCCGGGGCTTACGATTGTCGTGATATCCGGGAACAGCTGGTGATGATGAATGACCGTAACAGCTTTGCACAAAACCTGTCAAGGAGTTATGCCGCACTCTCTCCAGCCCGTTTGCATTTTCGTACCATTGCCGGTACGCTTTAAATTATCGGGCTGTTGGAAAACGCAGCGAGGAGGGTCGGATGCAAGGCATAGTGAGTAGAGCCCCCGGAACACAGCAGCTGGACAGGCGAGCCCCATGAACGGCAGAACCTACAAACTGGTCACCGGCATCATTTCCCTATCCATCGCCCTCTTCCTGGCCTGGAAGATCGGCCTCTGGCTCGAACCGGAACCGAAGCAGGGCAACCCCGCCCCGGCTCCATCCACCGCCGCCAAGGAGGCTCCATTTGTCACCGGGATGGTAAAGAAGGGCGTCAGCTTTGAAGTTCGAAACGTCAGTTTCGGCGACAAGGGGAAAACAGTCGAGGGGATCGGGATTACCGGATTTGACGGCGATTGGCCGGATTTGAAAGAAACGGCCCTGGCAATGTTGAAGAAACTGAAGGAAACGGTCCCCGCAGCCGAACGGATCGCCCTGACGCTGAAACCGGGAGTGGAATGCCCGGTTTGCTCCATGGCCGAGATAGAGTGGAACCGTGGGGAGGTGAAGCTCCGCTACGGCGTCCCCTCCCTGGAACAGATGGAGAAGGCCAACGCCGTAATCGGCACGAAGGATGAGCAGGGAAAACCGGTGGATCGGCCCCGCCTCTACCGCCCCGACAAGGAAACCTTCGGCGTCGGGCTGGCCGTCACCCAGGCCCTGGAGGCGGCCCGGAAGAAAAACCCCGCCCTCGGCGAAGAGCAACTGCTGAATCAGGCGGTCGCCGCCACGGGTCTCAGTTACGTGGTTGCCCGGCGCCACCGTGACTTCATGACCTCCTACTACAGGGCCAACGGGTACGGGGAAGAAACCTTCGTCTTTCCACTTCCCTGAAAGCTGAAACTGCATGAATTAGCGGCAGACGACCCCACGCCCGGATTCTTTCCTCAAGTATCGCATCACGCCGCCGATACGGTAAAGTGACTGCTGATCGCGCCTGAGAGCACGCGGCACAACCCACTTACCGGCAAGGTGATCCCATGGGAATGGTCCCATTAGCCAACCTGACCGTCGGCATGGTCCTGGCGGCCGAAGTACATGACAGGACCGGGCGGATACTGCTCGGCCCCGGCGAGGCACTGACCGAAAAACACCTGATGATCTTCCGCACCTGGGGAATAGCGGAGGCAGACATCGAGGGGGTCGATGGCGAAAATTCACCGGCGCTTCCCTCTGAAGTGGATCCCGCGGCACTGGCTGCGGCGGAAGAGGCCCTTTACCCTCTATTCCGGCACGCGAACCTGGATCACCCCGCAATGCGTGAAATCCTCCGTTTGAGTGCGCTGCGAAAGGTCCTCAATGCCGTACCCTAACCGCCATGCCATTACCCTTGAGCACCTTCTGGACAATACGAACACCATCTACTCGCTCCCCTTTTTCTACGAAAAGCTCACCGAGACCATCAACCACCCCCGCAGTTCAGTGGCGGACATTGCGCGGATCATCACCGAGGACCAGGGGCTAACGGCACGCATCCTCAGGCTCGCCAACAGCCCCATGTTCGGCTACCACTCCCAGGTCGACTCCATCAACAAGGCGGTCACCATCATCGGCACCCAGCAACTGCGGGATCTTGCCCTTGCCGCATCGGTCATGGGAATCTTCAGCGGAATCCCCGAGGAGCTCATTACCATGGCCTCCTTCTGGAAGCACTCCATCGCCTGCGGCATCATTGCCCGCACCATCGCCACCTGGCGCCGGGAACTGAATGTGGAGCGCTTCTTCGTGGCCGGGATGCTCCATGATGTGGGGCAGCTGGTCATGTGCACATCGATACCCGACACAGTCAGGGAAATGCTCATGGAGAGCAGCGAGCGGCAGATCCTCCACGTCTTCACCGAACAGGACCGGCTCGGCTTCGACCACGCCACCGTCGGAGGAGCGCTCCTGCGCAAATGGAAAATACCCGCCAACATTGCCGAACCGGTAAACTGCCACCATAACCCCGACAGGGCCGGCCAATTCCCACTGGAGGCGGCGACGATTCATGTGGCCGGAATCATCTGCCATGCAATGGATTTAGGGTTCAGCGGCGATAAGTTCGTCCCCCCCCTCGTCCCATCGGCATGGGATCGGATCGGGCTCCCGCCAAGCATGCTCGGCACAATACTAAGGCAGGCCGAACCCCAGCTTGAGGAAGCCTTTGCCATACTCACGGAGTGGCCATGACCGGAGACAGGCACGAAACCCGTTCAGTGGAAAATCTGAAAGAAAGGGGCCGCTACCTCGAGGAATCGAACCTGCGCTACGTTTCCATCCTCGACATGCTGGCATCCAGCGGCGACTTCCAGGCAGACCTCAGCCGGGCAAACGGAACACTGGCCATCTTCCGGGCCACCCTGGCCCAGCTTCGCCGGCTTTTCCCGTTCAGGGGAATGGGATGCCTGGAGAGCCGGGAAGACGGCAGTTTCGAGCTTTCCGCCTGCGAACCGCCCGAATGCCGGGAAGAATTGCAGTCCGAAATCGATGCCAAGATCATGGACGGCACCTTCGCCTGGGCCCTCAACCGGAGCCAGCCGGTCATGGCGGTTGCCCGCGACGAGCAGACCCTCCTTCTGCACGTCATCGCCACCCGCTCCGAAGTCCGGGGGATGTTTGCGGGGCTGCTCGCCGGCAGTTCCGCCACCATGGACGCCCCATCTCTCAATGCCCTCTCCATCGTCCTCTACACCTGTGCCTACTCCCTTGAAAGCACAACTCTCCAGACCATGCTCCGGGACAACATGCTGCACCTGGAGGAGCGTGTCCGGGAGCGGACTCTGGAATTGCAGGAGGCGCAGAAGTCGGCAGAGGCGGCAAATCAGGCCAAGAGCGAATTTCTGGCCACCATGAGCCACGAGCTGCGCACCCCGCTCAATGCGGTCATCGGTTTTACCGACGTTCTCCTGGGCCGCACCTACGGCGAGATCAACGAACCCCAGGCGGAATTCCTCGGCTACGTGCTCCAGTCAAGCCGCCATCTCCTCTCCCTCATCAACGACATTCTCGACCTGTCGAAAATTGAAGCCGATCGGATGGAACTGGAGACAGACGAGTTGGAGATCCGCCCGCTGGTGGCGGGGACATTGACACTGGTGCGGGAAAGGGCCCTGCGGTACAGGATCCGCCTGACCGAGCTCGTGGCCCCCGGCGTCCCTCTCACCATCCGCGCCGACGAGCGGAAGCTCAAGCAAATCATCTACAACCTCCTGACCAACGCAGTGAAGTTCACCCCCGAAGGGGGCAACATCACCCTTTCGGTAGCCACGGCAGGGGAGCTTCAGCAGCCGCAGGCAATCCCCCTTCCGGCCGCACCTCTGGCGGAATGCCTCATGATTGCCGTAAGCGACACCGGCATCGGCTTGAAAGAAGAGGACCTGGAGCGGATATTCGCCCCGTTCATCCAGGCGGACGGATCGGCCACCCGACGGTTCGAGGGGACGGGGCTCGGGCTTTCGCTGACGAGAAAACTGGTGGAACTCCATGGTGGGACGATCTGGGCGGAAAGCCCCGGAGAGGGGCAGGGAAGCGTGTTCCGGGTCATCCTGCCGACTTCCTGTGAAAAACTTCTCAAGCAAGAGGATGCAGCAACCGATATATAAAAAGGTATATGAAACCGGCGGCAAGCACGGAAAGTATCATGGTCGGCAAACGAACAATTCTTCTGGTGGATGACAACTTCATGAACCGCAGGCTCGTGGGGGCCATGCTCAACGGCGGGCACTACCTGCTAATCGAAAAGGAGAATGGCCGCGACGGCCTCGCCTACCTCCTCGCCAACCGTGAAGCCATTGATCTGGTGCTACTCGACGTCGGCATGCCCGACCTGGACGGAACCGATATCTGCCGCGCCGTCCGGGGGATAGAAGACAGCGGAAGCCGGCTCCCCATAATCGCATACACGGCACACGCCATGGCCGGGGAGCAGCAGTCGCTGCTCGACGCCGGCTTTGACGATATCCTAGTCAAACCAATAACAAGGGAGGATTTTCTGCCCCTTCTTGAGCGGCACCTGGGAGAAGGAAAGAACCCCGGACAGGAGTTTCCATGAAAGCGCTTATCGTTGAAGACGACCCGGCAAGCCGGCGGCTCATGCATGCCTACCTCTCCCCATTGGGCGAGTGCGACCTGGCATCCGACGGTCCCGAAGCCCTGAACCTCGTCACCGCGGCAATCGACCGGAGCGAAACCTACGACCTCATCTGCCTCGACATAATGATGCCGGAGATGACCGGGCACGAAGTTCTCAGGACCATCCGCGCCATGGAAGAGGAGCGCGAGATATTCCCTCCTTCCAAGGTAATAATGACCACGGCCCTCAAGGATCGCGACAACGTCATGGCCGCCTTCACCAACCAGTGCGAAGCCTACCTGATGAAGCCGATCAGCCGGGAAAACCTCTTCGAGAAACTCCGCACGCTGGGAATTAATGCCTGAACCCACCCTCCATCAGAGGCCGGTCATCTCCTCCAACTTCAATTCCAGGTCGTCCCCGTTCACCCGGACGACCTTTCCCTTTTCCTCCTCGGCCCGGACAAGGCCATCTTCAACCCACGAAAGGATGCGCGCCGCGGGAACGCCGAACTTTGCCGCAGCCTCATCTAGGGGATACCAGGTTTTATTCATTGTCATGACGCCACCTCCCTCTCCCGGAGTTGCCTGCCCTTAGTCAACAGTATACCACCCCCTGCCCGGAACCGCTTACAACACTGCTGCCACCGGCGGAAACCGGCACCTACCGTCTCTTTCCATTTGAGCGGCAATGGCCATGGCGCATCCCATCCCTGAAAAAGAAAAAAGGGGGAGAATTATCCCCCCCTAACACCGCGACATATCTTCGGTTCATTTAGAAAATCATCTGGGAGATCCCATAGGCGACCACCGTGGAAACACTCACCCCGATCAGGCCGGGAAGCATGAAACTGTGGTTCAAGAGGTACTTGCCGATGCGGGTGGTGCCGGTGCGGTCGAAGTTGATGGCGGCCAGGTCGCTGGGATAAAAGGCGAAGAAGAAGTAGGCGTAACTGGCCGGCACGAGCCCTAGCAGCAGCGGGACCGGGAGCCCCAGGGCCAGCCCCAGGGGAAGGGTTATGGCCAGTGTGGCGGCCTGGCTCTTCACGAAAGCCGAGATGCAGAAAGTGGCGATGGCGAAGGTCCAGGGAGCCATTTTGACCATGACGCCGATATTTTCCACCAGGAACTTCTTGTTGGCGGAGATGAAGGTATCACTCATCCAGGCGATGCCGAAGATGGAAACCACGGCGATCATGCCGGCGGTAAAGACGCTGGAATGGGCGATGTCCTTGGCCTTCACGTCGGCGGCGAACATGATGAAGGCGCCGTAGGCAAGCATGACGAACTGGACGACAGTGGTCATGGGAACCGGCTTCTTCTCGCCGTTCAGGGGGAGCAGGTCAGGGCACACGGCAAACAGGATGATGGTGCCGACACCGGCGAAGAAGAGGGCCACGGAAAGCTTGGCGGTCTTGCTGATTTCCTTGTCCAGGGTGGTCACGTTTACCTCAAGGGCCTTGCGGAATTCGGGGTCCTGGAGGCGGGCTTGATACTCTGGGTCATTGTCCAGATCCTTGCCGCGGTTGAAACTCCAGGCGGCGGCCACCAGGAGCCCGATGACGCCGGCCGGCATGGTTACGGAGATGATGTCGATGAGGGTTACGGGGTAGCCGGCCTTAGCTGCGAAGCCGAGGAAAAAGGTAACGGCCGCGGCCACCGGGCTGGCGGTGATCCCCATCTGGGAGGCGACGCTGGAAATGGCCATGGGGCGCTCGGGACGGATGCCGGTTTTGATGGCCACGTCGGCAATGACCGGCAACAGGGCGTAGACCGCATGGCCGGTGCCGACACAGACCGTCAGGAAGAAGGTGGAAAGTGGAGCCAGGATGGTCACGTACTTGGGGTGGGCCCGCAGCAGCTTCTCCGTGAGCTGCACCAGGTAGTCGAGGCCGCCGGCCACCTGGAGGGTTGCCGAAGCGGTAACCACCGCCAGGATGATGAGCATGACCGCGATGGGGGGCTCCGAGGGGGAAGTGCGGAAGCCGAGCACCAGAAGGGAGACGCCGAGGCCGCCGATAAGGCCCAGGGCCACGCCTCCCCTGCGGATGCCGATGAGTACTGCGCCGAGAACGAGGATGAACTGAATCCAGAACATCGCCATGGTACACCTCCATACTTTTGGGGAAAGGATCGATTGAGCACGACCGCTCATAACGTTTTCGTATCCTTACTGAGCATGGAGGATGCCAAGGGACATAAAATCTACAACATACTAAAACCATTATGTTTTTTCTTTATTTTAGACCTCCTCAAAAAGCAAACCTCCATAACCGGAGGTTATGGAGGTGCACGACATTGGCAACAAAACTCAATAATAACGAATACTTACACAGAATTATACCCAAGAGTTATCATTATAACCATTGGTTATAACGGTTCACTCCCCGCCGGTCCATGGCTTGCCGAGCCCTTACCCCTTCAGCATCTTCAACCGCTTGGAAAGCGCCGGCTGGGAGATCCCCAAAAGCCTTGCGGCGAGGGTCTGGTTGCCGCCGGCCCGTTCCAGTGCCTCCATAACCAGAAAGCCCGCCGCATCGCCGAAGGTGGGAAGTTCCGCAAAACCGGAAAATGGATTCTGCCGGGGCGCGGGTGACGGCGCTCCGCCGGCCTGGGGTGCGGCACGCTCCACGGCCTTCACGAACGAATCCATGGAAAGCATCCGGTCGCGGTGGACGCTTACGGCGTCGTAGACCATGGCCTTCAGCTCGCGGACGTTGCCGGGAAAACCGTAGGTGGAGAGGAACTGGGCCAGCCCCTGGGGCGGGGTCGGCTTCTTCTTGCCGAGATCGCGGGCCGCCTCCTCCAGAAAATGATCCAGCAGCAGGGGGATATCCCCCCGCCGCTCCCGAAGGGGCGGAACGTGCACCTGGTGGGTGCGGAGCCGGTAGTAGAGATCGCGGCGGAATGCCCCCGTCCCCTCCCTGGCGGGCAGATCCTGGTGGGTGGCAACGATCACACGGGCCCGGAGCCGTTTGGGCAGGTCGCTGCCGAGGGGGAAATACTCCCCTTCCTGAAGGAGCCGCAGGAGCTTCACCTGGGACGGGATGCTGAGGTCGCCGATCTCGTCCAGGAAGAGGGTGCCGTCGGCCGCCTCCTCCACCATCCCGCGCCGCGCCTGCTCCGCTCCGGTAAAGGCCCCCCGTACGTGGCCGAAGAGGGTATCGGCAAACACCGTGTCGTCGAGCCCCGCCACATTCACCGTCACCAGCTTTCCCCGGCAGCCGCTCAACCGGTGGGCGGCGCGGGCGACCAGCTCCTTGCCGACCCCGCTCTCGCCGGTGATGAGCAACGGCTGGGGGCTCTTCGCCACCGCCTCCACATAGGAAAAAAGTGCCAGCATGGAACGGTCGCCGGTAACTATGCCGGTAAAGGCCTCGGGGTGACGGAGCTCGCCGGACACGAGGCGGCTCGACATCTCCAGGTTCTCCCGCTGCAGTTCCATCATCCGCACCGCCCGGAGCACCCCCCCGACGATCCGGTCCTCCTCGTCGGTCTTTACGAAATAGTCGAAGGCACCGGACTTCATGCAGCGAACCGCCGTCTCCACCTGATTCAGCCCGCTGATGACAATGACCGCCACGGCCGGGTGACGCTCCGAAATTTCCTTGAGAACCTCCTCCCCCGACAGATGGGGCATGGTCAGGTCCAGGAGCACCAGCCCGATGCCGCCGCCGTCAAGAAGCCCCAGCACCTGGCGGCTGTCCTGGCAGAGACTGGTGTTGGTGATGCCGGCGGAAGACTCCAGGGTCAGGGAGAGTGAACGGAGCCAGGCAGGCTCGTCGTCCACCAGGAGGATGCCGAAGGCAGGATAGAGGTTCTCGGTCATAGCACAATACTCCGGACTAAATAGGTTTTGTTCTCCCGCCCCCACCACCGACGGTACCCCGAGGGGGGCGGAGGGCTCGCGGAGAAAAGAGCCCCCGCAAAAAAGCACCGGGCGTTATTCAGAGGGAAAGCGCCGAAAACAGCAGAGTCCCCGGCATGAAAACCGACCGGCGACGCTTGGGCTCTTTTCGGAGCGGGCCCTCCGCCCCCCGACCGCCACTGAGGCGGATTTCAGGAACCAACCGGCAAAGAAAGCGTAACCGTGGTCCCTTCCCCAGGCGTCGACTCGAAGGAGAGGGTCCCCCCATGCTCCTTGACGATCCCCGCTGAAACCGAGAGCCCCAGGCCGGTACCTCCGTTCTCCCGCTTGGTGGTGAAGAAGGGATCGGTCAGGCGGGAAAGGTTCTCCGGCGCGATGCCGCTCCCCTCGTCCCGCACCCGGAGGATCACCCTTTTCCCCTCCTCATCCAGGGAGGTTTCCAGCTCGATCCCCCGCTCCGGGTTCGGCAGGGCCTGACAGGCGTTGAGTATGAGGTTCACCACAACCTGCTCGATCCGCTGGGTGTTTGCCGGCACCTGGGGCAGATCCGGGGCATAGCGGGCCGAGAAGCGGGTCGTGGCCTTGCGCAGCGAGGTATCCACCAGCCGCACCGCCGCCTGGGCCACGCCGTTGATATCGACCGACTCCTTCCCCCCCACGTCATCCCGGCGGGCGAAATCCTTCAGATCCTCCACAATCCGCTTGATCCGCTTGGCCCCGTCCTGCATCTCATCCAGAAGCCGCGGCACCTCTTCCCGCACCCTGGAGTAGCGGAGCCCGCCGAGGGTAAAATCCCCCTCCTCCCGGAACCGATCTTCAAGGATAGGGGCCGCATCGTTGTAAACCTTCCGCAGAATCGGGACATCCAGGAGGATGAGCCCCGTGGGATTGTTGATCTCGTGGGCCACCCCGGAGACCAGGATGCCGAGAGCCGCCATCTTGTCGGCCTGGACCAGTTGCTGCTGGTTCAGCTGCACCTCCTCCAGGGCCCGGGAGAGGGACTCGGTCCGCTGGGCTACCTGCCGGCGGAGCGAATGGGACCAGAGTACCGTGCCGCCGAGTATGAGGAGCAGCGGCACCACCACCACCGCAACGTACTTGACCGTTTCCTGCCACCGTATCGGCCTGGGCTCCAGCACTCCGAGCCACTTGGCATGAATCGCATCGTACTGCCCCGTTTTCTTGAGGATGGCAAGCCCCTCGCTGAACCGGGCCAACAACTCCGCATCCCCCTGGCGCACCGCATAGCCGTAACGCTGGGCAGCGATGCTCCGGGCCACCGGAACCACATTCGTGAGCCGGTTTTCCCGAATTATGTACATCCCGGGGACCATGGCCACCACCGCGTAGTCGCACCCCCCGGAGGAGAGGAGGCGCAGGGCGTCGGCCGGGGTCGGGGTCAGAGCCAGGTCCTTCCCGTACCCCCGAGCGGCCAGGTACTCGTGCATGATCCCGTCCCGGTGGAGCGCCACCTTCTTCCCGCGCAGATCCTCCAGGGAACCGGCCGGAGGCGAATCGCGCCGGGCGAAGATGGCGTGGTAGACAATGGTATGGGGCGGGGTGAAGTCGATCTGCCTGGCCCGCTTCTCCGACCAGGAAATCCCCTGGAGCACGTCCACCCGGCCGCTCTTCAATGCCGAGAGCATCTCCGACCAGGCCCCCAGCCGGAACTCCACCTTCATCCCCATGATCCCGGCGATGGCCCGGGTCAGCTCCACGTTATAGCCGGCCGGCTTGCCGTCCGAATCGATGAATTCGTAGGGAGGGTAGTCCCGGTCGCCCCCAACTACGATAGTCCGGGCATCCGGGGCCGCCAGAGCCGGGACGGCGCACAAAAGGGATAGCAACGCGGCCAGCAGGAACCGCATCGCCAACATCCTGCCATCCCCCCACGGGAGCCTGGTATAGTCACGGTTGGACACGGGATATCTCTCCATCAGCTAATTTTACCGTTCTTTTCGCGCCTGGGGTAGCGAAGAATCATACCATACACCGCCAGGTTCAGGGCCGCCACCAGCAGCCCGAGGGCTATCTGACCTCCCCGCGTGAGCCCCTCCGGATAAACGAGCGGAACGAGGTAATGCTCGATGAATCCCCCGTGGTACCCGCCTTCGCCGGCCAGCCTGCGCAACCATAGCTCCAGGTGGGTAAGCGGGCAGACCCCTCCGGACAGTTCAATCCATGCCCCCCAGACGGCCGCAGGGACGTGGAGCCGGGCCAGCCGCCGCCATCGGAACACCGCAAGCCCCCCCAGCACCACGAAGAGGACGAACAGGCCATGGACAACGACCACCCCGTCGGCAAGGAGCGAATACACCATCACCCCCCTCCACCCCGCTCCCGCAGGAACTCCCCGAGAATCCTTCCCGTGTGGGAGAGGTCCCCCATGCGGGCCACCTCCTCCGGCGTCCCCCGGGCCACGACCATCCCCCCGCCGTCGCCCCCCTCGGGCCCCAGGTCCATGAGCCAGTCGGCCTCGGCGATCACGTCCAGGTTGTGCTCGATGACGATAACCGAGTTCCCCGCCTCCACGAGCCGGTGGAGAACCCGGACCAGCTTCTCCACGTCGGCCATGTGGAGGCCGATGGTGGGCTCATCCAGAATGTAGAGGGAGTGGGGCGCCGTGCGCGGGACCCGGAGCGCATCCTTAACCGGCTTCGCTTTGGCCAGCTCGGTGACGAGCTTGATCCGCTGGGCTTCACCGCCGGAGAGGGAGGGGCTCTGCTGGCCGAGGGTGAGGTAGCCGAGCCCCACGTCCTGCAGGAGTTGGAGCGGGTGGAGAATGGCCCGGTGGGCGGCGAAGAACTCCACCGCCTCGTCCACGCTCATGGCCAGGAGGTCGCCGATGGATTTCTCCCGGTGGCGGACCATGAGGGTTTCGGCGTTGAAGCGCAGCCCCCCGCAGACCTCGCACGCCACCTTAACATCGGGGAGGAAGCTCATCTCGATGGTCTTCACCCCCTGCCCCTCGCACTCGTCGCACCGCCCCCCCTTCACGTTGAAGGAGAACCGGCTCGGGCCGTATCCCCGCAGCCGCGCCTCGGTGGTTCCGGCGTAAAGCTTGCGAATGGCGTCCCAAAACCCCACGTAGGTGGCGGGGCAAGAGCGGGGGGTCTTGCCGATGGGGGTCTGGTCCACCTCCAGGACGCGGGTGAGCTGCTCCCATCCCCGGATCTCGCTGCACCCCATCACGGGATGGGCCCCCTTGCCGTGGGCCAGGAGGCCATGGAGCCCGGCGTGGAGGACGTTGCGCACCAGGGTGCTCTTGCCGCTCCCCGAAACGCCGGTAACGCAGACGAACCGCCGGAGCGGGAAAATGACGTCGATCTCCCGTAGGTTGTGGAGCGTGGCACCCAGCACCTCAATGGCCGGCTCTTCGGGCGCCGGGGCCGGACGCCGCTCCACCAGGGGATGCCGCAGGGGCTCCGCCAGGTAGCGCCCCGTGAGGGAATCCGGGGCCGCCATCACCTGCTCCAGGGTCCCCTCGGCCACCACGAGGCCGCCGTTGACGCCGGCGCCGGGGCCCAGGTCGATGACGTGCTCGGCCCGGCGGATGGTCTCCTCGTCGTGCTCCACCACCACGATAGTGTTCCCCTTCCCCTCCAGCTTCCGGAGGGTGTCCAGGAGCATCCGGTTGTCCCGGGGATGGAGGCCGATGGTGGGCTCGTCCAGGATGTAGCAGACCCCCCGCAAGTTGGAGCCCAGCTGGGCCGCCAGCCTGATCCGTTGGGCCTCGCCGCCGGAGAGGGTCGGGGCCGCCCGGTCCAGGCAGAGGTAGCCGAGCCCCACCTCGCCGAGAAAGGCGAGCCGCGCCCCGATCTCGGCAACGATGTCCCGAGCGATGGCCGCCTCCCGCCCCTCCAGCTCCAGATCGCGCGCAAAGGCAGCCGCCTGGGTCACGGTGAGGGCCGTCAGTTCCGCAATGTTCCGGTCCCGGAAGCGGACCGCCAGGGCCTCGGGGTTGAGGCGGGCGCCGTGGCAGGCGGAGCAGGTCCGCTCCTCCCCCTCGAACCACTCGTTCCACCAGATCTCCTCCCCGGTCTGCTCCGCGTCGAAGCCGGGGATCTCCAGCCCGGTGCCGAAGCAGCGGGGACACCAGCCATGGCGGGAGTTGTAGGAGAAGAGCCGGGGGTCGGGCTCGGGGAAGCTTTGGCCGCAGGAGGTGCAGGCGCGCAAAATGGAAAAAAGAAGCTCCCCCCTTTTCACTCCCTCCGCAAATCCCCCTAAATCCCCCTTTTTCAAAGGGGGACTTACAACCCGCACCACCCCCTTGCCGAAGGCCAGGGCCCGGTCCAGCAGCTCCCGCAGCGCCCCCTCCCCCTTTGCCGACACGGTGATATCCCCCACCGGCAGGTCGATGTCGTGCTCCCGGAAACGGTCCAGCCGTGGCCACGGTTCCACGGG
This sequence comes from Geobacter benzoatilyticus, assembly GCF_017338855.1. Lineage (NCBI taxonomy): Bacteria > Pseudomonadati > Thermodesulfobacteriota > Desulfuromonadia > Geobacterales > Geobacteraceae > Geobacter > Geobacter benzoatilyticus. The sequence goes on from NZ_CP071382.1 coordinate 257,751, forward strand.
GGTCATGACGCCGTCCACCCGGAGCTGCGCGAACCCCTTCCCCGCAGCCCATTTGGCCAGGTCGGTGTAGTACCCCTTCCGGGCCGTGACCAGCGGCGCCAGGAGCGCCACCCGCTTCCCCTTGAAGTCCCGCAGGAGCCGGGCCACAATGGCGTCCGGGGTCTGGGGGGTGATGGGGATGCCGCAGTCGGGGCAGTGCTGCACCCCCAGCTTCACGAAGAGGAGCCGGAGAAAGTGGTAGATCTCCGTGAGGGTCGCCACGGTGCTCTTGCGCCCGCCGCGGCTCGTCCGCTGCTCGATGGCCACCGTGGGGGGGATGCCGAGGACCGCGTCCACGTCGGGACGGGCCGCGGGCTGCACGAACTGCCGGGCGTAGGCGTTGAGGGATTCCAGGTAGCGCCGCTGCCCCTCGGCGAAGAGGATGTCAAAGGCAACCGTGGACTTGCCGCTCCCCGAGATGCCGGTGATGACCGTGAAGCGGTCCCGGGGGACGGCGATGGTGACGTTCTGCAGGTTGTGCTCCCTGGCATGGACGATGCGGATGGCCCGGTCCAGCACCACGGAGGGAAGCGCCTCCGCCACCCCTTGAGCCGACTCCTTCACCAGAGCGTCCAGTTCCTCCCCGTACTCACGCAGAGCCCGGCCGGTGTGGCTCTCCGGGCAGGCCATCACCTCAGCCGGGGTGCCGGTGCAGACCACCCGGCCGCCGGCATCGCCCCCCTCGGGCCCCAGGTCCAGGAGCCAGTCGGCAGCGGCGATTACATCCAGGTTGTGCTCGATCACCACCAGGGAGTCCCCCGCCTCCAGGAGCCGCCGGAAGGCGGCCAGCAACCGGGCGATATCCTCGAAGTGGAGGCCCGTGGTGGGCTCGTCGAAGAGGAACAGGTTTCCCGCCCCTGAGCGTTTCCGCCCACCCACCCCGGCCAGGTGGCCGGCCAGCTTCAGGCGCTGGGCCTCGCCGCCGGAGAGGGTCGGCACCGGCTGGCCCAGGCGCAGATAGCCGAGCCCCACGGCCTCCAGGGGTTCCAGGCCCCGAAGCACCTCACGGTGGCCGGCGAAGAAGGCCACCGCCTCGGTGACGGTCATCTCCAGGACGTCGGCGATGGAGACGGGGCGCCCCTCCCCGGCCGGCATGAGATGCACCTCCAGCACCTCGGGGCGGTAGCGGCGGCCGTCGCAGTCGGGGCAGCGCAGGTAGACGTCGGAGAGGAACTGCATCTCCACATGCTCGAAGCCGTTGCCGCCGCAGGCGGAGCAGCGGCCGGTGCCGGCGTTGAAACTGAAAGTGCCGGCGGTGTACCCCCGCTCCTTTGCCAGGGGGGCGGCGGCGAAGAGCTTGCGGATGGCATCGAAGGCCCCCACGTAGCTGGCCGGGTTGGAGCGGGTCGTCTTGCCGATGGGGGACTGGTCCACCAGCACCACGTCGCCGATCAGCTCCGCGCCACGGATGGCGGCGTGGGCCCCCGGCGGCTCCGTCGGCTTCCCCATGAGCTTCAGAAGCCCCCGGTGGAGGACATCCTGGATCAGGGTGGATTTGCCGGAGCCGGAAACGCCGGTGATGCAGACGAGGCGGTTCAGGGGAATGCGGACATCCACCCCCTTCAGGTTGTGAGCGGCGGCGCCGAGGATGTGAAGAGACACCCCCTCCCCATCCCTCCCCTTATCAGGGGAGGGTGCTCTGGTCTCCCCCCTTTGCGAAAGGGGGGCCGGGGGGGATTTCTTTCTCCCCTCAAATCCCCCTGAATCCCCCTTTCTCAAAGGGGGACTTGAAATGCCATCATCGACCCGTTTAGTCCCCGCCAGATACTGTGCCGTCAGCGACGTCCGTTCCCGCACCAGCTCCGCCGGGGTCCCGAAGAAGACCACCTCCCCTCCCCGCTCGCCGGGCCCGGGGCCGAGGTCGAGAATCCGGTCGGCAGCAAGCATAACCTGGGGGTCGTGCTCCACCACCAAAAGCGTGTTCCCCGCGTCCCGCAACTGCCGCAGCACGCCGATCACCCGCCCCATGTCCCGGGGGTGGAGGCCGATGGAGGGCTCGTCCAGCACGAAGAGGGTGTTCACCAGAGAAGTGCCCAGGGCCGTGGTCAGGTTGATCCGCTGCACCTCGCCGCCGGAGAGGGTCCGGGACTGGCGGTCGAGCGTCAGGTAGCCGAGCCCCACCGCCCCCAGGTAGCCGAGGCGGGCGCGAATCTCCCGCAAGAGCAGCTCCGCCGCCTCGTCCAGAGGGGCCGGCAACGCCAGGGTGCCGAAAAACTCGGCGCAGCGGTCAATGGGGAGAAGCATCACATCGTGGATGGTGAGGCCCGGAAGCATGCGGAGCAGATCATCGTCCAACTCCACCCCCGCGGGGCGGAACCGCTCCTCCGGGGGAAGTACCCGGTCGGCCTCATCCTTCGACCCGAGCCGCCACAGGAGCGCATCGGGGCTTAGCCGCGCCCCCCCGCAAGCGGGGCAGAGGGTGTAGGCCCGGTACTTGGAGAGGAGCACCCGGATGTGCATCTTGTAGCTCTTGGTCTCGAGCCAGTCAAAGAAGCGCCGCACCCCGTACCAGAGCCCGTCCTCCCAGGAACCCTCCCCCTCGATCACCCACTCCCGCTGCTCCGGCGTCAGGTCCCGCCACGGCACGTCGGTGGGGATACCGCGCCTGGCCGCGAAGGTCATCATGTCGTCCTGGCACTCCCGGTAGCTCTCAGTCTGCCACGGCCTCACCGCGCCGCCGGCCAGGGTCTTGGATTCGTCCGGGATCACCAGTCCGTGGTCGATACCGATCACCCGCCCGAACCCCCGGCAGGTGGCGCAGGCTCCCACCGGCGAGTTGAAGGAGAAGAGGTGGGGCGCCGGGTCGTGGTAGGAGATATCGCAGTCAGCGCAGTGAAGGTCCGAGGAAAACCGCCACGGCTCCCCTGGCACGCCGTCGCCCCCCAGGGGGTAAACGAGCACCCGCCCATGGCCGACGCGCAGCGCAGCCTCCATCCCCTCCACAAGGCGGGAGCGGCTTTCACGCGCCAAGCGGGTCCGATCCTGTATCACCTCCAGGATCCCATCCTCCTCCCGGTGGATGCGGGTATACCCCTGGCCGGCCAGGAACCCCTTCACCTCATCGGCGGAGAAGTTGGCCGGCACCGGCACCGGGAAGGTGACGAGGACCGGCATCGTTGCGCCCCCGTCCCGCGCCAGCAGCTCATCCACGATGCTCTCCGGCGTATCGCGCCGCACCGGCCGGCCGCAGCAGCGGCAGAAAAGCCGCGCCCCCCGGGAGAAGAGGAGCTTCAGATGGTCATTCAGCTCCGTCATGGTCCCCACGGTGGAGCGGGAGGTGCGGACCGGGTTGGTCTGGTCGATGGCGATGGCCGGCGGGATCCCGTCGATCCGGTCCACCGCCGGGCGGTCCATCCGCTCCAGGAACTGTCGCGCGTAGGGAGAAAAAGTCTCCACATAGCGGCGCTGCCCCTCGGCGTAGACCGTATCGAAGGCCAGGGACGACTTCCCCGAGCCGGAGACACCGGTAACTACGGTCAGCTCCCCTAGTGGAAGGTCGAGGTCGAGGTTCTTCAGGTTGTTCTGGCGGGCGTTTTTGATAGAGATGGAATCGTGGGCCATGGGGGGAAGTATAGCAGGCATCGGGATGAAGCGCGATGGCGAAGCACATTCGACCGCCCGGTGCCGCTCCCCCCTTTTAAATCCGGGACAGATTTATTAATTGCTCATTAAAGATGTTAGTGCCATAACCTTTTCATGCCACGTATCGGCCGACTCGTCATTCCCAATTATCCCCACCACATCATCCACCGTGGTCATAACCGTAGCCCTGTCTTTGCTGTTGATGACGACTACCTTTACTACCTCGAAAACCTCTTCGAACTCAAAACGAAGTTGGGTTGCAAACTGTACGCGTATTGCCTGATGACAAACCATGTTCATCTCATTGTCGATCCTGGCAATGACACGGAAGCTCTTGCGCTCCTGATGAAGGGTGCCGCTGCACGGCAGACGCGATACGTTAATCGTCTTGAGCGACGAACGGGGACATTGTGGGAGGGGCGGTATCGCTCGAGCATTGTCTGTAAAGACAGCTACCTGATGGCGTGCTGCAGATATGTGGAAATGAACCCTGTACGAGCATTAATAGTGGGAGCACCGAACATGTACCGGTGGTCGAGTTATTCCGCCAAGATAGGTAATCCCGTTCTTTTCCCTCCAGATCCAGACCCCTTTTACCTTGATCTTGGAAAAGATGAACCCACGAGACGTAGGAAATATGCTGAGTGGGTCCTGTCTTCCGTGCCTGAGGGTGAATGGGAGAGAATCAGGCGGGCAGTTCAATCGGCACATCCGATAGGAGACGAAAAATTTGCATCCGTAATAGCGGAAAAGATAGGAATTCGGCTGGAAAATCGGGTGCCGGGACGACCGAGGAAGATTAGAGATAAATAAATCTGTCCCGGTTTTACGGTCTCCAAGCTAGCCAATCACCACCTTTCAAATATCACGCAAGGACTAATGTCCATTGAGGACGCAATCGCCGAAAACCTTCCATTCCAAAGAATCGCCGCGATCTGTAAACATTTTAAGGAAGTAGACAAGAATATCGACTTCGCAGCTGCTTTACGAAAACCATACCGTAGGCGCAAAATTTCTCTTTACGAATCGTTGGAGAACATTGTTGACTCAAGGCACAGAATTATTCATCGCGGACAGCTTGATCTCCAACTTGACGATAAGGCAGTTTCATCAATGCTACATGATATGAAAGAAGGAATTATTCGTTGCTACAAGCATCTTACCAGCGTGAAGGGATGGGGCTACGACCAATGGTGGGGTTGCTGAAAATGTACAACCAAGCGTAACAGCGGCCATGCCGCTGTACTCTCAGCCGTTGGGCAGGCAAATATGATGAGCTTGTGGCGAGTAACCATATAAAGGAATCGGGCATGCCTTCGTCAATGCAGGAGGACAGAATAAATTCACGCACCATTAAGCCTCCACAAGAGGTTAATGAAGAGTTGCGCTTATTTGCCGAAGGAAATGGCTGGCAATTTGATGAAAAGGCCCAACGGATCCAAGGAGATATTGAAAATATCCGCTTTGAATTGCGATGGTCACAAATTGGTATATCTAAGGGAGTGCATAACAAAAGGCAATTTATTGCACAGATTCAATCACTATATGCACTAAAGGTTACACGTAACCTTACTTTTTCCGCATATGTCTTATCCCTCAGTGATCTCAGCTTTCTCATCCCATATGGCAAAACGAAAACTGGTGATCGAACTTATGATTGTGTTTTCACAACCCGGTTCAAGGGAGTGGGTTTTGATATTCCCGAAATACTAAGACACCAACACACTGTAATGCCAGCTAATGTCCATCTAGCAAATGGCAAACTCGAATTGACACATATTGACATTATTGACCCTGATTTGTACGATGTGCAGCAATTATTGAATTTAGCTCGTGCATGGATTATGGCAATTCGTGGAGAGAGGTTTGAAAATAACGAAGACTTGATTGTCGATGATATCAAGCTCTCTTACGGTAAATGTCTGTTATACAAATGGGGCTCATTACTTCTTTATGTATCATTTTTACTTGGCTTCTTTATTTACTATAACAAATGAATCTTTACAGTTGACTTACAACTCGGAGCAATAAGAGCAAACGACACGCCCAACACGCCACAAGAGCACGTCTCGCTATGCTCGCGGCTCAGTGGCGGCCCCGTTGGCTACAAATAAAAGGAGGAGAAAAAATGGCACTTCCTAACAGTTATCTCCAGAAGTACACCGCAATCCCAGCATATTTTGATGCGATGCTTGACGCCCAACCACCAGAGCGATTTAGCCAAAAGTTTCTGGAAAATTTAGGCTTTACGAGTTCAAATGATCGACTATTTATAAGCGTGGTCAAGGAACTCGGATTTATAAATCAGGATGGAAAACCACAACAACGCTATTTTGAATTCTTGGACAGAAGTCAAAGCAGAAAAGTGATTGCTGAGGCAATCAAGGAAATGTTTGAGGATTTGTATGCTGTAAATAAGTCAGCTCACACTCTTTCTGTCGAAGATGTAACTAATAAGCTTAGAACGTTATACGCAGGTCAAAAATCAGATACGATCATTGATAGGGTAGCAAAGACCTTTAAGTTCCTTTGTGATTACGCTGACTTCTCAGGGCCACAAAAGGCCAAGACTCAAGAAGCTAACTCACAGCCTTCCCGCCCCGCCCCCCCTGACCCTTCCCATAATGAACGTCCTATACCGAGTGTAACAAGCGCTGTTGCACTGGATTCGCTTCAATACCACATAAATATTGTGCTACCAGAGAGCAGGGATCAAGCAGTTTACGATGCAATTTTTAAAAGCCTAAGAGATCATTTAGGTACTCGTCATGGATAATCTGTATTCGTTTGTTTATAGAGGACTTTTAACTGAAGAAGCGTTGGATAAGGCAGGCCGACAACGGCGTAATCATTTCAGCGCTGTCGATGCAAAAGTATTGCAAAAGAGCCTTTGTTATGACTTTCTTGACGAAGATCTATTAAGTCATTCCCATATGATGGCAGTTGTGTACACTGCAATTCATTGCTTTGAGAATATGGTCAGAGACCTTGTCAAAAAAGGAATGGCCGAAAAGTTCAGCGAGGCATGGTGGGAAAAGGTTCCTGAAAAGATTAAGAGCAGAGTGAAAACTCGAATGGAAGAGGATGCAAAATTTAGATGGCATGGAGCCAGAGGTGCATCTGAACTTAGTTACTGTGATTTCGGCGACCTATCATCCATTATTGTAACTAACTGGGAGGTATTTGAGGATATCCTCTCAAACTTAGAGTGGGCGAAATCCATATTAGGTACGCTAGAAAAATCAAGAAATATAGTGATGCACGGTGGTGTATTAGCAAAAGAAGACATCGAGCGTATAGGAATTAATATCCGAGATTGGGTCCGACAGACAGGTTGAGGAGCCAACCCGCGGCGGCACGCGGCCTCGCTTCGCTCCGCCGGTGCGCCTTATGACGTTAATGCGGAGAGGAAATGACAACCCACATATTCGATACGATTGGTTACCGCGATTTAGCGAATGGAATTAATGATGCCTGTGAGTGGCTTAGCGACCATGGACTTGATTATCCACGGACGCGAGTTGGAGAGTACAGGCGACACCTGAACGAAATGGCTGACTATTGGGAACATGGAAGGATCGAGGAACTTATAAAACTGCGTGATTTCCCGACGCTGATGAATTCCTGTCACGAAGCAAGCGAACTTTCCTACATTTATAAAGGACTTTCATCGTTCTCAGACCTCTCTGTTTCAAAGAAGTTGCAAGAGTTCATTAAAGGTCCACCGTCATCAAAAAACGAAAATGCTTCTTCCTCTAACCGTGGGAGAAATATCGCTTTTGAACTACATATGGCAGCTCGATTTGCTGCAGCAGGATTCACCATAGATCTGACATCGGAAGCTGATGTCATAGTTGAAATATTAGAACATGAAGTTTTTATTGAATGTAAGAGACCACAACAGAACCACCAAGTTAACAGCAACATCAAGGGCGCAATAAACCAACTTGAGCGACGATTTCCTTCTGCACGATGCCCTGAGCGAGCTAGGGGAATAATCGCCGTCGCTATCAGTAAAGTATTCAATCCTGACATGTTCCTACTGAACGCAACGACACCGGAGACTCTTTCACAAAAACTGTCATTCATAACGAAAGCATTCATAGACCACTTCGAACCAAAATGGAAAAATCCGACTGATATCAGAACAATTGGCGTCTTGGTGCATCTCGGTGTTCCGGCTGAGATAACCAGTCAAAACTTGCTTACCAATTGCCACGAATTCGCAATTAAGACAACCTTCACAAATAATCAAGGGCTTGATGTTTTGACAGAGATTAGGGATAGGATTCATCCGACTGCGTAGGGCGAGCACTAACCATCGGCAAGACCGGCCGAAGGCCGGTCAGCCTCAGCCCCGTTACCAAAGAGAAGGGATAGAGCATGTACCACGTAATAAATGGCCACATTGGAATAATTTTGGAGCAAATCCCACGCTCACACGTAACGGAATACGACTATTTACAGAAACACCTAAAAAACCTTGATGACAAAGAGTATCAGCGGAGATTCAAGGTTTTTTTGCGTTTAAATGCGGCAAGGCTATCGGAGCTATTTTGTGGCCACTATTTCAATATTTTGAAAGACGTTTCGTCTAAAAAAACTAACATTACAGATGTATGTAAAAGACTGCACGAAGTTAAAACCCATAAGCACAGACAAAGTTTACAATTCTCTTTTGCATCAAAGCTAATTCATATGACAGATACCAGCATGCCTATTTATGACTCAATGATTGCTGACTTTTATTTTTATGCAGAGCCAAATAGAAATAAATCATTAAAAGATAGAATCCACGACCTTGCGACCTTCCACGAATTTCTCACCAAAGAGTACAACCGAATAATTAATAACGGATTGCTGAGAGACGCAATTAGGGCTTTCAGAGATGAGTTAAAACCTCAAATGTTCACAGACCATAAGATAATAGACTCTTTGATCTGGGCTTTTGTGTCCTTCCAAAAAAAGGATGTTGCCAAAGGAAAGATTACTTATTGCTAACCCGCGGCGGCACGCGGTCTTCGCTACGCTCAGCCGGTGCGCCTTGTGACGTTGAACAAATTGAGATAAGGAACTCTTATGGAAGAATCACCGAAATATGAAAGAAGAAAAATAGGCATTGTCATATGTGAATCTGAAAACGTCAATGTTGAGGCATTGAAATACTTTATACTGACTTTGAATAAGCTTCAGACAATTTTTGAGTATCAACTGCTCCCATATGACCGCAAAAACAGGATGCTACAAATTTTATCAAGCGAGAATGTGCGCGATAGAGAAGAAGTAAGGAGTTTGGTAGGTGGCTTTGTTATAGATTTCAGAGAATATTTAAACAAGCACAACGATGAGTTCGGCCTTATTGATGATTTTCCTGACCATTATGTAATTATTTCTTTCGTGAAATTCCATGACGAATATTACTCCATGCGTAAAAACAATATATCCGTGATTGGGCTTGGATACTGGGAAAGAGAGATGGCACCTCCAACAGTACTGGAGTTTATCCTTACGTTAATCATGAGGGAGTCTATTGCATCGATCTGCAATCCATTGAAAAAATCAGTTCATCTCGGAACTAAAGGATGCCTTTGCGATTTTACCAATGATTTAGGAGAAGCAAGATACAAGGTCTTGATTGGCTACATATGTGATCATTGCAAAAACGAATTAGTGAAGGATGGTCACACAAATCTGCTGCATGAATTTGAAAAGCTTCTATCAAAAGAATGGATGGGTAAAAGAGACGACCCGTCTTCTCCAGCTGGAATCATAAAAAATCTTGGTTTTGACTTGTTCTGCACAAAAGGTTTTCAGAAAACAGCATATGAGAAATTTATTGATAAACTTCCTGAAGAAGCAGCAAAAACCTTTGCCACGATCATACTTACGGCAATTTTCACTGCTGTAACAACATATTTTGGAATAAAGCTCGCAAAATGAATCAGGTTCAACAAGGCGGCGGCACTCGGTCTCCGCTACGCTCCGCCGATGCGCCCCCACCACGTTATTCGGCAAGATCATGACAAGATTCAAAGAACTTCAACGAATTGAAAATGCCATTAAAAACAGAGATGTTTCAGAACTGAAATGGTCCATGAAGTACTGCGAGATGAGGATTCAGATTGCCACAATGAATCATCATGTAAAACACTGGAGCAAATTACAAAGAAAAGTCCATACAGTTTTAAAGGAATTGGGTGAAATTCACGCGGAATTGTAAGGTATGTAAACTGGACCATAGAAAGAAGCAAGATTCATTATGAGTAATGACGACAAAGAAAAAATCGACTCACAAGAAAAGAACTCATCCATGATTAGCAGTCGGCGGGTTGGAGGGTTTATTCTTGGTTTTATTTTCGGATGCCTCCTAATGCTTGCCTACTTCATGGGTGCTTCGCCTTCTGAATATTATTCTACGAGCAAGGGCACCCTACTTTTGATCCTTATTGGGTGCGGCATCTTCGGAGCAATTATCGGCGAGAAAGCTATGGAGACAGTGGCAGCCTGGCTTTCATGGTTCGGATAGGACGTATAACCACGGCGCAGACACTGTCGCGGCAAACCCCGCCGCGCAGGTCACGCCGCGACACGTTGGCTGAGGAAAAAACTCTAATAAACCTGGATCTCCATGACAACCGATAACACAAACGACATCATTATCTACCAGAGTCCAGATGGCACAACCTCGCTCGATGTTCGCCTTGATCATGAAACCGTCTGGCTGACTCAGAAACAGATGGCCGAGTTGTTTGACAAAGACAGCGATACTATCGGGTTGCATATCCGCAATGCTTACAAAGAAGGAGAATTGCGGCCGGAGGGAACTGCCGAGGAATCCTCGGTAGTTCAGAATGAAGGGACTCGAAAGGTTCGCAGAAAAATCCGTTTTTACAATCTCGATGTCATTATTTCCGTAGGCTATCGGGTCAAATCCAGACAAGGAACCCAGTTTCGCCAATGGGCCACGCGAGTTCTGCGAGACCACATCGTCAAAGGCTACACGCTTAATGAGCAGCGTTTTCGTGAGCAGGCAGAAAAGCTGGCTGATATGCGTCAGACCGTGGAACTATTGGCTCGCACTCTTGCCAATCAGGAGTTGGTCAGCGAGACCGGGAAAGACGTTTTACGGGTTATCACCGACTACGCCTATGCCCTGACGCTACTGGATCGCTATGACCATGGCACTCTGACCATTGAAAAAACTACCCCAAAGACGCTGCATGTCATCACATACGTCGAGGCGCTTGAAATAATCATCTCCATGAAGCAAGAGTTCGACGGTCTTTTCGGCATTGAAAAGGACGAAGGATTCAGAAGCGCCATAGCGACAATTTATCAGACCTTTGACGGCAAAGAACTCTACCCCAGCATAGAAGAGAAAGGAGCAAACCTCCTGTACTTCGTCGTTAAAAACCACGCTTTCAGCGATGGTAACAAACGGATTGCCGCGGCTATCTTTATCTACTTCCTAGGGATGAACGGTATTCTCTATCGCTCCGACGGCAGTAAACGTCTGGCAGACAACGCTCTTGTAGCCCTGATGTTAGCGGCAATGTAAAAATGACCCACTTCGGAAATTGAAAATTGACCCACTCTTCCTGATAACCTAGCCGACCTGGAGGGTCGGCATGATCGGAAAGGAAGAGTGTATGGAAGTCAGAATTCTCAAGAAGCAGGGCAAGAGCATTCGTGAGATCTCGCGGATCACCGGGCTATGCCGAAACACGGTCAGAAAGTTTCTCAGGTCGACCGCCGATCCCCGTTACAAAGAACGGGTGAAGCGACCGGGGAAGCTTGACCCATTTAAAGCGTTTCTCGAAGAGCGGGTAAAGGCGGCGCTGCCGCATCGGATTCCCGCTCCGGTGCTTGCTCGGGAGATCAAAAGCCTTGGCTACGAGGGCTGCGAACGCACCGTCAGAACGTTTTTGGCGACACTGTATTCCCGCGTCACGCCGGAACCCGTTGTCCGGTTCGAAACGGAGCCCGGCAAGCAGATGCAAGCTGATTGGTGCGAACTGCGCAAGGGGAAGCACCCGCTGTACGCGTTCGTGGGAACTCTAGGTTTCAGCCGGGATTCGTTCGTCATCTTCACCACCAGCCAGGCGTTCGACGTCCTTCGGGAGTGCCACGAGATGGCATTCTCCTTCTTCGGCGGCGTCCCGCGCGAAGTGCTCTATGACAACATGAAGACCGTCGTGCTGGAGCGAAACGCCTTCGGTGAGGGTAACCACCGCTTCCACTCCGGCCTGTGGGACACCGCCAAGCATTTCGGGTTCATCCCCAGGCTGTGCAAGCCGTACCGGGCCAAGACCAAGGGGAAGGTAGAACGGTTCAACCGCTACCTGCGGTACAGCTTCTACTACCCGCTGGTCTCGCGCCTGAAGCAGGCAGGATTAACCCTCGATGTAGCGACCGCGAACATCGAGGTCCGAAACTGGCTTAAGGACGTAGCCAACTGCCGCATCCATGGCGAAACCGGCGAGCGGCCCTGCGATCGGCTCGAAATAGAGCGACCGGCGATGCTGTCGTTGCCGCCAAGGGTTGCGGTCGAGCCGGGCAAGCCGGAAATCATCACTCCAATGCCGTGGCCGGTGATCCCGCTTCAGCGCCCAGCCTCCTTTTATGAGCAGATCCTTCAGGAGGGGCGGCTATGAGCGACATCCAGCACCAGCGCATGGTTACTCTCTGCGACGACTTGAAGTTTCTGGCGGTGACCGATGTGTACGCCGACCTTGCCGATGCCGCGGCAAAGCAGGAGTCCTCCTACATCGACTACCTCGAACAGGTCCTCAAGGCCGAGAACGAGGTCCGGCAAGGCCGCTCACGCCACACAATGGCAAAGCTCGCCGGCTTTCCCGCGATCAAGACCCTCGAGGATTATGACTTTGAGTTCGCCACCGGAGCCCCGAAGCAGCGAATCCTGGACCTGTCGGCGATGGCGTTTTTAGAGCGCCGGGAGAATGTAATCCTGCTCGGGCCCAGCGGCACCGGCAAGACTCATCTCGCCATCGCGCTCGGCTATCGGGCAACCCAGTGCGGCGTGAAGGTGCGCTTCATCTCCGCCGCCGATCTGATGCTGCAACTCGAAAGCGCCCAGCGGCAGGGGCGGTACAAGGAAGTAATGCGGCGCAGTGTCCTGGGGCCGAGACTGCTCATCATTGATGAGATTGGGTACCTCCCGTTCAGCGAAACGCAGGCGAACCTGTTCTTCCAGGTAATCGCCAAAAGGTACGAGACCGGGTCCGTCATTCTCACCTCGAACCTGAGTTTCGGAGAATGGGAACAGGCTTTCGGCGGCAATACGGCACTGACATCAGCCATGCTCGACCGGCTGCTGCACCACTCCCACGTTATCCAGATCAGGGGCGACAGCTATCGACTGAAAGAGAAGCGACGCGCTGGCATTCTCGGACAGCAACTACCGACACCTCAGATTGATGATTAACCCAGGAAGGTGGGTCATTTTTCAATTTCCGATCAACCGGTAAGGTGGGTCAATTTTCGATTGCCGTTGACACCTGACGCTCCTGATTGCCGAGAGTAAGCCCGATGAAAAGGACACCATAGTCAAAGTAATTGTGAATTTGATTAACCGGCTGAATGATTGATATACGAAAAAGAGAAAAGAATCAGCCAACAATCGGCACGACCGGGTCAAAAACTGCCCGGTCAGCCTCTCCCCCGTTGGTGGGGGAGACGAAGGAAATCAATAATGGTATCGTGCTTGGAGAAAGTCGATGCGGTCATCACGTACAAGATAAACAATGCGATGTTCTTGAGTGAGGCGCCTAGACCAAGCGCCACTTGCCAAGTATTTGAGGGGCTCAGGCTTGCCAATGCCAGTGAAAGGATCACGCATTATCGCTTCAATCAAATCGAAAGCACGTAACGCAACCTTTCGATCAGTTTCGACCCAATAACGCAAATCTTCACGGAATTCTGGCTGGAAGACTGACTCGCGAAGTTTAGCCTTCAAGGCCGACCTCAGAGCGGAGCGATTGCAGCGTTGATACCTCGCCACCTCCCTTTAATGCCCGCTCCAGAGCGGCAAGCAGTCTCTCGGCATTTTTGGGAGAACGCATGAGATGAGCACTTTCTACAAGACTCTGCAATTCGTCAGCAGCAATCATCGCAACATTGCCGCCTTTACGGCGACGGATGACTACGATTTCCCTGTTTTCAGCGACCTCGTCACAAAGACCGGCAAAATGTGCCCTGGCATTAGTATAAGTTGTTTGTAGCATGGTCATTACACCTCCTGATATGTACAGAAATACAGTACATAAAAAACCAGAGGCAAGCAAGAACAAAATCGACACCAACCAGCCGCTCAGACCATAGACACCGACCGCCCGAACTCTGCAAACAGGCATTCTACTCGTATCCGGCCTGGATGGAAAAGTTGCGGCCATTGCCGTGGGAGCTTAACAGTGACAATATTTAACTTTGCGGAACTGCTGGAGAAGGTCATTCACTCACTTCCGGATCACATTGTGGTCCTGGACAGCAAAGGGCGCATCGTCTTCACGAACCAGGCTTGGAACCGGTTCGGTTCGGAAAACCACTACCCCCAGGACACAGGGTGGGAGGGGGTCAATTACCTGGAGGTCTGTGTGCGGGCGGCGCAGGCCGGCGACGAATTCGGGAAGCAGGCAGCAATGGGGATTAATGCGGTAACAAGGGGAGAGGAACGCTTCCAGCTGGAGTATCCATGTCACAGCCCGAGTCAGAAAAGGTGGTTCCTGATGAACGTGATCGGGGTGGAACATGACGGCTCCAGGTACGTCGCCATCTCCCATATAAACATCACCCTGCGCAAACTGGCGGAAGAACATGCCCATAACCTCTCGCGGACCGACGGCCTCACCGGCCTCTTCAACCGCCGCCATTTCGACAACTTTCTGAGCGAGGAATGGAAACGGGCGGCCCGGTTGGGACTGCCCTTAACGGTGGCCATGATAGACATCGACCATTTCAAACTGCTGAACGACACCTACGGGCATCAGTACGGCGATCAATGCCTGATCAAGGTTGCCGAGGTATTGAAGCACTATGCCCGACGACCGGGTGATATCTGCGCCCGGTACGGCGGTGAGGAATTCGTGCTGGTTTTCGGCAACAGCACGCTGGAAATGGTGCTGCCGGAGTTGCATAATCTGCTGGACGAGGTGCGTGCTCTGCAATTGCCCAATGCCAACGCGCCGACGGCGAAAACCGTCACGGTGAGCATCGGGGCCGCAGCCTGGCGACCGCTGCCGGGAACGAATGCAAGCGCTGCGATTGAGGCGGCGGACGCCGCCCTGTATCGGGCAAAAAACGGGGGTCGGAACCGGATCGAGCTTTAAACTGCTGTCGTCTCGTCAGTAGCAACATTTGCTCGAATGTGTGGAATGTAACCTCCAACCAGGGCCTTGGACGCCGACCGGGTCTGAGAAACGCCCCGGACGGGTCAAGGCCCAGCCCGTTGGGTGAAGAAAAATAAGGGTGAAAGTGTGCCTCTACGCAATAACCAAGAAAAGAATTATCTTCTTGAAATAACTTATTTTTCCCAGTAAATTATCAAATATGAAAAAAATGAGGAAAAAATACAGTTGGATCGATATTGGAGATGATGCGAGACGGCAGTACATCGATGCTCAGTCCGTATTTACTGCATGGGAAGAAGCATACAAGGACATGTTGAGTGTTCGTGGAAGCATGCGTTGGAAAAATCAGAATGGTACAGACTACCTAATTCGGGTGTCTACGGTTGGCAACAATAAAAGCTTAGGGCCCCGTTCAGAGGAAACAGAACAGATTCACGACAATTTTGTAGCAAGGAAAATTGCAGCGCAGCAGCGTTTCAGCGAATTGTCAGAAACATTAGAACGACAGCAACGGATGAACCGGGCGTTATTTGTAGGTCGAGCTCCGCGTATTCTTGTTGATATTTTGAACCGGTTATATAAAGAAGGCCTCTCTGGATTTTTCACCGTCATTGGAACTCATGCCTTATATGCTTATGAAGCAAGAGCAGGCGTACTCTTTGGTGAAACTGAGGCCATGGCCACCCAAGACATTGACTTTTTGCTAGATGTGCGAAAACGAATAAGCTTTGTGACAAAAATGAGGTATGCAGCCACTTCGATGTTGAAGTTAATACAAAAGGTTGACCCGAGTTTCAGGCTACGCGAGGATCAAAAATACACTGCCGTTAACAGCAGAGGATTTGAAGTTGATATTATCCGCAGAGAACCTAAAAATGACGACCCGCACCCTATGCGGCTAACTGACGATGAGGGCGATGAGTTTTATGTAGTGCCCGCTCGAAATGCCGGTATTCTTCTGGATGGGCCACCTTTTTCAGCGATAATTGTTTCTGCCTCTGGGCATATGGCCAGAATGAATACTATTTCCCCTTTAACATTCATCCAGTTCAAAAGGTGGATGGCAGAACAGGCGGATCGGGACACGATGAAACGATCAAGGGATCTTCTTCAAGCAAACTTGGTCGAGGAATTAGTAAACGAATATCTGCCACAACTTCTCACCCAAAAAAGTTAAAGCCCTTGCGTTTCAAGGGCTTTTTTAGTTAATTCTCAAAATCAAATAGAGTCGAAGCGCAACTAAGACGTATATTTCAAAGGGGAAGAGCAATGAGTAGGAAATTAAAAGCTGAAGAAAAAGAATACGACGACGAAATCCTCAAATCATATGAGAGCGGAGAGTGGAAATCGGTGCCTAATCTCGATGACGAGATTGCCCGCTATGCATCGAGTGCTGCAGCCACCCTGACCAAAGATAAACGAATAAACATCCGGCTGTCTTCTCGGGACCTCGAAGATATCCAAACGAGGGCTGCTGAAGCAGGTATGCCCTACCAGACGCTGATTGCCAGTATCGTTCACAAATATGCCAGCGGCCGGCTCGTCGAGACCGTATCACGTCCAACCAAGCGCTCAGCCGGTCGCGCAAAAAAGCTGCGCGCCGGTTAGCTATCCCCCGTCAGGTGAATTGAAACCGAGAAAAGTTGCGAATCCCGTAATCCCCCCGTATGCAGCCAGCTTTTAGGGCAATCCGACCGAACACGGCACATCAGCAACGAACCGCAACAATCCATGTCATAGACAGTAGTCAATAACCGGGGGGGACACAACATGAAATTGGCGCCCCCGTAATTCCTGGTGTCGCCGGAATTTCTTCACTATCCGTCCTGTGGTGGCGCCCCGGAAGACCGACGCCAACCGGCAGATCATCACCTCCATCGTAGTCCCACTTCCCCCTCCACCGATTACACCCTGTGAAACGGCGGAGAGCGCCTTGACCCTGGTGCAGGCTCTGGCATCCTTTATCGGGTAACGTCAGACCACAGACGGAGGATCAGACCATGGAACTGCGCAATACCCGCACCACCATCCTCAACGAGGGCGATCCTGAACAGAAACGTGCCGAGATCCTGGAGTACTTCCATCGTACCTTCGACATTGACGAGAAGCTTTACGAAACCCTCAAGTACGACGATACCTTCTACCTGAGGGCGGACCAGCTACGGCATCCCCTCATCTTCTACTTCGGCCACACCGCCACCTTTTTCATCAACAAGCTGACCATCGCCCGGGTGATCGACACCCGCATCAACCCCCGCTTCGAATCGATGTTCGCGGTGGGGGTTGACGAAATGTCGTGGGACGACCTGGATGCCACCCACTACGACTGGCCGACCCGCCAGGCGGTGAAGGAGTACCGGGACAAAGCACGGGAACTGGTGGACGGCCTGATCCGCGGCCTGCCGCTGAAGCTTCCCATCACCTGGGAGGACCCCTTCTGGGCGATCATGATGGGGATCGAGCATGAGCGGATCCATCTGGAAACCTCATCGGTGCTGATCCGCCAGCTTCCCATCGACCAGGTGGTGCAGCTCCCCTTCTGGGATATTTGCCGCGAGGCTGGGGAGCCGCCGGTCAACGGACTGCTGCCGGTGCCGGGGGGGAAGGTGAGCCTCGGCAAGCCAGGGGATCATCCCCTCTATGGCTGGGACAACGAGTACGGCCGCCACGAGGCCGAGGTGGCCGGCTTCAAGGCCGCATGCCTTCTGACCTCCAATCGGGAGTACCTGGCGTTTGTGGAGGCCGGCGGCTACCGCGAGCAGCGGTGGTGGACCGAGGAGGGGTGGAACTGGCGGAACTTCCGCGAAGCGGAGCATCCACTCTTCTGGCTGAAAGGCGACGGCGGCTGGAAGCTGCGAACCATGGCGTCGGTCATAGATCTCCCCTGGAACTGGCCGGTGGAGGTGAACTACCTGGAGGCCAAGGCTTTCTGCGCCTGGAAGTCCGCTCAATCGGGGCTGCCGATCCGCCTCCCCACCGAAGACGAGTGGAACCGGCTGCGGGACGTCTCCGCCATCCCCGATCAGCCCTGGTGGGAGAGGGCGCCGGGCAACATCAATCTGGAGTACTGGTCCTCCTCCTGCCCTGTGGACCGGTTCCGCTCCGGCGATTTCTACGATGTGATCGGCAACGTCTGGCAGTGGACCGAGACCCCCATCTACCCCTTCCACGGCTTCAAGATCCACCCGTGGTACGACGACTTCTCCACGCCCACCTTCGACACCCGGCACAACCTGATCAAGGGGGGCTCCTGGATCTCCACCGGCAACGAGGCCACCCGCGACTCCCGCTACGCCTTCCGCCGCCACTTCTTCCAGCATGCCGGGTTCCGCTACGTGGAGAGCGCCGCCCCGGTGGAGGTCCATCAGGATCAGTACGAGACCGATGCCCTGGCGGCCGAGTACTGCGACGCCCATTACGGCGCGGAGCATCTCGGCGTTCCCAACTTCCCCGCTACCTGTGCGGAGATATGCCTCCGGCTGATGGAGGGACGCCCCAGGCGCCATGCCCTGGACCTGGGATGCGCCGTGGGGCGAGCTGCCTTTGAACTGGCCCGCGGGGGATTCGAACGGGTCACCGGCCTCGACTTCTCCACCCGGTTTTTCCGCCTGGCGGCCCGGATGCAAGAGGAAGGGTACCTGCGTTATGCTTTCCCCGAAGAGGGGGAGATCCTCTCGTTCCACGAGATCGGCCTGGCCGACCTGGGGCTCGACGGCATCCGCGAGCGGGTGGAGTTCTTCCAGGCCGACGCCTGCAACCTGCCGGAGAAGTTCACCGGCTACGACCTGGTGCTGGCCGCCAACCTCATCGACCGGCTCTACTCGCCGCGTCGCTTCCTCTCCACCATCCACGAGCGGATAAACTCCGGCGGGCTGCTGGTGATTACGTCGCCCTACACTTGGCTGGAGGAGTTCACCAAGAAGGAGGAGTGGCTCGGGGGCTACAAGGATGCGGGAGAGAACGTCACTACCCTGGACGGGTTGAAGGAGATGCTGGCTCCCCATTTCCGCCAGATTGGCGAGCCGCGGGACATCCCCTTCGTGATCCGCGAGAGCCGGCGCAAGTTCCAGCATAGCCTCGCCGAGCTCACCGTCTGGGAGCGGCGGTGACATTTCAGGCAAAGGAAGGCAGATGACGCAACACCCGGCTAGACCCATCTCCGCTGGCGCTCCGTGGGTCAGCCTTGTGCCGTTGAACTAATTTCATCAACGGACACCCTTAGTATTGATTATTACAATTACATCTATTCATATTATTGATAATACTAATTTGCATAGTTGCACTCAAGTCTGTTAGTACTTCCTCAAAAATTGTTTTGGAGGAAGTAACATGAAACTGAGAAATCTGGTTTTTGTGGTCATGCTGCTCTGTTGTTTTGCGGGTAGCGCACTTGCTGCACAACCGCAGGCGCAGGAGTATTCTGTAATTACCACTGAAGAACTGAAAAACATGCTTGATGCCGGAAAGATCAACCCCCTGATTTTTGACGCCCGGACCCCCGAGGAATACGAGGAGGTCCATATCAAGGGAGCAATCAGTCTGCCGATATCAAAACTGGAAAGAGATCCCGCTCTGTTGCAGGGTGACCTGGCCAGACCCCTTGTCTTTTACTGTAACGGTGTAAAGTGCGGCAAGAGCAAAAAGGCGGCAAAGCTGGCTGCCGGGCTCGGTTATCAGCACGTTCTGGTCTATTCCGAAGGGATGCCGGTGTGGGAGGAAAAAGGGCTGCCTATCTATGCCGGGCCGAACTATGAGGCGAAGATTGAAACCAAGAGACTTGATCCAGCGACTTTGAAAACATTGCTGGAAAGTGGCGCCGGCACTTTTCAACTGGTTGATGTGAGGGACAAAAACGAATATGACGAGGGGCATATTCCCGGGGCAATCAATATCCCGGCAGCCGCCTTTGCCGCCGGCTCCAAGGTGCTCGACAAGGAAAAGAAGATCATTGTGTACTGCAACAGTGGTGGTCGTAGTTACAACGCCTATCGCAAACTCATGAAACTGGGATACGGCGACATCAATCAGGCGCTGCTGGCCGATTGGAAAGCGGCCGGCTTCCCGGCGTCCAAGCTGTAATCCACTCCTGAAATCGAATGGTGCCCCTTCTTCCTCTACCCTGGCCGAACCGGGGTGGAGGAAGAAGGGGTATTTTTATTTATTGCTAATTAACGGATTGTATGACATCAAAGCCGCATGCCACACATGGAATGACTGACAATACCGAATTTCCCTCGCCATGTAATCCACGGGGTCACAACCGCCAGCCGCCATTTGCCTGTGATGATGATTACCTGAACAATCTGGTTGAGTGGAAAAACAATCTCGGCTGCCGACTTTAAACCAACAACCAGGGAGGGTAAAACATGAAATCGTTACGTGTGAACAAATGGGCAATCATGGGGCTTTTGATGGTTCTCGTGCTCCAGGCGCCGACCTGGGCCATGGCGCAAACCACATTCGGGCGGATCGTGGTGTTCGGAGACAGCCTGTCCGATCCCGGCAACCTGTTTGCCCTGGAGGGTGGAGCGAACACTCCCCCCTACGACTCGCTGGATCAACTGCTCATTCCCGACAGCCCCTATGCGCGGGGAGGCCACCACTTCAGCAACGGGGCCACCTGGATTGAGCAGCTTGCACGGCCGTTGGGACTCAACGGTAATACCCGCCCCGCCTTTCAGGGATCAGGGACCGAGGCGACCAATTACGCGGTGGGCGGGGCAAGGGCCCGTGAGGACGGAATCAACGTGAACCTCCAAACCCAGGTTACCGCGTTCCTCAACGATTTTGGCGGCGTCGCCCCGGCCGATGCCCTTTACGTGGTGGAATTCGGCAGCAACGACATCCGCGACGCATTGGCGGCAGGCGCTGCCGGCGGGACCATCCTCGAAGGTGCCCTCTCCTCCCTCGGCAACAACCTTGGAGCCCTGTATGCGGCGGGTGCCCGGAAGTTCCTTGTCTGCAACGCACCCGACATCTCGCTTACTCCGGCAGTTCTCACCATCGACAAATTCACCCCCGGCGCCGCCCAGTTCGCCCAGTTCCTGACGTCCTCCTACAACTCGGGGCTCGATCTTCTCGCGGGTTCCATGGCGGGACTTGCCGGCATAGAGATCGTGCGGGTTGATTTCTTCCAGAAGCTGCACGAGTTGGTTGCCACCCCGGCGGTATTCGGCCTGAGCGTGGTGGATAAAGCCTGCGTAATGCCCGGCACCCCACCCTATGCCTGCGAGAATCCGGATCAGTTCCTGTTCTGGGATGGAACCCATCCGACCAGGGCGGTCCATGCCATCATGGCGCAGGAAGCTACTCTCGCCCTGGGGAACTGACCGGAGTGCTTTCGGGGAGCAACTGGGGGGTTGGCACCTAATATATTATTGACAAATCTTCACAGTGATATAATATTGCCAAAATTTTTGAGGGATAGACGACAATACTAAACCATCCGCAAGGATGGGGCGGAAAGCCTACAGGGTCTCACCGAGACAGCCGGGTTGCCGAAATATCACATCGATATCGGCCCCGGCTTTTTTTATTGGCAGAAGCGTGAGGCAGCGGCCGGATCGGCAAGGGGCGAGTCTTTGCGGAACACCGTATTATGCGGTGCGTGTACGTAACGGAAGCGGCAAAAAATCAGTTGGTGGTAGACGATAATACTAAACCATTCGCGAGAATGGGGCGGAAAGCCTACAGGGTCTCACCGAGACAGCCGGGTTGCCGAAATATCACGGGATATTCGGCCCCGGCTTTTTTTATTTCCCGCCGGGGAATAATACAATCGTTGAGAAAGGTACCGTATTGAACCATGGGTAGAATCGCCAACCTCTCCATCTCTGCCGGTTATTTTCGTCTGATACTGCTCTGTCTGGGCATTATTGCGCTTCAAGGATGTTCGACGCTTAGCATCCGGGAACCGTCCATTGCGACAGGGCGCATGGCAACCTCTATCGAACAGCATGACTTCGCAGTCGCCGGGGGCAATGACGTCATCGGCCGTCTGGCCGTCGTAAAACTTGAAAAAGGGGACACACTGCCGGACATCGCCCGGCACTTCGGCCTGGGGATCAATGCGATCAGCGCCGCCAATCCGCGGGTTGATGTCTGGGCGCCCAAGGCCGGCGAGCAGGTTGTCCTGCCGCTCAGTTTCATCCTTCCGGATGCCCCGCGGAAAGGGATTGTGGTCAACGTCGCCACGATGCGGCTCTTTCAGTACAAGGGAGAAGGCGCGGCGCTGGCGGTATCGACCTACCCCGTCGGCGTCGGGACCGGGGAGCGCCCCACCCCCATCGGCCCGACAAAGGTCTATCGCAAGGCTGCCCGGCCAACCTGGCATGTGCCGGCGTCCATTGCCGAGGACCATCGAAAGAAGGGCGACCCGCTTCCGCCGCAAGTGCCGCCGGGGCCGGAGAACCCGTTGGGAGAATACGCTCTCTACCTGAGCAAAGCCGGTTACCTGATCCATGGCACGAACAAGCCGGCCAGCGTTGGGCTGAATGCGACCAACGGCTGCATGCGGCTCTATCCGGAGAACATCAAGGAGCTTTTCAACGACACACCGGTAAATACCCCGGTGGCCATCGTCAACCAGCCTTATCTCGTCGGCCAGCGTGACGGCGTGCTGTACATGGAAGCCCATACTCCCCGGGAAGACTCTGGCGCCCCTGAACTGGCGAAGATCTACGAAGAGTTGCGAACCATCGAAAAGAAGGCCGGACGGCCGATGGACTGGAACAAGGTCAAAGAAGTACAGACCGCAGCCATGGGCATTCCGGTCCCGATATTCGCCCTCAGGCCGGGGAGCGGCGAGTTGGTGGCGAAGGCCATCGTCGTTGAACACCCGGACACATTGCAGGGCCGGCCGGAGATCCCGGAGCTGAGACTTGATGCATGGTATGTGCTGGCCGCCGATATGCGTAGCGAGATTGAAGCCCGGCGGCTTGCCGCCATCATCACCCATCAGGGGCCGCCGATACCGGCCAGGGTGCTGGCAAATAACGATAGTTACAGGGTTCTGGCCGGACCTTTTGCCGATGACGATGCCGCCAGGGACGCGGCCAAACGTCTGAAGATCGATCTGGAACTGGACGGCATTGTGATTGATCCGGTCAGGAAGTAGCCCGTCCGTTCCGGGCAAACGGGCAACCGCCCCGGCAAGACAATCTGACGGAAAGGAGGTGATACGCAAATGAAAAAAACTCTCGTACTGATCTCGATGATGCTTGTTCTCCCTGCCGCGTTGATTGGATGTGCAACTTCCGGAGAGCTGGAGAAGGTGCAGGCGGATCAAAGAATCCTTGATGCGAAAGTTCAGCAGGCAGTGCAGGACGCACAAGCAGCCAAGGCCGCAGCCGATGCGGCCAAAGTCAAGGCAGACGACGCCACCGTCCGCGCCGACAGCGCCATAAAGGCGGCGGAGGAGCGGGAACGGATCGCCGATGAAAAGGCGAAACAGGCTGACCTGGTTTTTCAGAAATCCATGAAGAAGTAGTTCGGCAACAAGGGGCCGCCGGCAATGCCGGCGGCCTCCGCATAATAAGGAAACAAGAGGGCCGGTAATGGCTGACAAACGGAATCGGATGGGCAGACGCAGCCTCGTCCTTATCGGAATCATGGCAGTGCCGCTCCTGATGGCAGGCTGCGGGCATTTCAGCGAGACCATTCAGTCCAGGCAGACTTTTGAAGAGGCGCATCTCCTGTTCAAGCAGGGCAGCTACCAGGAATCGCTGGACTCGTACGAGCAGATTATCGGCAGCTATCCCACTACGGGAGACCGGGCGCTCTTCGAAATGGGGCTTATCTATTCATATCCGGATAACGAGCAGAAGGATTACGGGAAGGCCATGGACTGTTTCCGGAAGCTCATCGCGGATTATCCCGACAGCGACTACCGGTCTCACAGTGAAACGATGATCTTTTACCTCAACAATGTCCCCATAAAAGACAGGATGGTAGCCACCCAGCAGACGACGATCGAAACGCTCCAGAGCGAGGTTAAGGAGAAAGAGGCAGAGATTGCCGCCCTGCAACGGAAGATCGGCGAACTCGAAAAGAATGTCTTTGCCTACGCCATCCAAAAGCCCACCATCGACAAGATCCTGATCGAAAAACAGGCGCGGCGGATGTTGCTGCTCTCAAAGGGGAAAGTGCTCAAAAGCTACCGGATTGCCCTGGGTGGAAACCCGATCGGTCCGAAAGAGCGGCAGGGGGACAACAAAACACCGGAAGGAACCTACACCATCGACTCACGAAACCGCGACAGCCGCTACCACTGCGCCCTCCGCATATCCTACCCGAACGAGCGGGACAGGAAGCGGGCGCGGGAGCTCGGCGTTTCGCCCGGCGGAGACATCATGATCCACGGCATCAAGAATGGCTTTGCCCGGGTCGGCGATGCCCATGCGGAGAGCGACTGGACAAAGGGGTGCATCGCCGTGACAGACGAGGAAATCGAGGAACTCGACAAGCTGGTGCCCAATGGCACGGTTGTCGAAATCAAACCATAGGAGCCCTGCCGGCATCCCTACCCCGAGCAGAAGCTTGAGGGTACCCCCCTTTCTCTGCAAATTTTTCATATCTTCGGGAAACCGCCGGGGCCGAAATGGCCCGCCGCGCGCCCCCACAAATTTTTCTGCACAGCACATGACGTATCCACGCAACCCTGGTTGCATAGCGCAACCAGAGCTGCGGACATCCCCTGCAGCCCCTGTCAGCCCGACCGCGCCGACGCCACGCCCGGCATTTCCCGGAGCAACAACACGTCCCGGCCCGCCTCTACGCATTGTGTCCGCCAATCTACTTGCATCTGCAACGACAAACTCTTCCCTCCGGCAACTTGCAGTAACGCTTCGAAGAAGGCAACCACAGTTGCGGCCTTTCGAAACCCGCCGTTCATGCTTTATCTAAAAAAACCAGCAATAACAATACATTAAACACAGCAACACTATTGGTATGTCAGTTGCTAAATATACCATAAAGAACCATTAATAAATCAGACAACAAAAAGGAGAACGAGCATGTCGAAAAGCAAATCCGCCAAAAAGCTGTCTGCACTGCTGGGAGCATCGCTGTTGGTTGCCGCTTCAGCCGCCAGCGCCGGAACCATCACCGGCTGGGACATGAGTAACGTCACGGTGGCGCCGCCTCCCTACACTGAGTTCGTGAAATACAGGAGCACGCTCTTCACCAGCGCCGCAAAGTCAGCCACCAACGGGTATGTGGGGTGGGAAGAGTCCGATGTCACTGCCCCGGGGATGAAGGTTGTCAACAAGGATGATGTCACCGGGAAGCGGTGCATCATGACCACCGGCTACAACCCCTATGACTTCTCCGACAAGATGTGCTCCGACCCGATCCAGTCCAGCAAGCGCTGGAAGGTCAGCGGAGTCAACGGCCAGCCGGTCGATGTGTACTTCAAGGTCGCGACCGATACCCTCACGACTATCTACAACTCCATGCAGAAGCTGACCGACAACGACGTCAGAAAGTGGAAAGGGTTCAAAGCCCAGCTGGGCTTCATGGTAAACGGCGTGTTCACCCCGTCCAAGGCCCTTGACGGCCTCGGCTTCTCCACCAGCAAGGGCAAATATTTCACCACCACCACCTCCGCCCTTCAGTCCGCAGAAACCCTGTCAGCCCTCTTCGCCCAAGGCCTTGCCGGACCGGCAGACGCCAACCATCCTGAAACCGGCTATTTTGACCCGATCAACCGTTTCAGCTACTTCCTCAACGCCACCGAAGACATCATCGACAGCGGCCTGATAACCTCCAACTACTATGCACTGTTCGGCGACTGGAACTACCTTTCCGGCGTCCCCTCCGGCTACTACTATGACGACGACAACAACATCAACACCGACAACACCCTGATGGCCAACTGCGACGGCAACTTCGTGGTGACCGACCCGGTCATGGGCTCCGGCTACTGCGAAGGGACCTGGGTAACCTACCGCAGCAAGGCGGGCCTTGACGCCAACGGCATTCCCTATCCTTCCGACGGCGTCAAGAAGCCGGTTCCGGCCGATGTGCTGGCTGCCTGGGAATCCAACCCGCTCTACATGACCGGTCCCGTCGAAGACCTGGCAAACCTGGGACTGAACTACTACATTACCGTAAACAATCTGAACTCCAAGTGGCCGACACCGAACCAGTTCGTACTCCGCTTCATCCCCAAGTACTGATCGAAGATGGAAGGATTTCTTGACTGAACAAGGCACGGAATCGCAGGACTGTTGTGTTGCAACAGCGCGGGAGGGGCAAAAGCTCCTCCCGCTTTTTTTAACGAGGGGACCAGGAGAAAATTGAAAATTTAGTAGAAAACGAATGACTCTCCCCCTATTATTCAGGAGAGCGGGATCACGTCATCCCCTGCGCTGAAGCTGACCCACCCGTCAGAATCCGGGAGAAGCCCTTAAAACATGACCGCAGCAAGTTCCGTGGAAAACAACGAAGATTATTCCCTTTGCAGCGCCTGCGGCGGCGAGTGCTGCCGGACCAGGCCTGGAATAGAAGCGCCGGAACGATTCCTCACGGCAGCCTCCCCTGCCGAAGAACTGGCCCGACTGCTGGCGACCGGCCTGTGGGTCCTCGACCGCCATTACGGCATCCCCTATTCGCCGGAAAAGGGGGAAAAGGGAGACCCCGACCGGATTATCCTCTATCCCCGGCCGGCAACGCGGCAGGAACGGGAAGCGGGGGATGTCCAGGTGCTCCCCGGCGCGGGTGAATGCGTTCTCCTGGGAGAAGACGGCTGCACCCTGCCCTTTGAAGAGCGCCCCCGGGCCTGCCAGGCCCTGGCACCGGCGGAGGGCTTCGCCTGCACTTCATCCTGGACCCGGTTCGATGCGGCAAAGGAATGGCTTTCCCACCAGAAAATGGTCGGCAAGGCACTCTCAATTCTGGCCTCTCCTCCCGCCCCAAAAGTTTAATCAAATAAAACAACGTTTAACTTGAATTCTGCGATTCTTTTTAGTAAGGTTGGGTTTCCCTGACGGGGACCTCCATCTGCTCACCCTCCCCGCCTTGCGGACATGATTGAACTATATGTTCGTCGAAGTACCTATCACCTGGCCTAGACTTTACCTTGCGGTACCCCTCCTGCGGAATCCCCTCGAGTAAAGATGCCTGACCATCTGATATCTACCGATCCGAGGCCGAGATCGCATGATGTCATGACGACGCCGTACCTGACGCCGCCGATGCACGATTCCGACTTCCGGACGACGAAATTATCACGACAAGGAGTAGTGTCTGATGAATTCTCGTTTGGTTCCCGAGCTCGTTTCATGCCTCAAAGGAGGCTACACCCGCTCAAATCTGGTCAACGACCTCATGGCCGGCGTCATTGTCGGCATCGTCGCCCTCCCCCTGGCAATCGCCTTTGCCATCGCCTCGGGGGTGAAGCCTGAACAGGGGCTCTTCACCGCCGTCATTGCCGGTCTGATCATCTCGGTCCTGAGCGGCAGCCGCGTCCAGATCGGCGGCCCCACCGGCGCGTTCATCGTGGTGGTCGCGTCCATCGTGGCCCAATACGGTTACGGAGGCCTTGCCATGGCCACCATCATGGCGGGCGCGCTTCTGGTCTGCATGGGTTTAGCGCGGATGGGCGGCGTCATCAAGTTTATCCCCTATCCCATGACGGTCGGTTTCACGAGCGGCATCGCTCTCATCATCGCCACGACCCAGATAAAAGACTTCCTCGGACTCACGATTCCCCATCCTTCCAGCGAGTTTCTGGAGAAAATGGGCGATTACACCGGTAATATCGGAAGTTTTAATCCCTCTGCAATCCTGGTAGGGGGGGTATCCCTCGTCATCATCGTTCTCTGGCCCAGGGTGACCAAGCGTATCCCCGGTTCCATCGTGGCCATACTCGCCGGAACAGCCCTGGCACAGCTCTTCGATCTGCCGGTATCGACAATCGGAAGCCAGTTCGGCAGCGTCCCGTCCCAACTGCCGATGCCGGCGCTACCGGAGTTCGACTGGCATCAGTTGCCGAAGCTCATCTCTCCGGCTTTCACCATTGCAATTCTTGCCGCCATCGAATCTCTTCTGTCGGCGGTGGTAGCAGACGGCATGACCGGCATGCGACACCGCTCCAACATGGAACTGGTGGCCCAGGGGGTTGCCAACATCGCCTCCCCCCTCTTCGGCGGCATCCCGGCCACCGGCGCCATCGCCCGTACCGCCACCAACATCAAGAACGGCGGCCGGAGCCCCATCTCCGGCATTATCCACGCGATCACGCTGCTTCTGATCCTCATGTGCTTCGGCAAGTGGGCGACGCTGATCCCCATGGCGACACTGGCAGCCGTGCTTCTGGTGGTTTCGTACCACATGAGCGAATGGCGGCATTTCGTGAAACTGCTGCGCGCCCCCCGCACCGACGTCCTGGTCATGGTCACCACCTTCGCCCTGACGGTCTTCATCGACCTGACCGTTGCCATCGAGGTGGGTGTCGTGCTCTCGGCGCTCCTCTTCATGAACCGGATGGCCTCCGCCACGGAAATCCGTCACCTCTCCCGCGAGTTTAACGACGAGTACGATGACATACCGGGGCAGCTCCTGCGGGCCGGCGACATCCCCGAAGGGGTGGAGGTGTTCGAAATCCGCGGCCCCTTCTTCTTCGGCGCCGCCACCCAGTTCAAAGACACCATCGGGCTGGTGGAAACCCCTCCCAAGGTGCTCATCCTGCATCTGGAGCATATCCTTTCCCTGGACGCCACCGCCATTCACTCCCTGGAGGAACTGGTACAGAAGGCGCGGCGCGACAAGACAAAACTCATCCTCTCGGGGGTCCACGCACGCCCCCTCGACAAGCTACACCGCACGGGGCTCTCCGCCCGGATCGGCCGCAAGCGGATTTTCACCCGCCTAGACAAGGCGCTGGCAGAAGCGCGACGGCTTGTGGAGGAAGACACCAAGAAACGCGCCATGCATGACAACCACTCCGCAACGCCTTGGCCCCCCAGCGGGGCAGCCCTCGAAGCACCAAGCCATTAGAACAGGTATAGTTCGGGCACAAAAAAAGCCGCATTCCAAGATGCGGCTTTTTTGTGCCCGAATATGCAACGGTTGGAGCCAGTGGCGGTTACAACTCCTTTAAGCCTGTTATTTCAGCTTCCTGAGACCAACCGGTTGATATCGACCGGCCTTTATGTATACTTGAAACTTTATCTGAAAGGGCCCCCCCTTCCAGGAGCATCAGCAAAAGGGAGCAGAATCCAATGAAGAAGTCAGCAGAAGAAAGAACCATCCACATCACCGAATTCGATCTCAGCCGACTGGAGGAACTGCTGGAGAAGGTCAACTCGGAAGATTCCCGTGACAGCAAACACCTCAAGGAACTGGAGGACGAACTGTTGCGCGCGGAAGTGGTCGAACCGCAGGATATCCCCGCCGACGTTATCACCATGAACTCGCAGATCCGCCTGAAGGACCTGGACAGCGGCGAAGAACCGGTCTATACCCTCGTCTTTCCCAGCGACGCGAGGCTGGAGGAAAACCGGATATCCATTCTGGCACCGGTGGGGACGGCGCTGCTGGGCTATCGGGTGGGCGATACCATTAAATGGAAAGTGCCGGGTGGTGTTCGCCGGCTGAAGGTTAAAAAAATACTCTACCAGCCGGAGGCGGCGGGGGATTTTCATCTGTAGACGTCCACAGAGGATTGATACGGAAAAGCCCGCTCGAAGCGGGCTTTTTTATGGGCACAACCGGAAGGAATGCACTTCATCAGTAGATTGCGTAGTTCTCCGGGTCGGAGAAAATCTCCTTAAGCAGCAGGTTGTTCAGGTGATGGCCGGTCTTGAATGCCTCCACTTTGCCGAGCATCCGGTAGCCGCAGGTGTAGAGGTCGCCAATGAGGTCCAGGATCTTGTGGTTCACCAGTTCCTGCTTGTAGCGAAGCCCATGGGGGTTGACGATGGTTTCTCCGCCGATGACCACGGCATTGTCCAGCGACCCACCCTTGGCCAGCCCTGCCTTGCGGATTGCCTCGATCTCCTCATGGAGGACGAAGGTACGGGAGTTGATGATGGAGACGGCATTCTCGACGTCCATGACCCGCTTCTTCTGCCTCCCCACGGGAGGCCGGAACTCGATGGTCATGGATATGTCGAGGGTGTTCAGTGGTTTGACCCGCACCCAGGCATCGTTGAGGGTAACCTCGACCGGGCGGAGCACCTTCAGGTAGACCCCCGCTTCGGGGAACTCATAGACCCCGGCGCGCCACATCTCATGATAGAACTCCCAGGCCGAACCGTCCATGATCGGCACCTCGGGTCCGTCGATGTAGACGAGGCAGTTGGTGATGCCCGAGTAGTAGAAGGCGGCCATCAGGTGCTCGATGGTGGCCACCGCCGCGCCATCCGCGGCAATCTGGGTGGAGAGGCGGGTGTCGGCAACCATGTCGTAGCGGGCCGGGATGAGGCGGCCGCCAAAGACGAAGGCAATCCCGAACTCCCTGCGGGGGAGGAATTCGAGGGTAACTGTCCGGCCCGTGTGGAGACCGACGCCGCTCAGTTTAAATATCCTGTTTATGGTTGTCTGACGCTTTATCATGGCTGAGGCCAATGGGTATCACAAAAACCGCCGCAGAGGGAAGAAAAAAACGGGTTTCAACTATCGGCAACCGCAGGACGACGCTTTGCACGACGCGGCACAGGCAAGGATTGACCGGTTGTCCCCATCAGCCTTAGCAAACCCCTCCAGCACCTCCCTGTCCACATACCATTGCCCGCCCTGCAGTTCTCCCCGGATTACCCCCTGCTTGATAAGCATAAGCAGACGCACGGGGGTGCTCCCCACCTCTTTTGCCGCATCCTCTATGGAAATCGAATCAACTGTTGACATGGGATCCTCCCGCTCTTTTGTCACGGCCCTGCCCAGGACCTGCAAGCGGTGTTACATGACACGTGCCAAGGAGGCTGCAAAACCGTTGTGCCGCGGCAAAGGCCGCCTGCAGCGATGAGGGCGGGGATCGCGCCAATTCCGCACCATTGCCCCAGGGTGCATGGTGCACCATCGCTGGGCAGCGGAGCCGGTTTTTCATGCATAATCAGCAAACGGCCAAAAATGCCCCCCCATTGACTGGGTCGTGATTTCCACTACACTTTCCGGAACAGGAGGAGCTGCCATGACTGCAACCGGCAACACACCCCCCTTTGATTTTTCAGCGTATTGCGGCGATATTGCCGATCTGGCGACGCAGGGTCTGGCCGTCGCGACAGGGGAGGAAGGGATCAGAAGCCTCATGGGCCGGGTGACGGGACGGGCGGAGGAAGTACTGTCTTCCAGGATGTCCCTTAAAGATCGGGGGCTTATCGCCTGCGGACCGGGCTGCGCCGCCTGCTGCACCATCAATGTAACGGTGCTTCTGCCCGAAGCCATTGCCATCGCCCGCTACGTCACGGGCGCAGGCAACGGACTCTCTCACTTGAAGCAGCGGATCGCCGATACAGCCTCCAGGGTACGCTGGATGGATGATGGCGAACGGATAAGTGCCGGTATCCCGTGCGCCTTCCTCGACGAAAGGGGGTGGTGCGTCATCCACCCGGTGCGACCCCTGACCTGCCGCGCTCTCTCATCCACCGACTCGCAGCAGTGCCGCCGCGCCCTCGCATCCCACGGCTCCTGCGAAGAAGAAATGATCGTCGTCAACATCTTCCAGAAATTTCTGATGGAGGAAACCTTCCGTGCGCTGTCGATGGCGCTGGAGCGGGCCGGTCTCGACATCAGCAGCCGGGAGTTGTGCCGTTCGGTAACACGTTGCATTCAGGACCCGCACCTTTCTGACGATTTTCTTGCCGGAAACCGCATCAGGTTCCCCGACTGAAAATGAGACGCCACAATCCGCAACGAAGCCCCGGAACCATGTGGTCCGGGGCTTCGTGCATCAGAAAAGGCTATTTCCCGTATCCGTCGGTGAGGGTCTGCATGAAGGCAACGAGGGCATCCTCCTCGGCATCGGTGAGGCCCAGGTTGCCAAGTTCCGAGGTGTTCATATTGAGAGCAATCTCGGGAAGTGGCCAGCACGTTACTTTCTCCCCAGGCGAACCGGACGCGCAGGCGGGAAGCACGTCGCGGGTGTTGTAGAAGTGGACGATTTCCTTGAGGCTCTTGAAGTAGCCGTTGTGACCGTAGGCCTTCACGAAATCAGGGGATGGGCGCATATCAACGTTGCGCAGGGTCGGCACCTTGTGCTTGCCGTAATTGGTCTTGGCATACTGGCTGTAATCCATCCGGGAATCAAGGAATCCGCCAAGCCCCAGATCAACCCAGGCGGCACCGAGGGGGTTGAAAGCCGTCTGGGTGTAGAAGGGGTTCTCGGGGTTGCGGGGAACCCCCAGGTTGTCGAAGGTATAGTCGGTAAAGAGAGGCTTCTTGCCGGTGTTAACATGGCAGCGGGCGCATTTCCCTTTGCCGTTGAATACGGCGAGCCCCATCCTCTCCTTGGGGGTAAAGGTCGACTTGCCGGCCAGGTAGGCATCGTACTTGGAGGTGAAGGCATTGGACTCGGCCGAACCCTCGAAGGCCGCAACGGCCAGGGCGATGTAATCGTAGGCCGTATCAGACCTGGTTCTGTTCGCCGAATCAAGGGCCACCATGCCACCCTCCATGGTGCAGACGGCCTCTACGTCAGCGGGCCACTCGATGTCACACGATCCCGGCCAGAGATCATCCATGTCCCCACCGTAGGACGCTTCACAGACCCGGTAGACCACGCAGGCCGAGTCGGGAAGGGCTTGCTCCAGCGGGTTCAGGAACGGCCCCTGGGCCTGATCGGCCGCGGGGTTCCCGAGCTTTTCGCCGGTGGCCCGGCCGTCCCAGAAATTACCACCAACGAACATGCCGCCTCCCTGGCGAACGTACTTGAATATGGGTGCAGTGGTGGCATAGGCCGATGAGGGCGGCTTGCGGTTGCCGAACCGCCCGGCAATCGAACCTTCGTACACAGCACCGTGGGCGTTGAAACTGTCACTGGGGCCGGTCCACCCCGCCTCGGGGGCATGACAGGCAGCGCAAGACTGGTTCTTGTTCAGAGAGAGGTCGGTGTCGAAAAAGATGTCCTTGCCAAGTTGCTCCTTATCGGTCAGCCCCGCTGCCCCTACGGCACCAGCCGTCAGGAGCAGGAGCGCCGCCGCTCCGATAATGCTGTGTCTGGTAACCATCCCTGGTCCTCCTTTGAGAGAGTCTTCCCTGCCCCTCCATGGTTCAACACCCCTGGACACCTCCATTTCCGACCAAAGAGGATTAATCCTGCAACATCAGTCTTTCAGCAGGGTTAGCACATCACAATGTAGCTTACCGGTACGGTTTGTCAAACGGGACAGCATGTTTTACCCACAACGGACAATCCAGCGCGCAGTGGGGAAAAAGACAAAAAACCCCGGCAATTCTGCGCCGGGGCCACTTGTTCTTCATCTATTTTCCAGATAGTTTCGCCTTTGCTCTGGGGTCATGGCCCGGTAACGGTCCCTGAGCTCGCGCCGCTCTTCACGACTCGTCCCCCGCCATTTCTCACGGAGCATCTGGCGCTCCTCCGGGGGAAGCTCCTTGAACCAGCGGTACTTCTGGCGGATCCGCTCCTGCTCGGCCGGCGGAAGCTTGCCGAACTCCTCGGCGCGGTGCCTGATCCGCTCCCTCTGTTCCCGTGGCATTTCCCGCCAATGACGCGACTTCTCACGGGCAGCGTTCCGCTCTTCGGGCGTCATGGCCCGCCACCGCTCAGCCCCACGGCGCAGCCTCTCCTGACGCTCCGGAGAAAGGGATTGCCACCGCTCCTCGAAAGGCTTCAAAACCTGGCGCTCCTCGGGGGTAAGCCGCTCCCAAGACGCGGCAACTGCATCCCCCTCAGCCAGGATGGCCGCCATTATGATCCCCGCAGCCATAACCACTGCAACTTTCTTTCTCATCATCGACTCCTCTTCCCTGCCCGCTAGCCGTCGTTTTCCTGGGCCGCCAGCCAGCGGTAGAACTCAATATCCTCATAGAACTGCATCTGCTCCTGAGCCGCGACAATTTCGATATCATCGGCCGTGGCAACAGTACTTTCCCCGGATTGCCCGCTCATCCAGAGACTCACGGCCAGGACCGCTGCGACGGCCGTGGCTAACCCGCCAAATGCAGCCCATCGCGGGAAGCGGAACCATCCCCGGCTCTCTCCTGCCGCCTCGACGGCGTTCAGCCGAATAGCCCGGAGTTTTGCTGCCGTCAGCTCATCAATGGCATCCACGCCTGCGTCAAGGTGACTTTTAACCAATTTCGCAATACGCTCGTCACTTTTTTCAGGTTTCATGATGCAAACTCCTCAAGAAGATCGCGCAACGTATGGACCGCTCGCGAATAATGGGTCTTCACGCTACCCTCCGAACATCCCATGGCAAAAGCCGTCTGGGCCGTATCGAGCCCTTCCCACGCTCTCAGGAGAAACGCCTGCCGCTGGCGCAAAGGAAGCCTGCTAACCGCAGACTCGATGGCAGTCCCCAACTGGCGGCGCTGCAAGCTCGCCGCAGGATCGGGCAAGCTCTGGTCAGCAACGTTTTCCAGCGGATCACTGCCATTGTTATCCTCTTCTCTCCCCCCGAACCAAACGCGGAACCGGTTTCTTACGCTCGAATGGCGGTGCCAGTCGACGATGCGGTTCTGGAGGGTCCGGTGGAACAGAGGCGCCCACTCCCCATCCGGCTTGCCGGCATAGCGGCTGACGAACGCAAGCATGGCATCCTGCACCAAGTCGAGGGCCTCATCATCGTCCGAGGTGGCGAGCCGCGCCATGCGGAAGGCTCTCCGCTCAACTCCGGCCAGGAACAGATTTAGAGTTTCATTGGAGTCCAGCCGCTCCTCCTTGCTCTGCTCAATTTATATTTAATAACGTCCGAAAATCGCCTGGGTTGACACAACAAACTTTAAGCCGGCTCCGGCCGTTTTGTCATTGTAGACTCCATTGACATTGAGATGCCAGGATTTAAACTTTCAAATGCTCATTCAAGCCGGCACCATGAAACGGACGACGGGAGGAATCATGGACAGGAGGACCTTTCTGAAGACAGCGGCCCTGGGGGCAATGGTTGCGGGAATTACTCGCGAAGCGGCGGCGGCCGCCGAAAAGTACTTCCCCGTCAAGGCGGACCAGAGCCTCTTCGCCGCCATCAACCGGGCCAAGGATCCTGCAAAGAAAAGCCCCCTTGAACAGAAGCACGTGCCGGTCATCAAGGCGCCGCCCTCGGTGAAGGCGGGCGAGCCGTTCACGGTGGAGGTGACGGTGGGTGAGGTGGTTCACCCCATGGGGCCGCCCCACTGGATCCAGTTCATCGAGCTGAACGTGGGCAATGAGCCTGCCGGACGGGTGGACATGCATCCCCGCGGCTTCCTGAATCCAAAGGTGACCTTCACCGTAGTGGTTCCCAAAGAGGCGGCACCCGCCGGGAAGATAACGCTCCTGGCGTTCGAGCGGTGCAACCTCCACGGTTACTGGGAAGGGAGCCTTGATGTAACGGTAACCTCCTGACCGACGGCTGCCCCGCGCCGGAAGAACTGCTGGAGCGCCGTTAGCTGACATATCCCCAAGAAAGTGAGATGCCGTCATGCAGACCGATTCCAATTTTTTTGTAAAACTTGTGGGGATGTCCACATTCCTTGAACAGCAGGAGGACCTCGACGAGAGCCTCAACGATTTTGCCGCAATGGCGGCGAATATCATAAACGTGGAGAACTGTTCCATCATGCTCTTCCGGGAAGGGGATAAGGCAGGTGACTTCCGCCTGCGGGTATTCGCCAAGACCGGATACCTCCCCGAAAATGCCTTCCAGGAAGCCTTGAAGGTGAACGACGGCATCGCCGGCCGGGTTGCTGCCACGGGCCAAGCCAT
This sequence comes from Geobacter benzoatilyticus, assembly GCF_017338855.1. Lineage (NCBI taxonomy): Bacteria > Pseudomonadati > Thermodesulfobacteriota > Desulfuromonadia > Geobacterales > Geobacteraceae > Geobacter > Geobacter benzoatilyticus. The sequence goes on from NZ_CP071382.1 coordinate 293,604, forward strand.
CCTCGTGGAGGACATCACCAGCTCCCCCTACCTGCCCCTGGCCCGAGCACCGGAAGGGGCCAGCAAGTGCTTCATCTCAGTACCAGTCATGATCGGCACCAAGGTTGTCGGGGTAATCAACCTGACAAACCCACGGGATGGCCGTTGCTTCTCGGATAATGACCTGGCCCTTGCCACCTTCGTGGCGCTGCTGGTGGGTAAATCGATCCAGGTGGTCCAGCTCCAGAACGTGCTCCGGTCCCGCTTTGCCCAGATGGCCATCTCCAGGGAAACAAAGACCCTGGTTGCAAGCAAGGTGACTGAATTCTACCAGGACCCGGCACGGCTGGCACGTATCGCGGCAAAGACCTTCTATCGGGAGATGACGCGGGCCGGCCTCGGGACCGAGCACATCCTCAATGCCGCAACGGAAATCGTCGGTCTTCTGGGTGATAACCTCAAAAAGCATAAACGGCGCATGGCGGATACGCAGACAACGGCTCCCCAGGAACCGGCCGGCGAAGCCTAGCGCACACTCATGCCTCCCTGGAGCAAAACATCACATCGTCACCAGGCCGTCACCGTCTCCTAACAAACCGGAATTATTTGCATTGGCCGCTTGCGCACAAAATTACGGCCGCTATACTTTTTTTGGTCATAAATAATCAAAAAACTCATTCAACCATCAAGCAGTCTCACGGATGAGCGCTGCGCGCCAGGGACGGCGCACCACCACCTCCCCCATTCCGCCGATCCTTCCAAAAATCTACGGCGTTCTGTCGCTTATCAACCCCCGTCATTCCGCCCCGGCAACGCCTCAACATGACTGCACCCTATGCTGAACCGGCCAACGAGGGAGGATGTCATGGGGGAGAAAACTGAAAAATTCGGCATGGGATAGTTGCCAGATTACCAAGACTTCAGGGACTACGCACCAGAATAATCAACGGCAAAGCCATTGATCGCCAAGGCCGTGGTGCCCCCCCCCTCAAGGCGGTCCCCACGGAAGCAGGCCTGCGGCCGTGGTGCTCGCCGGCATATCTTCAAGCCCTGACCAGAATCCGGAGGTACTTATGAAAGCCATAATTGGAGCCATCATCGTTGCGTTGCTGCCGGTTGTCGCCGCAGGCGGAGAACGCCCCGTGGCCCCCAACGGCATCCCCATCATGGAGGGATACCGGAACTGGCAGGTAATCGCCCCCTCATACCGGGAGGATAAGGGGCATATCCGGGTTATTTTTGGGAATGACATCGCCGTAAAAGCATCGAGGAACGGAACGCTACCCTTCCCCGACGGTACTGTGCTGGCAAAGGTGGCATGGACCGCGGCCAAGCACCCGAAGTTCCCGGTGGCCACCGTCCCCGACCGGTTCGTACAGGTGGAGTTCATGGTGAAAGACGCCAAAAAGTACGGCGCTACGGGGGGGTGGGGCTTTGCCCGCTTCGTGGGTGACAGTCTCACCCCCTACGGCAAAGACCCTGGCTTCGTGCAGGAATGTTTCGGCTGCCACACGCCGGTGAAGGGGAATGATTACGTCTTCACCGGCTTTGCGCCCGTCCCGTAAGAAACCGCTGCTTGCCGGAATAGTTTCCCTGTGGTTTAGCGGAATTTCCCCACAATGTGTCAATTTGTGTCGTCGCACTAATTATGCAATTTTTGCGCATAAATAAAAACAATATACAACCTTTATTTGCGCATAGAATATTCATAAATAATACTGAAGTTTTATTTTGCCGTTACCGATATGAATCCAAAGTCGGATTTTTCCCAGGCGGGATTCATATCGGTGCGGAGAAATCCGCAAACCTAGAACCCGCAAGGCTCCACATACCATCACCACCCCTCCCGACTTATTGCTTACAACTAATGGCACGGATAGTGCTTAGCGGACGCTAATACATTTCGCGATTCGCAGCTAGCCCATGTTGTTGACTGTATTGGCCACGGCAGACATTTAATGCTCCACGATAACCTCTAATGGTGAGGCGGAGAACTGACTCGGAGGGGGAATGACATGTTGAAGAATGTGACCATTGGCACAAAGCTGGCGTTGGGATTCGGGACGGTTCTCCTGCTGCTGACCATTTTCACTGCCGTCACGGTCGGTTCGCTGCGAACCGTAGAGGTAAGCATCGGCCAGATGAAAGGTGAAAGTCTCCCTTATGCCCTCCTTGCCGAGGAGATGGCATTCGAGGTGATTCAGGTCCAGCAGTTCCTTACCGACGTGGGAGCAACCCGCGAGCCGGATGCCTACCGGGAAGCTGAAGAAACGGCAGCCGGCTTCCGCACGGGGGTTGAAAAATTCCGGGAGATGTTCCAGCGTGAGCACGACGAGAAGGGGCTGGCGGCCATCAACGATATGGCGCAGGCGTTCGACTCCTTTTACACCCTTGGCAAGCGAATGGCTGATGCCTACATGAAGGAGGGGACCGAAGGGGGAAACCGGACCATGCGGGAGTTCGACGCGGCCTCATCAACCCTTGCCGAAAAGGTCCGGCTCTTCAAGAAAAGCCAGGTTGACGAAGCAAACGCCATGGCCGGACACATCGAGCAGTCAACCGGGAGCGTCGAGAAGCTACTCCTGGGACTGGGGATAGCCGGTCTCTTTATCGGCATCCTGGTTGCCTACGGCATCACTCGGAGTATCCGCCGCCCCCTTGCCACCACCGTGGACGCCATCGGAAGGATAGCTTCCGGTGACTTGACGGTACAATTACCGGACCACGGCACCAACGAGATCGGAATCCTGGCGGGCGCCATCAACAAGATGACCGACGACATGAACGGGGTATTGAAGGCACTCTCTCAAGCATCGAACCACCTGTCATCATCCGCGGCCGAACTCGTGGCACAGGCAGAGCAGATGGCCTGCGGCGCCGAAGAGGTAAGTGCCCAGACCCAGGCGGTTGCCACTGCCAGCGAAGAGATGGCTGCCACCGCCCATGACATCGCTTCCAACTGCACCATGGCAGCCAACAATTCCCGCATGGCCAATGAACAGGCAGCCACGGGAGCGGGCGTCATACGGCAGACCGTGGACGGCATGCACCGCATCTCCGAAAAGGTGCGCCGGTCGTCCGAGAAAGTTGAAAATCTGCTGGCCCGCAGCGAGCAGATCGGACAGATTGTCTCCACCATCGAGGATATTGCCGACCAGACCAACCTCCTGGCGCTAAATGCGGCCATTGAAGCGGCACGCGCAGGAGAACAGGGCAGGGGTTTCGCAGTTGTGGCCGATGAGGTCCGGGCGCTTGCCGAAAGAACCGCCAAGGCAACCCATGAGATTACCGGCATGATCCGCTCCATCCAGCAGGAAACCGGAGACGCCGTCAAGGCCATCGAAGAGGGGGTGTTGGAGGTCGCAGACGGCAGAGAAGGGGCACTCCAGTCATCGAGCGCCCTGAAGGAAATCATCAAGCAGATCGAAACGGTGACGAACCAGGTGAATATGATCGCGGTGGCATCGGAGCAGCAAAACGCTACAACCGTGGAGATTACGAACAACATCCAGCAGGTGACCACCGTAATCGAAGCATCGACAAGAGGATCCGAAGAAACCGCCATGTCGGCCAAAACCCTCTCCAAGCTGGCCGAGGAGTTGCAAGCCCTCGTGGGGCGCTTCAAATTGGCAGCATAGACACAGGTAGACAATTCGTCGGGTAGTCCCTGGGGCGGGAGCGTTGCGACAATGTCAATACGTCCCGCCCCTCGCCTATTAAAAAGGCTCGCCATCCCATAAACCAGGCTTAACGCGTCCCGCATTTCCGACATGCATCGTCACGTGCACGGAGGATAGCTTTGTTCGGGGAAGGTGTGGTACTGTAGGACAAGGCGCAAGCAAACCGCCATGACTACGTGAAGTGGAAAGAAAACGAATATGACGATCAAGTGGTACCCCGGTCACATGGGCAAGGCCCAGGAACAGATGTCAGAGGCAATTCGGAAGATCGATGTGGTCATCGAGGTTCTTGACGCCCGCCTGCCCGCCTCCAGCTCAAACCACCAACTGGCCGAGATGCGCCGCAACAAGCCGTGCATAAAAGTGCTGAACAAAAAGGAACTCGCGGACCCCGACGTGACCAAGGCGTGGGTCCGCAATTTCGAAGCGGAATCCGGAGTGCGCGCGCTCCCGCTGTCGGCGAAGCAGCACAGCGAAGTGAAGCAGCTTATCAAGCTCTGCCAGCGCCTCGCGCCCAACCGCGGCAGACCGGGCCTGCCGGTGCGCGTCATGGTGGTGGGCATTCCCAACGTCGGCAAGTCCACCCTCATCAACACCCTGGCGGGCAAATGCGTGGCCAAGGTCGGCGATAAGCCCGCCATCACCACATCATCCCAGTTGATCGACCTGCGGAACGGCGTCACCATATCCGATACGCCGGGCCTTCTCTGGCCCGACATGAGCGACCAGGTTGCGGCCTATCGCCTGGCGGCCAGCGGCGCCATAGGGGCCAACGCCCTTGATTACACCGTCGTGGGGCTCTTCGCCGCCGACTTCATGATGAAACGTTACCCGGCGCTGCTGCTGGAGCGGTACAAGCTTACGGAACTCCCCGGCAACTCGACCGCGCTCATAGAGGCGGTCGGACGCTGCCTCGGCTGCATGGCCCCGGGGGGAGTGGTTGACCTGCATCGTGCCGCCGAATCGTTTCTCCGGGAGCTTCGCGCAGGCAAAATCGGCCGGATCAGTCTTGAGGAGCCGGGAAAAACCGACGATGACGCGGGAGCCTCGATCCCACTGAGTGTCGCCTGAGCCTTTGGTCAATCCGGGAAGTTGGATCTATCCGCTGTATATTTCATCAATACCACAAAACGGATTATCGCTCTCCAGGACTGATCCTCCCGAAAATCACACGCCCCCGGATTTACTGCAAACAATTAACACCAACTCACCAAACACCTTGAACCTGCTGCGTTTTTTTCAAAGAAGGACCAGCTGGTGCTTCCATGTTACAAAACGTTCCCTGGCAGCGATTCAGGCGCCTCAACCACACCCAATAATAAATTTATACTTTCCCAATAAAGGCGTATCTTTTTTTAAGGCACCTCTACAATCACGATTATTTTCAACAATATCGGTAAGTTGCAAAACGCGCTATCTGTGAGATAAAACTAACCTTCCCTCGTCTGTATGGCCGCTCTATACAATTTCCCCGTAATTCATCTACCCAAAACCCTGAAACTTAAAAAGCGCCAACCAAATAATGCCGTATTTACGAGCTGTTACAAATTTAATAATTTTTTTTCATACAAATGGCACAGCCGGTGCAGTTATAAAGTCAAACACAACCGGTTACCACCGGAAAAAAGGAGGATGCCATGAAAGCCATAGCCAATGCACTGATCGTAACGATAGCCTCCGCTTCTTCAGCCCTTGCCGCCAGCGGCGCAGCCGCCGACGAAGGCGGATTCCTCGCCCCCCTGTTCCTGGCCTTCGGTGCTGCAATCATCGCTTTCCAGGCCATCCCGGCAGTCATGCTGCTCGGCTCCATGGTAAAGGGGTTCTTCTCGAAAAAGGCGGAAGCAGGAGCGAACGCCCGCTAAACATCAGGGAACAACCCGGTCAGAGACCGGAAAGATAAAAGAAACGGGAAAGGAGTCAGTCATGAGAGCGAGAACTTTGTTAAACACACTGGCAATGGTAATGGGAAGCGTAACATCCGCTCTGGCGGCATCGGGAGCACGGGAAGACAACAGCGGCGTGTTCGTGTGGATTTTCCTCGGCTTCTGCGCCCTGATCATCGTGGCCCAGATGGTTCCGGCAATCCTCACCATGGTCGGAGCAGCAAAAGGTGTACACGAAAGCTTTGGCCGCAAGGCTGAGGTAAAAAACAACTGACAGGGAATTCCGCGAAGCGGCAGAGCCAATGCGCGGAAGGAGAACATGAATGAGACCCTGGAACGAATGAGGCCGTCCCCCATGAGCGGGAGACGGCCTCTTGTTTTATCCTACCGGCCGGTCCGTTTCAGATACTACCTGAGCCGCAGGAGCTGATCGCCCAGCCACCCTCCCTTCTGGCGCCGGATCAGGGCCTGCAGTTCGATGGCGGCGCGCTGGCGGCTTATCCTCTCGTTGACCAGGTCACGATATATGCGGTCGGCGGTCTTGCGGCGCCTGATGGAGTCGCCGGCATCGAGAAATGCTTCCACGACATCAATGATCCTGGTCATCAGGTTGCGCTTTCGCGTTGCGTTCAAGCCGGCAGCAATCTCCCCCATGGCGACATCCAGATTGGAGACGATAATCGAAAATTCAGCCTGGAACTGCTCGCTCTGGGCAACGGGCAGGTGGCGCATGACATCCATGGTTTCGCGGACATGTTCCTCACAGAGGAAGCCGAACCCCTGGAAGGCAGCCAGGTCGGCCAGGGCCCGCGAAACCTGAGCCGGGTTCTCGCTGGAGAGTTCCTCGCAGGCGGT